>NZ_JBIQES010000002.1:0-479813 GCF_045369825.1 Dietzia sp. 179-F 9C3 NHS
GATCCTGCTGCGACATCTCGCACCGCCCAAAAATGGCTCGCGTGTTGTGCGAAAGTGTCGCATGAAATGCGAATCGCCACAAGAGGCCGCAGGTAGCAGCGCCGCCCACCATCCCGTCATCGGCCGACGGTCACGGCGTGGCAAGGGCCGAAGCGCTGGTCCGGCACGTGTTCACGCGCAGGTCACGCGGGCTGTCGGGCACTACGGGCGAGGGGCAGTTCGGGGAGGGGTCGAGTTCGCGGAATCTACAACTCGGCATCGTCGACTTAACATAATGTAGATTATCGGCACTAGGGTGACGTGCGCGGAAGGGGTGAACCCCGTCTGGCCTGCGCGCCGGCGCCCGTTCCGCGGCGCGGCGCCCGGTGTTCCGCCGGTGCCGCAAACTCTCGCCGATGGTCACGATGCGTCGGCGTACACCTCCGATCCGTGAGGCTCGCCCACGGATTCTCAAACTGCGCCCGGACTCGACGGTGTCCGGGCGTGCCCGGCCCCCGGAGCGTGTCGGTCTGCAGCATGCCGACCCGGGCGCTCGGTTTGAGCGTCGGTCTCGCTTGGTGGACGGGCCCGCTCTCCGAGGCCCTCCCCGTGCGCCCGCGAAACGTCACTGTGACGTTTCGGGGATGGTTGGCGGGTCAGCGGGTCGACGCCGTTGCGCCTTCCCAACGGAGTCCGTCGTCCAGGTCCGCCCGATTGGTGGACCAGGCGTCGGCAAAGAAGTTCTGCTTCATGGCCCACGGGTAGGTGTC
The DNA here is from genome assembly GCF_045369825.1 of Dietzia sp. 179-F 9C3 NHS. Taxonomy (NCBI): domain Bacteria; kingdom Bacillati; phylum Actinomycetota; class Actinomycetes; order Mycobacteriales; family Dietziaceae; genus Dietzia; species Dietzia sp. 179-F 9C3 NHS. The sequence goes on from NZ_JBIQES010000002.1 coordinate 750, forward strand.
GGTCGACCGCGGCATGAGGTCCGCTGCTCGTGCAAGGTATCCCGACTGCATGTTGAGCAACGGTCCAGTCGGCCCGAGGTCCGCCGGCGGTGTCGGCACGACGTAGCGCGCGCCCGAGTCGACGAGCCGCCGAAGGATCCGCGCGACGAGCCGCGAGCTCATGTCCGAGCGCATCGTCCACGACAAGTTGATGTATCCCACACAGAACGCGAGGTTCGGGATCCCGCCCAGCATGGCACCCCGGTAGACGACCGTCTCGGCGCTCTCCACCGGGATGCCGTCGAGACTCACCTCGATGCCGCCGAGGAGCTGGAGCTGCAGACCCGTCGCCGTCACCACCACGTCGGCCTCGACAACCCGGCCGTCGGTGAGCCGCAGCCCTTCGGGCACGAAGCGCTCGATGTGTCCGGTGACCATCGTCGCTCCCCCATCGCGCAGGGCGCGGAAGAAGTCGCCCCGCGGCGCGATGCACAGGCGCTGGTCCCACGGGTCGTACGGCGGATCGAAGTGCTCGTCCACCAGCGCCTCGGAGCCGGTCCCGGCGATCGCACCCTTGCGGAGCAGGCCCCGCATGGCCTGGGGAAAACGGCGGCTGACCTGGAACAGTCCCCACTGCAGCGTGGTGTTCTTGGCACGCACGAACCGGTGCGCGGCACCGGCCGGCAGGATCCTCCGGGCGGCGTCGGCCACCACGTCGCGCCGCGGGCGGGACAGGACGTACGACGGCGTGCGCTGCACCATCGTCACCTCGGCGCCCCGCTCGGCCAGCGCGGGCACGAGGGTGATCGCTGTGGCTCCCGAGCCGATCACGGCGATCCGCCGGCCCGCCACCTCGAGATCCTCTGGCCAGAACTGCGGATGCACGAGGGTGCCGGCGAAGTCGTCGGTGCCGGCGAATCCGGGGTCGTACGGCGCCTCGTAGTCGTAGTAGCCGGTGCACATCACGACGAACCGCGCCGAGATCGTGCGCGGCTCGCCGGCGACCGTGCACGACACGGTCCACCGCGCGTCCTCGGACGCCCAGTCGGCCGCGTGGACCATCGTGTCCATCCGCAGGTGGTCGGCGATCCCGTGGGTCCGCACCACCTCCTCCAGGTAGTCGAGGATCTCGTCGCCGTCGACGATCGCGTCCCGGCCGGTCCACGGGTGGAACGGGAACGCGAGGGTGAAGAAGTCCGAGTCCGATCGGATCCCCGGATACCGGAACAGGTCCCAGGTCCCGCCGAGCCGCGAGCGGCCCTCGACCAATGCGTAACTCAGGTCCGGGCACCGTTCCTGAAGCCGGTAGGCGGCGTTGATTCCGGAGATCCCCGCGCCCACGATGAGCACGTCCACGGCGGAATCGTCCGACGGCGAGGGGTGCGAGTCATCCTGCATGATGACCACCATACGGTCGCCCGCGCGTCGGCCGACACCGCTCGAGTAGCGTCATCCAGCGTGCTCCGATGGATGCTGCTCCTGGGCGCCGTCGCCACCGAGGTGACGGCGACGATGTCGCTCAAGGCCGCGCTCGCGCAGCCCGCGTTCTACGCGGCGGTCGCGGTCGGCTACCTCGCCTCGTTCCTGCTGCTGGCCCGGGTCCTGCGGCTCGGGCTACCGCTGGGTGTGGCCTACGGGATCTGGTCGGCGCTCGGTGTCACGACCACGGCCCTGCTCTCGGCGGCGGTGTTCGGCGAGCCGTTCACCCCGGTCATGCTGCTCGGCATGGCGCTCATCGTCGTCGGGGTCCTCGTGGTGGAGCTCGGCTCCGACCGGGCGCGGCGGGCCGGGGCGGGTGTGCGATGACGGCGGCGTGGCTCGCCCTCGCCGGCGCGATCGGAGTCGAGATATGCGCGACGCTCTCGCTCCGGATGGCGGCGCTGGGACGCCGGGCCTTCTACGGCGTCGTGGTGGCCGGTTACGTGACGGCGTTCGTGCTGCTCTCGGTCGCGCTGGCCGGCGGGCTCCCCCTCGGCGTGGCGTACGGGGTCTGGTCGGCCGTCGGCGTGGCGCTCACCGCCCTGGCGAGCCGGGCCCTGTTCGGCGAACCGCTCACCCCGCTGATGGGAGTGGGCATCCTGCTCATCATCGGCGGGGTTCTGCTGGTCGAGGTCGGCGGGGTTCACTGAGCGACGTTCACTGCGCCCGGCGTTCACCGACCCCGGCGCGAGCGATCGGCTGCCGCAGGATGGTCCGCAGCCGCGCCGGGTCGGTCCTCCGCACGTCCGAGAGGTAGATCTCGTGGTGCCGCCCGGTCAGCGCGTACCCCTCGGCGGCGGCGAACTCGTGGAGGCGGGCGATGGTCGGGCCCTCGGCGTCGTAGGGGCCCACGTGCAGCGTCTGCACGCTCGGGCCCTCGGCGTACTCCGCGAACCGCACCCGCTCCCCCGCGCCGGGAGACCTCGTCGTCGTCGCTGTCTCTACGGCCGTTGCGGCGAGCTCGGCGGTGACCCACTCCGGCTGCACGATCATCAGGGTCCACTCCCACGCCGCCTTGTCGCGGGTGTGGAATAGCTCCATGTCCCGCGCCGACCACAGCCCCTCGAGCGGGCCCACGGTGTGCTTGCGCCCCAGCTCCCTGATGCAGGCCTTGCGCACCGCGTACGAGCAGGTGAACAGGGCCTCGACAACGGCGCGGTAGTCGGCGGAGGTGTCGGGGTCGCCGGCGCCGTCGGCCATGAGGTAGCGCAGGGACGGGACGTCGACGACGTCGATGCGCCCCGCCCGCGGCGCGTACAGGTCACGGCGATTCCGTTTGACGTCGTAGTCCTCCATGTCCGGACGATACGACGGCCGGCGGACCGGTGCGGTCCTCTGCCGCCAGATGCAGCCGCGGCCAGTCGGACAGGTCCCGCAGGAGCTGTCGGTCGTGGGTAGCGACGAGTATCGCGCAGGAGGCCGCCCGGATCGCCTCGGTGAGCTCGTCGACGAGCGCCGACGACAGATGGTTGGTCGGCTCGTCCAGGACGAGCAGGTCGGGCCGCTCGGCCAGGCACAGCGCCAGGTGCAGGCGGCGCTGTTGGCCCTGCGACATCCGCCCCACCGGGGTGCGGACCGCCTCCGCGTCGAGCAGCCCCGTCGACGTCAGCCCCGGCGCGGACCCCACGCCGAGACGCCGCGTGTGCTCGGTGTAGACCTCCGACGCGGTGCGTCGATCGTCCCACTCGGGCACCTCCTGGGCGAGGGTGCTGATCCGCGCCTCGGGATGTCGGGTGACGGTACCGGCCGTGGGCTCGAGACGGTCGGCGAGGACCGCAAGCAGGGTGGACTTGCCCGCGCCGTTCTCGCCCGTCACCAACAGGCGGTCCCCGACGTCGATCGCCAGCGATACCGGCACCTCGAGTCGGTCGGCGACCCGCACCCCGACGCAGTCCAGGACCGACCGCCCGGCGGCAGTGCGCCAGGACGGCCACCGCAGGCGCATCGGCGGTTCGGGCACCGTGATGCGGTGGCGCTCCAGCTCCTCGCGTCGGCGGTTGAACGCCTGGACCGCCCCGGCCGCGCGGGTGGCGCGCTGGTGCTTGCCGTGTCCCTTCTCGGGGCGCCAGCCCGACTGCAGGCGCCCCCGGGCGTCCTCGGCGGCCTGCGCCAGCCGCGCCCGCTCGTCCACCTGGGCGGCGTGGTCCTGCTCCCAGCGCAGCCGTTCCCGGCGGCGTCCGTCGAGCCACGAGTCGTACCCGCCGGCGTACAGCCTCGGCCGGCCGTCCTCGCTCGGGTCGAGGTCGCAGAACTCGGCTGCCACGTCCCGCAGGAGCGCGCGGTCGTGGCTCACCACCGCGAACCCGCCGGCCAGGTCCCGTAGCCGGTCGGTGAGGAAGGCCAGCCCGGAGGCGTCGAGGTGGTTGGTGGGCTCGTCCAGCAGCAGCAGGTCGTGGCGGGCGCCGAGGACACAGGCCAGGCGCACGCGGTAGCACTGCCCCACCGAGAGCGAGGCCAGCGGCCGCCCGCGGTCGGTACAGGCGTCGAGGCCGGCGAGCGCGATGTCCACCCGGCGGTCGGCGTCCCAGGCGTCGAGGACGGTGGCGCGGTCGAGGGCTGCGGCGTAGGTGTCGTCGGCTCCCGGCTCGCCGGCGGTGAGCGCCGCGGTGGCCCGGTCGAGATCGGCCAGGGCCGTCGCGGAGTGCCGGACCGCCAGCGCGACCTCGTCGCCGACCGTGCGGCCGGCGTAGGCGTGGAGGTGTTGCTCGACGAGCGCCAGGGTGCCGACCCGGGAGACGGTGCCGGAATCGGGCGGGATCGACCCGGCGAGGATGTGGAGAAGTGTGGTCTTGCCCCGGCCGTTCTCGCCGACGATCGCCAGCCGGGAGGCGGCGGAGACGGTGAGGTCAACGCCCCGGAGGACGGACCTGCTGCCCAGGGTGATGTGGACGCCGGTGGCGCGGATGTGGGCGCGATGGCCCGCGGGGAGATGAGGGTGCTCGTGCACGGTGCTCTCTTCGGCTCGTCATGGAGCCGGGCAGCACGACAGAAGGCCGCCCGGCAGGTCGCCAGGACGGCGCGCAGAGAACTACGGAAGATGTGAAGGTGAACCCTGCCGCCGTCAGCGGCGGGACCAGGGCTTCATGAGAGCGGTACCCGAATACATGCGCTGCATTCTACGCTCCGGCACGGCGCCGGCAGAATCGGCACACTCGAGGCCGTGCGTACCGTTCTCCGCCGCCCGCTCCCACTGCTCCTCGCCGGCGTCCTGCTCTGTGCGGGGTGCACGTCGTCGTCGAGGGGCACCGAGAACCCGGAACCGGCCGGGACGGGACAGGCGGCCGTGTCCCCGGAAGCCCCGGCGCACTCCGCGATGATCGACGGGCTGACCCGCACGTGGTCCGTGTACTCCCCACCCGCCGTGGCCGACGACCCGGCCGCGCCGCTGCTGCTGGTGATGCACGGCACCGGTGACACGGGTCAGGGCATCCGGACCGGGATCGGCCCCGACCTCGAGCGGCTCGCCGACCGGGACGGGTTCCGCGTGGCGTATGTGGACGGCTACGAGAACAATTGGAACGAGTGCCGCGTCGAGGGTGACTGGCCGGCCAAGGAGCAGGGGCTCGACGACGTGGGGTTCATGCGCGCGGTGGTCGCCGAGCTGGGTGCGACCGGACCGGTCCACGCGCTCGGCTTCTCGAGTGGCGGACACATGGCCATGCGCCTCGCACTCGAGGCGCCCGACCTCGTCGACGGCGTCGCGGTGGTGGCCGCCAACCCGCCCGCCCCGGACAACCAGTCGTGCGCGGACGCGGGCGAAGCGGTGCCGGTCATGTTCCTCCAGGCCCGTGAGGACCGGATCAACCCGGTCGACGGCGGCGAGGTGAGCGTGGGGTCGGGTCCGTTCGCCCGGTCGCGCGGCGAGGTGGTCTCGGCCGCCGATGGCGCTCGCTGGTACGCCGAGCGCAACGGGATCGTGGGCCCGGCTCCGAAGGCGGTGCGCGACGGCGATGCCGAGACCACCACGTGGAACGGCGACCACCCGGTGCGGCTCGTCGTGGTGGACCACGCCGGTCACTCGTTCCCCACCCTCTCCGGCCGGTGGGGCCAGGACGGTGGGGCCCGCTACGACGGGCCGGGCGAGATCTGGCGGTACCTCGCTACCGTCAATCATGGTTGACGACTCCTGCTGCGTCAGTGTAGGTTGACGGCGGAGGTGGGCGACATGAGGACCGGGATCAGCAGCGGCGACGAGCCGGACACGCCCGTCGGGCGCCTCGCGGCCATCGCCACGGCCAAGCGCGACCTGGCCCGAGAGGAGGCGGCGGCCGTCCGCCACGCGCGGATCCACGGCATGAGCTGGGCCGAGATCGGTCGCGTCCTCGGCGTGAGCAAGCAGGCGCTGCACAAGCGCTTCGGGAAGGCGAGCTGACGCGGTGGCGGACGCGACCCGGTGGAACCACAACCTCCACTACCACCGTCACGTCCTCGACCGGGTCCCGGCGCACGCACGGTCGGCCCTGGACGTGGGTACGGGGGACGGCCTGCTCGCCGGCGACCTTCGCTCGGTGGTGCCCGAGGTCTCGGCGATCGACCTCGACGAGACGGTCCTCGACCTGGCGCGCCGCTCCCACCACGACGTGTCATGGATCCACGGCGACGTCCTGACGCACGACATCGGGCGTCGGTTCGACGTGGTCGCCTCGATCGCGACGCTGCACCACCTCGGCGACCCGGGTGAGGCGCTCTCGCGGCTCGCCGACCTCACCGCCCCCGGCGGTGTGCTCGTGGTGATCGGGTTGGCCCGGCCGACGACCGTTCGCGACCATCTCCACGGCGTCGTCGGCGCGATCCAGCACCGGTGGTACTCGGCGCGCCGCGGCTACTGGCAGCACTCGGCGCCGGTGGTGGAGGCTCCCCCGCATTCCTACGACGAGGTGAGGGCGACCGCCGCGGCGACCCTGCCGGGCGTCCGATGGCGGCATCTCCCCCTGTGGCGGTATCGCCTGGTGTGGAGCAAGCCATCACGCCCGGTCCGGGCCTAGGCTGGAACCGTCATGGCGGCCTCCACTCTCCCCGAGCACCTCCGCGCCCTCGTCACGCTCGCCCCCGGCCCGTCCCGCATCCGACCCGCGACCAAGGCCGCGCTCACCGTCCTGCTGTGCCTCGGCGTCCCAACGGCTCTCGGCCGACTCGACCTCGGCCTGCTCTGCGTGACCGGCACCTTCGCCGTCCTCTACGCGCCCGAGGCCGCCCTGCGACGCCGGCTCGCGACCGTGGGCACGATCGGCCTCGCGCTGGTCGGGTCCACCGCGCTCGGCGCGTTCACCGCCGCCTCTCCCCCGCTCTTCGCCGCCGCGGCGGTCCTGCTCGCGATGGTGACCGCCGGGCTGTGCCTGGCCCTGCGCGTCGGCCCGCCGGGCTCGTACTTCCTCGTCCTCTGCGCGGGCATCGCCAACTACCTGGCGGGCCACCACGGCACCGCGCCGGGCACGATCGTGGGCATGACGGCGGTCGGCGCCGCCGTGGCGCTCGCGGTGACCCTCGCCGAACTGCTCGCCGACCCGCGCCGGCCGGAGCGCCGGGCCGTCGACGCCGCCGCCCGCGCGGTGGCGGACTACGCGCGCTCGACGCCGGGGCCGGAGGGGCGCCCGCTCCACCGCGCCGCCGCCCAGGCACTCGCCGCCGCGGACGAGGCGGTCGCCGAGGGGATGTGGCGGACCGACCCTGCGATCGCCGCTCGCCTCGCCCGCGCCCACCAGGACTACGACCGCCGTGCCCGCCGCGCGACCGACCACCTGGTCCCGGGGGTGGACCCGGCGTGGGACCCCCGGAACCCCGACGCGGGGCGGTGGATCGACGACGACGAGGCGGGCTCGGACGTCGAGGTGGCGACCGCCGGGGAGGCCCGACGCGCCGGCGAGGCGCTGGCCGTCGACGAGCGCAGGATCATCCGCTCGTGGCGCCGACGACTCACCGACGGCCTGCGCCGGCCGGGCGAGCCGTGGTCCGTCGCCCTCTCGGTGGGCGTCGCGACCACGGCGTCGATCCTCGTGCTCACGGCGGTCGCCGGCGCCGGCCAGACGCACCTGTACTGGGTGATTGCCTTCTCTGCACTCGTCCTGCACCAGGGCGGCCCCCGGGTGGCGCGGACCTACCGGGCGGTCCACCGGCTCGTCGGCACCCTGGCCGGGCTCGGGATCTTCCTGCTCCTGGCCCTGCTCCAGCCTTCGGGCTGGTGGATCGTCGCCGTGGTCGTGGTCTTCCAGTTCGCCATCGAGTTGCTCGTGGCCCGCAACTACGGTCTCGCCGTCACCCTCATCACCCCATTGGCGCTCCTGGTCTCCACCGGCGGGCGGCTCGAGGGCGAGCCGTGGGGGCTCATCGGGGAGCGGCTCCTCGACACGGTCGTCGGCGTCGCCGTCGCCCTGGTCGTGGTGTGGGCGGTCGGGCGCCGCGCCCCGCACCGGGCGGTCCGCGGTGACACCCGCCGCGTCCTGCGCGAGCTCGCCGAGCTCGAGGAAGGGCGACGGCAGAGCCTCACGGAGCCGACCCTCGCCTCGGCCCTGCGCGACCTGCACTCGACCGCCACGCTGCTGGCCGCCGACGGTCACCGCGACTCCCCCGAGGCCCGGACCGCGGAGGCGGTGGTCCACGCCGGGTTCCTCGTCCTGGGCGCCGCCGACCCGCTCGCCGTCGCCGCCTCCCCCGGCGGCTGGCGGAACCTCGCCACCGCTCCCCTGCCGGCCGGATGGCGTCCGGTCCCGGACGACCACCCGGTGGACGTCGCGGTCCGCGAGGCGTGTGCGGCCGTCACGGCGTAATCGTGCGGCGCCACTCCCGCACCGGGGTCGCATCAAGGGTAGGATGAACGGTATGAAAATCAGTGTCAGTCTGAGTGAGGAAGACGTGGCCCTGATCGATCGCTATGCGGGCGAGTCGGGTCTCGGTTCTCGTTCGGCAGTGATCCGCGACGCGCTCAGACGTCTCCGCGATGCTGAACTCGAAGCGGCCTACGAGGACGCGTTCACCGAGTGGGCTGGGTCTGACGACGCCCTTCTCTGGGACGAGACCACGGGAGACGGGCTGGGCGATGAGGCGCGGTGAGATCAGGATCGTCGACTTCGAACCCGCCCGCGGCAGTGAGGCGAATACGCGTCGCCCCGCGGTACTCGTCAGCCGGGATAGGGGCAACGCAACCGCGGACCGCCTTGGCCGCGGAGTCGTGACGGTGGTGCCCGTCACGAGCAACACCGCTACGGTTCATCCCTTTCAGGTCCTGCTCCCGGCGGAGGACACGGGTCTGCGCTCGGATTCCAAGGCGCAGTGTGAGCAGGTCCGCGCGGTGAGCGTCGACCGGATCGGCCCGCGAATCGGTGGCCTCGGTCCAGACCTGGTCTCCGAACTCGACGACGCCCTCCGGCTCCACCTCGACCTCTAGCGTGGGGCGGCCACGTACTCGGCGAGGTGCTCGCCGGTGAGCGTGGACCGGTCCGCGACGAGGTCGGCGGGGGTGCCCTCGAAGATCACGCGGCCGCCGTCGTGGCCCGCGCCGGGGCCCAGGTCGATGATCCAGTCCGCGTGCGCCATGACGGCCTGGTGGTGCTCGATCACGACGACCGACTTCCCGGAGTCCACCAGCCGGTCGAGCATGCCCAGGAGATTGCGGACGTCGGCCAGATGCAGACCCGTGGTGGGCTCGTCCAGGACGTAGACCTCGGCCTTCTCCGCCATCTGCGCCGCCAGCTTGAGGCGCTGCCGCTCGCCGCCGGACAGGGTGGTGAGCGGCTGTCCGAGACGCACGTAGCCCAGCCCGACGTCGCGTAGTCGCGCGAGGATCTTGTGCGCGGCGGGGATCCGGGCCTCGCCCTCGCGGAAGAACTCCTCCGCCTGCGCCACCGACATCGCCAGCACCTCGCCGATGTTCCGCCCGCCCAGTCGGTACTCGAGGACCTCGGCCTGGAAGCGCCGCCCCTCGCAGTCGTCACATGTCGTGGCGACCCCGGCCATCATGGCCAGGTCGGTGTAGATCACCCCGGCGCCCTTACAGGTGGGGCACGCTCCGTCCGAGTTGGGGCTGAACAGCGCGGGCTTGACCCCGTTGGCCTTGGCGAAGGCCTTGCGGACGGGGTCGAGCAGCCCGGTGTACGTGGCGGGGTTGCTGCGGCGTGACCCGCGGATCGCCGACTGGTCGATCGCCACCACCCCCTCGCGCGGCGAGACCGAGCCGTGGACGAGCGAACTCTTGCCCGAGCCGGCCACGCCGGTCACCACGCAGAGCACGCCCAGCGGGATGTCCACGTCCACGTCGCGGACGTTGTGGGCGGTGGCCCCCCGCACCTCGAGGACGCCGGTGCGGGACCGGACGGAGTCCCTGAGCGTGGCCCGGTCGTCGAGGTGGCGGCCGGTGACGGTGTCGCTCTCCCGCAACCCCTGCACGCTGCCCTCGAAGCAGATCTCGCCGCCGTCGGAACCGGCGCCCGGGCCGAGGTCCACCACGTGGTCGGCGATCGCGATGGTCTCCGGCTTGTGCTCCACCACGAGCACCGTGTTGCCCTTGTCTCGCAGGCGCAGCAGCAGGTCGTTCATCCGCTGGATGTCGTGCGGGTGCAGGCCGATCGAGGGTTCGTCGAAGACGTAGGTGACGTCGGTGAGCGCCGAGCCGAGGTGGCGGACCATCTTGACGCGCTGGGATTCGCCGCCGGACAGCGACCCCGCGGGCCGGTCCAGGGAGAGGTAGCCGAGGCCGATCTCGACGAGAGAGTCCAGGAGGTGCTGCAGGCCCGCGACCAGCGGCGCGACCGTCGGCGCGTCCAGGCTCCGCAGCCATTCGGCCATGTCGGTGATCTGCATGGCCGAGACGTCCGCGATGTTGTGCTCCCCGATCCGCGAGGAGCGGGCACCCTCGTTGAGGCGGGTGCCGTCGCAGTCGGGGCACGTGGCAAAGACCACGGCGCGTTCGACGAACGCGCGGATGCTGCATCGCCTCGACGTCCTTGGCGAGCATCGATTTCCGGATCTTGGGGATCAGGCCCTCGAAGGTCACGTTGATGCCGTCGGCCTTGACCTTGACCGGCTCCTTGTGGAGCAGGTCGTGCCACTCCTGCTCCGAGAAGTCGCGGACCGTCTTGTCCATGTCGAAGAACCCGGAGCCGCCGTAGATGCGCCCGTACCAGCCGTCCATCGAGTACCCGGGCACGGTGATGGCGCCCTCGGCGAGCGACTTGTCGCGGTCGACCAGGGCGTCCAGGTCGAAGTCCGAGACGGTTCCGCGGCCCTCGCAGCGCACGCACATGCCGCCGGTGATGGAGAACTCGGCCTTCTCCCGGGTGCCGTCGGCCTTCTTGAGCGTGCCCACCCCGGAGGCCGAGGCCACGTTGAACGAGTACGCCTTGGGCCCGCCCAGGTGCGGCTCGGCGAGGCGGCTGTAGAGGATCCGCAGGAGGGCACCGGCGTCGGTGGCGGTGCCCACGGTGGAGCGGGGATCCGTCCCCATGCGCTCCTGGTCCACGACGATCGCGGTGGTGAGCCCCTCGAGGACGTCGACGTCCGGGCGCGCGAGCGCGGGCATGAACCCCTGGACGAAGGCGCTGTAAGTCTCGTTGATCATGCGCTGTGACTCGGCGGCGATCGTCCCGAACACCAGGGAGCTCTTCCCCGAGCCGGAGACGCCGGTGAACACGGTGAGCCGCCGCTTGGGCAGGTCCACACTCACCTCGCGGAGATTGTTCTCGCGCGCGCCGTGCACGCGGATGACGTCGTGGGTGTCGGCGACGTGCTGGCTCACGGGTGTCTCCTCGGGGCGGGATGACGACGGCACCGGCGGGACGCGGCCCAGGGCAACGGTAGGCGATCGACGCCCGGACCGTCGCCACGTCCGGGTCAACCGCGTGGTTGGCGTTCCATCGCCAGGCGGTGCAGCTCGGCGAACCGCGCGTGCTCGTCGTCGTCCCACCCCTCCCGGTCGGTGGCGGCCGCCCACCCGTCGAGGATCTGCGAGTCGTAGAGGTGACCGAACCCCTGCGAGCCCCCGATGGCGTTCCCGAGGTCGGCGGTGACCTGCCAGAAAGTGACGACCGGAAGGTACAGCATCCCTGGATGGCGGCCCTTGCCCGGCGGTTCCGCCAACCACGCGGGGCGGTCGAAGAGCAGGTCCGGCGTCCACCACACCACCGGATCGGTGGCGTGCTGGACGTACAGCACCCGCGGGTTGATCCACGGGGTGTCGTCGCCCCGGAACTCGGCCGGATCCTCGGCAAAGCGGACCAGCAGGCCGTCGGCGTAGACGGGGTCGGTCACCGGGGTGCCGGGGTCACGTCGTTCGACGAGCGAGTGCCAGATCGAGTTGGAGTTCGGGGGGCCCATCCACAGCACCCCATCGACCGTGGAGCGGATGTCGCGAAGGCCGGAGAACGCGGCCTCCCCCGCCTGGGTTCCCAGACTCTCCCCGTACACGTACAGCTTCGGGCGGGGACCATCCTCGGGTAGCGAATCCCGCCAGTCCGCCACTGCCGCGATGAGCGAAGCGCCAGCGGCCTCCGCCTTCTCGCGGTCGGCGAGGAACGAGATCCAGCTGGGTAGGTAGGAGTACTGGGTGCCGACGATGGCGGTGTCGCCGCCGCCGAGGAGCTCGATCGCCTGGGCCGCATGGGGATTGATCCAACCGGTTCCCGTCGTCGGCGCGATCACCACGGAGTCGCGCTCCCACGCTCGCGTCCGGTCGAGTTCACGGACCACGAGCTGCGAGCGCTCGTCGTCCGTCGGCGCCGACTCCAGTCCCGCATAGGCGCGGATCGGCTCCCGCGCCTTCTCACCGAGGAGTTCCGAGAGTGCGGCGGCGTCGAGCCCGCCGTCGACGAAGCGCCGGCCCTGCATGCCCAGGTCGGCGAAACTGACGACGGAGCCGGGGCCGCCGGACCGCTCGGGGCGCGTGGGCCGGTTGACGCCGTCGTAGCGCTCGTCGTTCTGCACGCTGAAAATCTGGTTGGCCCCTTCGAAGAAGACGCGGGTGACGACGCCGTCGACGATTCCCACCAGGAGCCCGGCCACCACGATCACGCCGGTGAGTTTGGCCGGGTACTCCGGCAGCCGGAGCCGGCGCTGGACGAACCGGCTGATCGACCGCGTGCCCACGCGGATGCCCCGACACACAAGGAGCAGCCCGAGGAAGATCGCTGCGGCAACCCACGGGATCTTCATGTAGTCGCCCCACGGCGGGCGTGGGGAGTGGACGAGGTCGGCCACCTGGTCCTGCCAGCGGACTGCCGTCGCTGTCGCGGTGATGAGGTATACCACGAGGAGATACGGCGCGAAGCCGCGGACCCACCGGAGCACCGTGCCGCCGATCTCGAGCACCGGGTCGGGCAGCGTGATCCGGGGTGCGACGAGACGGGTCCACACGGTCCGCAGCACCACGCCCACCCCGTACCCGGCGAGCATCGAGATGCCGGTGACGAGTCCCTGGTAGTACCAGGCCCGCGGAAGGAACGAGGGCATGAGAGAGGTCCACGCGGCGAGTGCGGCCACGACGAGACCGGTGACGGACAGGCGCCAGCGGTCCCACCAGCCCCGGAGGGTCCGCAGGGCGTTCTCGGCCGTAGGGCTCACCGGAGCCGCTCGGCGCGCCGGGCCGCGGCCACCAGCTCGTCGGACATCCGGGTCAGTTCCGCGGGGTCCTCTCCCTCGGCGATCGCCGTGTGCAGGTCCTCACACGCGCAGCGCAGCTGGAACATCCGGTCCATGAGCTCGGCCGACTCGGACTCGGACAACACGACGGTGCCCTCCGGGAGGTCCCGAGACCGCAGGGCCTGGCGCTGCTCGTACGCGCGCTGGCGGCACGACCGCCGGCAGTACCGTCGCCGCCGGCCGCTCGGGCCCTCGTCCACGGGGCGCCCGCACCACGCGCACGAGGACTCGCCCCGGCGGGGGCGGTCCTGGTCGGTGGAGGGATCGGCGTACACGGTGCTCAGGCTAGACGAGCCACACCCGCGGTTCTGCTCCCGCCGCCCGCGCCGGGCTCGCCGGGGTCGCCGCCCCGCTCTCCGGAGCCCTCCCGCGCACCTATGAAACGTCACAGTGACGTTGCATAGGTGTCGGCAGCCTTCCCGGTGGAGCCCGTCGTGCACCGCCCCGGGGAGGCGGGCGATGCTCGGGCACGGTGGGGTGCGGCGGTTCCTCGCGGGGAACCGATCACCTCAGCCGCCGTGGCGGTAGAGCCGATTCCACAACTCCGCGCGGGAGCACGACCCCGTCTTGCGCAGGATCGACTTGACGTGGTCGCGAACTGTGTGCGTCGAGAGAACCATCCTCTCGGCGATCTCGGTGGTGCTTCGGCCGCTCGACATCTCGGTGAGCACCTGACGCTCGCGGGCGGAGAGACCGAAGGAGGCGACGAGAAGGGGGAGGATATCGGGCGGACGGGACGGTTCGATCGTCAGTACCAATCCGGTGAGCTCGGTGGAGGTGCTCAGTGTGCGATCCCCGCGCAGTGTCAGCCATCGACCCGATCGACCCCGCAACCGGCTGATGGGCGGCGGGGTGTCCTGACCTCCGGTCGCGAGGGCCCGCGCCATGGTGACGACTATCCGGGCCTCACCGGGAATGGAGTCAACGGTCGCCTCCCCTGCCGGTCGCAGCCAGAGGTCGGAAAGGTGGGACGCGGCATTCGTCGTCATCGACAGGAGGTTGCCGTCGGGATCGAAGGTGACCACCCCGACCGGCTCCCTCGGTCCCTGGTCGGTGAACCAGACGGCGCCGACGGTACGGCGCAGCCCGGAGGTGATGTGGGGAACCGCGCGGCGTACCCACTCGAGGTCGTGGTCCGAGAAGTCGGGCTCGTTGCTCGCCCGGACCACGGTCGCCACGCCCAGGCACGCCGATTCGTGGGCGAAGACCACTCTGAGTTCGGGGCCCAGGCCGTTGGGCTGGTAGAGGTCGCGGTACCTGGGGCTCAGGTGCGGGAGTCCCTGGGTCGCCCGGTGCAAGGTCACAGGCCCCGAAGGCGATCGGTGGAGTCGGGAGATGGTGTTGAAGTCGTCCACGAGGTACTCGTTCTCCACCAGCTGCCGGGCGATCTGCCGGGGCAGCCCGTCGACGACCGACCCGGTGCCGAACGCGGTGCTGTCCGGATCGGTGGCCCCGAGCGCCAGAAACGACGGGCCCAGTGCCGCAGTGAAGGCACGACGCACCCCGTCGATCAGCTCGGCGGTGCCGACCGCATCGGCACAGGACTCGCGGAGCAGGGCTTCCGCCTGCTCAAGGCGCCGGGCATTGTCGTGCCCGGCTGGACTCGATACCGACACCGCTACCTCCCGGGCTCCCCCACATCGACTGTGGCGGTGTGGTGCTCGTCAAGAGACTAGATGAGTAATGCATTATCCCTCGGGTGAGGGGGTTCAGCCACGGAAAAGGCGCTTGCGTTGGGGATTAATTTCGACAGGACCGCGGGTTAGGCTGAGCCGCGACCAGGAGGGGTGGCTCGTCACCGGCTCCGCAACAGCGAGATTCGAAAGGGATCGTCAATGAACCACCCCCAGCCCGGCGCCGGTGGCGAGGAGGACCTTCTGAGGCAGTGCCAGGGTGAGGTCGTATGGCCCGGCGACGAGAGATATGCGGCGGTGTGCGCGGGCTGGAACCTGTGTTGGACGCAGTCGCCGGCGGTCGCAGTCCGGCCCCTTGTGGAGGACGACGTCGTGCACGCCGTCCGGTACGCCGCCGCGCACGGTCTTGCGGTCGCGGTTCAGGCCACCGGGCACGGGGTGGTCGTGCCCTCCGACGAGCGGGCGCTGCTGCTGGCGATGGACGGACTCGACAGCTTCTCGATCGATGCCGAGCGGCGGGAGGTGACCGTCGGGGGCGGGGCAAAATGGGCAGCGGTCCTCGAGGCCGCTCACGGCTCGGGGCTCGCGCCGTTGATCGGGTCGACCCCGCATGTCGGCGCCGTCGGCTACTCCCTCGGCGGCGGGTTCGGGTGGCTCGGTCGGGGGCACGGACTGGCGGTGGACGCGGTCCGCTCACTGCGGGTCGTCCTGGCGGACGGCACGGCGGTCACCACCTCACCGGAGAACGAGCCCGACCTGTTCTGGGCGCTGTGTGGCACCTCCGGCAGCGCCCTCGGCGTGGTGGTCGAGATGACCGCCGCCCTCGCCCCGGTGTCAGAGGTCTACGGAGGAAACCTGTTCTATCCCCTCGACTCCGCCCGTGAGGTGTTCGAGCGGTACCGCGAGTGGGCGGCCGACGCGCCCGACGAGCTCACCACCGCGTTCAACATCACGAACTTCCCGCCGCTCGAGGAGATTCCGGAACCCCTGCGGGGCCAGGCGTTCGTGATCGTGCGGGGTTGTTACTCGGGGCCGGATCCGGACGAGGGGCGCCGGCTGATCGACGAGTGGCGCAACTGGCGTGCACCCCTCATGGACATGTGGACCACGATGCCGTTCATGGCGTCGGCGCAGATCTCCATGGATCCGGTGGATCCCGCACCGGGGCGTGCGAGCGGACGGTGGATCACGGGGCTCGACGAGGTGGTCCTGACCTCGATGCTCGAGGCCGTGGGCGGCGGTGACGGCCCGTCCCCGATGCTGCTCGCCGAGGCACGGCATGCCGGCGGCGCGATGAGCCGGCCGAACCCGGCGATGAGCTTCGCGGCGAGGGACGCCGGGTTCGCTCTGGAGTTCGCGGGGATGGTCGCCTTCCCGGGCGCCGAGGTGGAACTGGAGCGACGGATCACGCAGGCGTGGGGCCGCTTGGGCCCGGTCCTGGCTCCGGTGCCCGGCTTCCTCAACTTCAACGAGGGTCCGGAGAAGGTTCTCGTGACGGCGCAGTCGTTCGACGCCGACACGATGGAGCGCCTCACCCGCGTCAAGCACCACTACGATCCGGAGAACCTCTTCCGCTACGGCGTCCCCCTCGGCAGCGCGGGGTAGGTCCGGGATCCACCACGCGACCGGATCGGCGGCGACAGTGCCGCCGGCGTTCCCACGACAGGCGCGGTCGCCGCAGGGGCCGAGGTCATCGAAGGCGCTCGGCGCGGCGCGCGAGGGAGACCAGCTCGTCGGACATCGCCCGGAGCTCGGCCGCCCCGGCCCCCTCGGCGATCGCCGTGTGCAGGTCCTCACACGCGCAGCGCAGCTGGAACATCCGGTCCATGAGCTCGGCCGACTCGGACTCGGACAACACGACGGTGCCCTCCGGGAGGTCCCGAGACCGCAGGGCCTGGCGCTGCTCGTACGCGCGCTGGCGGCACGACCGCCGGCAGTACCGTCGCCGCCGGCCGCTCGGGCCCTCGTCCACGGGGCGCCCGCACCACGCGCACGAGGACTCGCCCCGGCGGGGGCGGTCCTGGTCGGTGGAGGGATCGGCGTACACGGTGCTCAGGCTAGACGAGCCACACCCGCGGTTCTGCTCCCGCCGCCCGCGTGGGAACATTTCGGGGACACCGCGGCGTTACCACTACTGACACCACGGACCGGACCCCGCCTCACCACCGGCGCGCGGGTCTCCACGACCAGGGAGAAGGAGTTCGTATGGCAGATCGAGTCCTCAGGGGTAGCCGGCTCGGCGCGGTGAGCTACGAGACCGACCGGGACCACGACCTCGCGCCCCGTCGTATGGCCCGCTATCAGACCGAGAACGGCGAGGTCTACGAGGTCCCGTTCGCGGACGACGCGGAGATCCCCGGCACCTGGATCTGCAAGAACGGCCAGGAGGGCCAGCTCATCGACGGCCCCGCGGTCGAAGCCAAGAAGGTCAAGCCCCCGCGCACCCACTGGGACATGCTGCTCGAGCGCCGCTCGCTCGAGGAGCTAGAGGAGCTTCTCAAGGAGCGCATGGACCTGCTCAAGAAGCGGCGGCGCGCCGGCTCGCGCTGAACCCGCTCCCCCTGAACGACGACGCCCCGGCCCCTCACGGAGAGACCGGGGCGTCTCGGCTGTCCGGCGGGCCGCGCCGTGCTTGGGGCCCGTCCGGGGCTCAGCGCCCGACGAGCGACCGGAGCTGCCGGCGCCGCTTCTCCCAGCCCCAGCGGGCCACGTTGACGGCGGCCTCGCGGAAGATCGACTCGCTCATCTTGGACTGGCCCACGGTGCGCTCGGTAAAGGTGATGGGCACCTCGACCACCGTGCGGCCGACGCCGAGTAGACGCCACGTCATGTCGATCTGGAAGCAGTAGCCCTTGGACTCGATGGAGTCCAGATCCATCTCCGCGATGGCGTCGGCCCGGTAGGCCCGGAACCCGGCGGTGATGTCCTTGATGCCCACGCCCAGCATGATCCGGGAGTAGACGTTGCCGCCGCGCGAGATCACATGCCGCTGCCAGGGCCAGTTGACGACGCTGCCGCCGGGGACGTACCGGGAGCCGATCGCCAGGTCGGCGCCGGCGTCGACGGCCGCGAGCATCGCGGGCAACCGCTCCGGCGGGTGACTGCCGTCGGCGTCCATCTCCACGAGCACCGTGTAGCCACGCTCCAGGCCCCAGCGGAAGCCGGCGATGTAGGCGGCGCCGAGCCCCTCCTTGCCCGCGCGGTGCAGCACGGAGATGCGCCCGCGGGTGTCCTCGGCGGCGAGCCGGTCGGCGACCTCCCCCGTGCCGTCCGGGCTGTTGTCGTCGGCGATGAGTACCGAGACGTCCGGGGCCGCGGCGAGTAGGCGCTCCACGACCGACGGGAGGTTCTCGCGCTCGTCGTAGGTCGGGATGACGACCAACGTGCGGGCTGACGGAGCCCCCGGGCCCGGGGCGGGCGTCGGGTGGGGATCGGTCACTTAGGTCTCCTCGGTGTGGTTCGCGGGCAGCGGCCGGCGGATCAGCGCCCAGGCGAGCCCGGCCAGGCCGATGAGGCCCACCAGGGTCTGCGGGATGCCGCCCAGACGGGTTGCCATGGTACCGGCCGACCCCACCTCTACCGTGGCGGAGAGGACGGCGGGTTCGAAGATGTCGGTCTCCTGCAGCACCGCGCCGTCCGGTGCCACCACGGCGCTCACGCCGCTCGTGGCGGCGATGAGGACCGGCACCCGGTGCTCCACGGCCCGGACCCGCGACATGGCGAGCTGCTGGTAGGTCATGGGCGAACGTCCGAAGGTGGCGTTGTTGGTGGGCACGGTGAGGATCTGCGCGCCCTCGGCGACAGGGGTGCGGGCGGCCGTGTCGAAGGCCACCTCGAAGCAGATCGCCGCCCCCAGGTCCACCCCGGCCGCGCGGACGTGCCCTGTCGTGTTGCCGGGGACGAAGTGCCCCGCCGACTCGGCGATCGGGAACAGGGCCTCGAAGAGCCCCCGCCACGGTAGCCACTCTCCGAACGGCTGGATGTAGTGCTTGTCGTGCCGGTCCACCACGCCGTCGTCGCCGTCCCACACCAGGACGGTGTTGGTGGCCTCGGGGCCGGAGCCGACGGGCAGGACGGTCCCCACGAGGATCGGGGCCGACAGGCGCTCGGACAGCGCGCCGATCTGCGTGCCGGCCCGGCGATCGTCCAGCGGCGAGATGTCGGAGGCGTTCTCGGGCCAGATCACCAGGTCCGGGCGGGGCGCCGTGCCGGCGTCGACCCGGTCGGCCAGCTCGGCGGTCACCCCGAGGTGGTTTTCCAGGACAGCGCGGCGCTGGGCCTGGAAGTCCAGGCCCAGCCGGGGCACGTTGCCCTGGACGACGGCCACCTCGACCGCCTCCGTTTCCCGCTCGGCCGCAGACGTGAGCGTCCCCGCGAGCGCGAACCCCGCCGTCACCACCGGGACCACTGCCAGGGCGCCCACGGCTCGCCCGGAGAGTTCGTGGCGGACGGCGAGCAGCAGCCCCACCGCGAGGGCGGAGCCGAGCGCGGCCACGGCGAACCCGAGCAGCGGGGAGCCGCCGAGGGCGGCGATCGGCAGCAGCGGGCCGTCCGCCTGGCCGAAGGCGAGTCGGCCCCACGGGAATCCGCCCCAGGGCCACGACGAGCGGATCCACTCCCACAGCGACCACCAGCCGGTCACCCCGAGCACGCCGGCCAGGGCTCGCCGGCCGACCCCCGGGCCGGGGTGCAGGGCGGTCCGGAGGATCACCGCCGCGCCTGCGCCGAACCCGGCCAGGTACAGCGCCTCGACCGCGGACAGACCCCAGGCGGCGTAGGCGCCCACGTACAAGCCGACCCACGGGACGAGGAGTAGGAAAAAAGTGAGGCCGGCGACGAAGCCGAGGAGGGCGCCGGTCCGTGCGCGGGGCCGACGCCCGAGGTCGCGGCCGCCCCGGCGGACCGGCGCCAGCACCACCACGAGCAGGGCGACCGCCGGAAACGCCGCCCACCACAGGCCCACGGGCGGGAACGAGGCGGCGAGTAGGGCGCCCGCGGCGGCGGCGCCGAGCGCGCGGACGAGCAGTGCCGTCACCGGTCGGCGTTCCCGGGGTGGCCGTCCACCACGAGGTCCCGGAGCACCGGGTCGGGCCCGGCCAGGTCGGGCATGGGCGGCACGCCGGAGCGGGGATCGGTGGACCAGCGCTGCACGGCGTCGTCGGCGGCAGCCACCACGAGCTCGCCGGTCTCCCACCGAACGTAGGTGGCCGGCGCGCCCACGGCGAGGGTGCTCGCGGCGCCGTCCCGGGCGCCGGCGGCGCGACGGGCACCGCGGGTCGTGGCGGTGAACGCGGCGCGGGGCGAGAGGCCGCGGCCGCGGTCGACCGTGGTGAGCGCCCGCAGCGCGTCCCACGGGCGCACCTCGTCGCCTGCCCGCACCGACGCCGCGAGCGCCGCCCCTGAGCCGGCGAGCCGCACGAGGTCGGTCCCGGCCAGGTCGTCGACGAGCGGGCGCAGCAGGATCACCGCACCGACGGCCGCGAGCGCGGCGAGCCCCGCGTCGTCGAGGTCCGGTGCGCCGACGAGGGTGGGGGTACACCGGGCCACGGCCGGCCCTCCGAGTTCGGTGGCCAGATCGGTGAGCGCGGCCGCCACCCCGGCCGGGTCGGCGCCGGCGTCCACCACCACCCGCTCCCCCGCGCGGACGCGGTCGGCCACGGTCCCGGTGGCGTGCGGCGCGGGCAGGCCGGCGGGCACCACGCCGCGCGCGGCCGCGGCCCCGATGTCGAGCCCATCGGACAGGCATTCCACGAACGCCGGCGCGACCCAGTCCCCGGCCAGGTCCACGTGCTCGGCGTCGGGGAACAGGGCCGGGGCCGGGGCGTCGGCACCCGCCCAGACCACCAGGCCGCCGTCGTGGGCGAGTGCGGTGGCGTCGCGGGAGGAGGGGGTGAGGATGCGGCCCCCGGTGGCCAGCGTTGCGGTCATGGCCGCGATTATCCCCGAGTCACCCAGCGCCGGGCCGTGCGCGGGTCGCCTCACCTGTCCTCGAGCGCGCCCTCGGCGTCGAGGAACGCCCGGCGCAACCCGTCGAGGACGGCCGGGTCGGGCTCGGACCACAGGTCGCGGTCGGCGGCTTCGAGCAGCCGTTCGGTCATGCCGTGCAGGGCCCACGGGTTGGACCGGTCGAGGAACTCGCGGTTGACCGGGTCGAGGACGTAGGCCTGCGCGACCTGCTCGTACATCCAGTCGTCCACCACGCCGGTCGTGGCGTCCCAACCGAAGAGGTAGTCGACCGTGGCGGCCATCTCGAACGCGCCCTTGTAGCCGTGGCGGCGCATCGCCTCGATCCAGCGCGGGTTGAGCACGCGGGCGCGGACGATTCGCCCCGTCTCCTCGGTGAGGGTGCGGGTACGCACGCGGTCGGGGGTGGTGGAGTCCCCCACGTAGGCCTTGGGGTCGGCGCCGGTGAGCGCGCGGACCGTGGCCACCATCCCGCCGTGGTACTGGTAGTAGTCGTCCGAATCCAGGACGTCGTGCTCGACCGAGTCGATGTTCTTGGCCGCCACCTCGATGCGCCGGTATGCGCGCCGCATGTCCTCGCCCGCGGGGGCACCGTCGAGTCCGCGTCCGTAGGCGTAGCCGCCCCACTCGGTGTACACGTCGGCAAGGTCGGCGTCGTCGCGCCATGAGCCCGAGTCCACGAGCTGCAGCAGGCCCGCGCCGTAGGTGCCGGGCTTGGAGCCGAACACGCGCGCCGACGCGCCCCTCCGCCCGGCGCCGCCGGCCACGTCCTGCTCGATGTGCGCGCGGACGAAGTTCTGGTCCGCCGGCTCGTCGAGCCCGGCCACGAGCTGCACCGCGTCGTCGAGCAGGTCGAGGACGTGCGGAAAGGCGTCCCGGAAGAACCCGGAGATGCGGACGGTCACGTCGATCCGCGGCCGGCCGAGCTCGTCCGGGTCGATCGCCCGCAGGTCCACGATCCGCCGGCTGGCCTCGTCCCACACCGGCCGCACACCCAGCAGTGCGAACACCTCGGCGATGTCGTCGCCCGAGGTCCGCATGGCGGAGGTACCCCAGACCGACAGGCCCACCGAGCGCGGGTACTCCCCCGTCTCGGCCAGGTGTCGCTCGAGCAGCGAGTCGGCCATGACCTGCCCGGTCTCCCACGCGAGTGGGGTGGGCAGGGCCCGCGGGTCCACCGAGTAGAAGTTCCGCCCGGTGGGCAGCACGTTGATCAGCCCGCGCAGCGGGGAGCCGGAGGGGCCGGCGGGGATGTAGCCGCCGCGGAGGGCGTGCAGCGTGCGGGGCACCTCCTCGGTGGTGGCGAGGAGGCGGGGCACCACCTCGCGGCAGGCGAAGTCGGCGATCCGGGTGACGACGGCGAGGTCGGCCGTCTCCGGCAGCGCGGCGCCCGCGACGGCCTCGTCCACGGACCCCGGGTCCCAGCCGGCGGCCGCGAGCCGGGCGACGAGCCCGCGGGCGAGCGCCTCGGCGGCGTCGACGTCCGCGCGCACCCCGTCGGCCTCGTCCAGGCCGAGGGCCTCCCGGAGTCCGGGCACCGTCTGCTCCCCGCCCCAGAGCTGGCGGGCGCGGAGCATCGCCGTCACCAGGTCCACCAGGTGGTCGCCCTCCGGAGCGGTGGAGAGCACGTGCAGTCCGTCGCGGATCTGGACGTCCTTGATCTCGCACAGCCAGCCGTCGACGTGCATGAGCTGGTCGTCGAACGCCTCCTCGTCCGGGCGTTCCTCCCACCCGAGCTCGCGGTCCATCCGGGCGGCGCTGATGAGCGTCCAGATCTGCTGTCGGATCGCCGGCAGCTTGGCCGGGTCGAGCGCCGAGACGTTCTGGTGCTCGTCGAGCAGCTGCTCCAGCCGGGCGATGTCGCCGTAGGACTCGGCGCGCGCCATGGGCGGCACGAGGTGATCGACGAGCACCGCGTGGGCGCGTCGCTTGGCCTGGGTGCCCTCGCCGGGGTCGTTGACGAGGAACGGGTAGACCAGCGGCAGGTCGCCGATCGCCGCGTCGGGTCCGCACCCGGCGGACAGGCCGACGTTCTTGCCGGGCAGCCACTCCATGTTCCCGTGCTTGCCCACGTGGCACACCGCGTGGGCGCCGAAGCCGCCGGCCCCGACCGGCTCGCGCAGCCACCGGTAGGCGGCCAGGTAGTGGTGGCTCGGGGCGAGGTCGGGGTCGTGGTAGATCGCCACCGGGTTCTCGCCGAAGCCGCGCGGGGGCTGGACCATGACGAGCACGTTGCCGAACTGGAGAGCGGCCACGCAGATCTCGCCGTCGGGGTCCCTGCGCAGCGCCTCGGCCGAGCGGTCCACGTAGAGTTCGCCGGGCGCCGGGCCCCACGCCTGTTCGACGGCGTCCCGCAGCGCCGGGTCGAGGTCGGCGGCCCACCGCCGCCACGTCGCGGCCGGGATGCGGTGCGGGTTGGCGGCGAGCTGCGCCTCGGTGAGCCAGTCCGGGTCCTGTCCGCCGGCGGCGATGAGCGCGTGCATGAGGTCGTCGGGGTGCTCGGTGTCCAGGCCGGGCACCGGATCGGTGCCCAGGTCGTAGCCCTCCTCGCGCATGCCCCGCAGTAGCGCCACCACCGAGGCGGCGGTGTCCAGGCCCACGGCGTTGCCGATCCGTGCGTGCTTGGTGGGGTACGCCGAGAGCATCACGCACACGCGCTTGTCCGCAGCCGGGACGTGGCGCAACCGGGCGTGCCGGACGGCAATGCCGGCCACGCGGGCGCAGCGTTCGACGTCGGGCACGTAGTGTGCCAGGCCGTCGGGATCGAGGTGCTTGAAGGAGAACGGGACGGTGATGACCCGGCCGTCGAACTCCGGCACCGCCACCTGCGTGGCCACGTCGAGCGGCAGCGCGCCCTCGTCGGAGGCCTCCCACGTGTCGCGGTCGCAGGTCAGGCACAACCCCTGGAGGATCGGCATGTCGAGTTCGGCCAGGTGGGCGACGTTCCACGAGTCGTCGTCGCCCCCGGCCGTGGCCGCGGCGGGCGTGGCGCCGCCCGCGGCGAGGACCGTGACCACCGCGGCGTCCACCGTGCGGAGCTCGTCGATGAGCCCGTCGTCGGGCCGGCGCAGCGACGCGCAGTACAGCGGCACCGCCGTGGCGCCCGCGGCGACCACTGCCCGGCACAGCTCCTCGACGTACCGGGTGTTGCCGGCCAGGTGCTGGGCCCGGTAATAGACGACGGCGACGCGCGGGGCCGCCCGGCCGTCGGCGGTCGCGGGCGCGTCCCAGTCGCCCTCGAGCCGTCCCCAGGCGGGGAGCTCGCGCGGCGGGGCGAAGCCGTGTCCGCTCAGGGTGAGCGTGTCGGCGAGAAAGGCCCACAGCTGCGCGAGGTTCTCCGGGCCGCCGAAGGCCAGGTAGTCGTGGGCCTGCCGCGCCACCCCGGCGGGCACTGTGGAGGCGCTCATGAGGTCGGCGTCGGCGGCCTGCTCACCGGACACCACGACGAGCGGCACCCCGGTCGCCGCCAGCACGGACAGGTGGTCGGCGATCGCGTGGCGGCTGCCGAGCTGGCGGTAGACCACCGCGTCGGCGCCGGCCGCGAGCTCGCGGAGCCGGTCTGCGTCGAGGAAACGGGGGTTGCCGAGGCGGTAGTCCGCGCCGCAGGCGCGGGCGGAGAGCAGGTCGGTGTCCGACGTGGACAGCAGCGTGATCATGGCTGGCGAGGGCCTTCCCGGGATATCGCGTCCCAAGCGGGGGCGCCGCGCACGGGTGGCGCGGACGACGAGTGGTCGTTGGGCGCGGGTGAGGTCCGACTCGTCCCGCCGCGTGACGTCTGGCGCCCGCGGCGGGCATCACAGGTGGCGCGACCGTCCCGGGTTCTCACCGGCTTCTCGGCTCCCGTGCCCGCGGCCAGACTATCCCCCGGCCGGTCGACCCGGGCGGCCGCACCACCGGCGGCGGCCTACGCTGGTCCGCGATGAGCCCTTCCCCGCACGGCGAAGCCCCCGACGGCCGCTCCCCCGACGATCGCTGCCCCGGAGTCCTGCGCGTCTTCCCCGCCGCGGACGGCGGGATCGCCCGACTGCGGTTCCCCGGCGGGCGGCTGCGGCCCGCCGACTGGACCGCGCTGGCCGCGATCGCCGCGGACCACGGCGGCGACGTCCACCTCACCTCCCGCGGCAATCTCCAGGTCCGGGGCGTGCGCGACGAAGAGCTGCTGCGCCGGCGCGTGGACGAGCACGGCCTGCTGCCCAGTGCCTCACACGACCGCGTGCGCAACGTCATCGCCTCGCCCCTGGCCGGCCGGCTCGAGGGCCACCACGATCTCGGCGACCTGCCCGAGCGGCTCGACGCCGAGCTGCTCGCCCGCGCGGATGTCACCGCGCTGAGCGGCCGGTTCCTCTTCGGCCTCGACGACGGCTCCGGCGACGTCCTGGCCCACGCGCCCGACCTGGCCGCCGTCGCGGGTGGGCCCGGCCGGCCGGTCCGCGTGTACGTGGCAGGTCGCGACGCCGGCATCGAGGTGCCCCCGGGCGACGCCGCGACCGTCCTGGTGGACGCGGCCGCCGCCTTCGCGCGCGGCGCTGAGGGCACCTGGCGCGTGCCCGGCTCCGGCGACCTGCACGACCTCGTCGTCGGGACCCTCTCCGACCACGAGCGGACCTCCGCCGGCGCCACCGACCCGCGGCCGACCACGGCCGTCGAGGCGCCGCCGGTCGGGTGGGTCGACACCGCCGACGGGCTCGTCACGCTGCTCGCCGTGGTGCCCTTCGGCGTGGTCCCCGCGCGGCTGGCCGAGTTCTTGGGCGCGGTCGAGCGGCCCAGCACGGTCTCCGCGGACAAGGTGATCGGAGTCCACGGCCTCACCGAGGGCATGGCCGAGCAGGTGGTGCGTGTGCTCGCACCCATGGGGATGATCTTCGACGCCGCCTCGCCCTGGGTAGAGGTGACCGCCTGCACCGGGCTGCCGGGCTGCGACAGGTCGCTCACCGACGTCCGATACGATGCCGCCGACGCCGTCCGGCGGGGCGCCCTGCCCGTGGCCGGACCACAGCACTGGGTGGGCTGCGAGCGCGGCTGCGGCTACACCGGTCGCGGAGCGCGTGTGCGGGCCACTGTGGACGGGTACCGCGTGGACCGGTCGTCCGACACCCCCTGATCAGCGAGGACGCATGCCCTACGAGTACGAGACCGACGGCGCCGAGATCTACCGCCGGTCCTTTACCACCATCCGCGCCGAGGCCGACCTCGCCCGCTTCCCCGACGACGTCTCCCGCGTCGTCGTCCGCATGATCCACGCGTGCGGGCAGGTGGACCTGGCCCGCGACGTCGCCTTCTCCCCCGCCGTCGTGGCTGCCGCCCGCGCCGCGCTGTCCGCCGGGGCGCCGATCCTCGCCGACGCGCACATGGTGGCCTCGGGCGTCACCCGGCTTCGGCTGCCCGCGGACAACGAGGTGCTGTGCACCCTGCGCGACGAGCGCACCCCGGGCCTGGCAGCCGAGCTCGGCACCACCCGTTCGGCCGCCGCGCTGGAGCTGTGGCGGGATCGCCTCGACGGCGCTGTGGTGGCGATCGGCAACGCGCCCACGGCGCTGTTCCACCTGCTGGAGATGATCGCAGCCGGGGGGCCGAAGCCAGCCGCGGTGGTGGGCTGCCCGGTCGGGTTCATCGGCGCCGCCGAGTCCAAGGCGGCGCTCGCCGCAGATGCCGCCGAACTGGGCCTGGAGTTCGTCACCGTCCACGGCCGGCGGGGCGGCTCGGCGATCACCGCGGCCGCCCTCAACGCGCTCGCGAGCACCGCCGAATGAGCGGCGACTCCCCCGCACCGGGCACGCTCTACGGCGTCGGGCTCGGCCCGGGCGACCCCGAGCTCGTCACCGTCCGCGGCGCGCGCGTGATCGCCGAGGCCGACGTCGTGGCCTTCCACGCCGCCCGCCACGGCAACTCCATCGCGCGCGACACCGCGGCCGCCTACATGCGCGGCGACCAGCTCGAGGAACTGCTCGTCTACCCGCTGACCGTCGAGGAGACCGACCACCCCGGCGGCTACGAGGCGGCGATCGAGGAGTTCTACGCCGAGGCCGCGCAGCGGCTGGCCGCGCACCTGCGCGCCGGGCGGGACGTAGCCCTGTGCGCGGCCGGCGACCCGCTGTTCTACAGCTCGTTCATGCACATGTACACGCGGCTGTGCGACGAGTTCTCGTGCGAGATCGTGCCCGGAGTGACCGCCGTCTCGGCTGTCTCCGCCGCCGTTACCCGGCCCCTGGTCGAGGGTGAGGAGGTGCTCACCGTCCTGCCCGGCACCCTCGACGAGGCCACGCTCACCGAGCGGCTCGCGCAGACCGACTCGGCCGTGGTCATGAAGCTCGGCCGGACCTTCGCCAAGGTCCGCCGCGCCGTCGCCGCCGCCGGGCGCCTGGACGAGGCCCGGTACGTCGAGCGTGCCACCTGGCCGGCGCAGCGGGTCGAACCGCTCGCCGACGTCGACGCCGACACCGTGCCGTACTTCTCCGCCGCGGTGATCCCCAGTCCCGAGGACACCCGGCGGCGGGTGGCCGGGGTGCCCGCGGGTTCCGCCGGCCACGACGAGGCTCCGCGCCTGGTCGTGATCGGCACCGGTCCGGGCCCGGCCGGCTGGCGCACGCCCGAGGTCGACGCCGCCCTACGCACCGCCACCGACGTGGTCGGCTACGCGACCTACACCCGGCGCGTGCCGCCGCGACCGGGCCAGCGGATCCACTCCTCCGACAACCGCGTGGAGGTCGAGCGTGCCACGTTCGCGCTGGATCTGGCGCGGGCGGGCCGCCGCGTCGTGGTGGTCTCCGGCGGCGATCCCGGGGTGTTCGCCATGGCGTCGGCGGTGTTCGAGGCGGCCGAGGCCGGCGGCTATGCGGATGTGGAGATCGAGGTGCTGCCCGGCGTCACCGCCGCCAGTGCCGTGGCCGCCCGCGCCGGCGCGCCGCTGGGGCACGACTTCGCGATGATCTCCCTCTCCGACCGGCTCAAGCCCTGGGAGGTGGTCGAGGCGCGACTGCGGGCGCTCCTCTCCGCCGACCTCGCCGTCGCCGTCTACAACCCCGCCTCCCGCAGCCGCCGCGAGCAGGTGGTGCGCCTGCGCGACGTCGCGCTCGAGGTGGGCGGCTCGGACCGGGTCGTGATCGTGGGCCGCGACGTCGGCGGGGCCGAGGAGTCGCTCACCGTGACCACCGCCGCCGCGTTCGACCCGGATGTGGTGGACATGCGGACCCTGCTGATCGTGGGGTCCTCGCGCACTCGGGTGCTGGACACCGCGGCCGGGCCGCGGGCGTACACGCCGCGCTCGTACTGAGCGGCCCCGGCCGCTCACCGGCCCCGGCCGCTCACCGAAATCGGCGACTCTGCTGCTGGGTCGGCAGCCCATGTGGGGGTCGCCGACCCAGCAGCAGAGTCGCCGATTGTGCAGAGGTGTGGGGTCGCCGATGTCGGGGCGCGCGGCGCGGGGCCCGGGGCGCGGGCCGGCGGTGGTCAGCGTGAGCCGAACCGGGCGACCAGCCAGCGGGCCGCGTCGTCGACGGTGTGCACGGTCTCGGCCGCCGGCGCCGCGGGTCGGTCCACCATCACCACGGGGATCCGCAGCTCGCGCGCGGCCTCGAGCTTTGCCTCGGTGGCCTCTCCACCGCTGTTCTTGGTCACCAGCACGTCGATCCGGTGCCGCGCCATGAGCGTTCGCTCGGAGTCCACGCCGAACGGACCCCGATCGAGCACCAGCAGGTAGCGGTGCGGCAGGGGCTCCTCGGGCGGTTCGACGCAACGGATGAGGTACGAGCCACGGGTGTCCCCGGCAAAGGAACCGAGCCCCTGTCGCCCGATGGTGAGCATCGGCCGGCGGAAGCGCTCACGGACGGTGCGGGCCGCGGAGTCCATGTCCGGCACGCGGATCCAGGCGTCGTCCTCCCGCGGTTCCCAGGCGGGCCGGTGGAGGCGCAGCAGCGGGACGCCGGTCGCGGCCGTGGCCTCGGAGGCAGACCCGGAGATCCGCTCGGCGAAGGGGTGGGTGGCGTCGATGACGGCGCTCACGTCGTGCTCGCGGAGCCAGCGGGCCAACCCGTCGGGGCCGCCGAACCCCCCGATGCGCACGTCGCCGCGCGGCAGCCGGGGGCGGGAGACCCGCCCGGCGAGCGAGGTGACGACGTCGAGGCCCGCGGAATCGAGTAGGTCGGCCAGCTGGCGACCCTCGCTGGTACCACCCAACACGAGGATCCGGCGCGGCGGCGAGGCGGGGGTCGGCGGCGTGACCGGCGGTGAGGGGGTCGCCGCACCGCAGGGCGTGGGTGCGCAGACGGTACGCCCCTCGGCGTCGCGCGGACGGTCGTCGGAGTACAGGAAGCTGCGGAGCGTGTCGTCGGTGCCCCCGCGTTCCAGCACGCGCCCCACGATGATCACGGCGGTGCGGGTGACGCCGGCCTCCTCGACCTTTCCGGCGATGTCGGCGAGCGTGCCCCGCAGGGCCACCTCGTCGGGGCGGCTGGCGAACGCCACCACGGCCGCCGGGCAGCCGGCGCCGTAGATCGATGTGAGTTCGCGGACCACGCGCGGCATCTGGGCCGCGGCGAGGTGGATGACGGCGGTGGCGCCGGACGCACACACCGAGGCCAGGTCCTCCCCCGGCGGCATCGGCGTGGCGCGGCCATCGACTCGGGTGAGGATCACCGACTGGGAGACGTGCGGGACCGTCAGTTCCACCCCGAGACCGGCTGCCGCGGCAGCGAAGGAGGGGACCCCGGGGACGATCTCCCAGTCGATCCCCTCGGCGTCGAGCGCCCGGATCTGCTCGTCGACCGCCGAGTACACGGACGGGTCGCCGGAGTGCAGGCGCGCGACGTCGTCACCCCGGGCGTGGGCGGCACGGATCTCGGCCAGGATCTCGCCGAGTGGCATGCGGGCGGTGTTGACGATCCGCGCGGTGGGCGGACAGGACGCCAGTACCTCGCGCGGGACGATGCTACCGGCGTAGAGGCAGGTCCCGCAGCGGGCGACGAGGCGGGCCGCGCGGAGCGTGAGCAGGTCCGCGGCGCCGGGGCCGGCGCCGATGAAGTACACGGTCACGGGGTGGACCCCTCCTCGGACGGTTCGACGGGTTTGACGCACTCCAGGTGGACGACGGGTCGCGCCGGCCGCCACCCGGTGAACGACCCGAGCGGTTCGGCGGTCTCCACCCCGAGTCGGGTGAGCGTGCCGCCATGGGTCGCGTGCCGGTCGGCGAGCACACGCTCGGACTCGAGCGTCACGGCCGCGGCTACGAGCCGGCCGCCCGGTCGCAGCGCGTCCCAACAGGCGTCGAGCAACCCGGGCGCTGTAACGCCACCGCCGACGAACACCGCGTCGGGCCGCGGCAGCCCGTCGAGCGCGGCGGGAGCCGCGCCCTCGACGACATCCAGGCCGGGAACGCCTAGCCGGATTGCGTTGGCGCGGATCCGGCCGGCGCGACCGGGGTCGCGCTCGACGGCCACCGCGCGGGCACCGGGCGCCATCCGCGACCACTCGATGCCGATCGACCCGGACCCGCCGCCGATGTCCCACAGCAGGGCGCCGGGGTGCGGGTCGAGCGCGGCCACGGTGACGGCGCGGGCGACGCGCTTGGTCAGTTGGCCGTCATTCGCGTAGGCCGCGTCGGGCAGTCCCGGGGCGGGGCCGCCGGGAACAACGGCCGCACCGGGGGCGGCCCGGTATTCGACGGCGGCCACGCACAGGTCGGACCACCGCGCCGAGGCCCCGGTGATCTCGATGGCGCCGGTGAGTTCGGTGGCGGTGAGGGCGTGTCGCGACTCCGCCCGTGCGCCGAGGTCGGCGAGGACGGTGAGCGCGCTCTCCCCCAGACCGGCGTCGACGAGCACTCGGGCCAGGGCGGCGGGCGTCGAGGCGTCGCGGCACAGCACGAGGGCCCGCCCTCCGGGCCGCGCGGTGGCCAGGACGACGTGCGGGTCCGCGGTGACGCACGAGTGCACGTCGAGGCCGGCGAGCGGCCAGCCCAGGCGGGCGGCGGCCAGCGACGCCGAGGACGGGGCGGGGTACACGTGGAGCCGCTGTGGGCCGATGATCCGGGCGAGCGTGGAGCCGATCCCGTGGAACATCGGGTCGCCGCTGGCGACGATCGCGGCGTCGGAGCGGGCGATCTCCCCGAACAGTACGGGCAGCGCGGGGACGAGCGGCGACGGCCACGGGTACAGAGGCACACCGAGGTCCGCGACCAGCTCGAGCTGGCGGGGCGAACCGTGGATCGCGGTGGCCGCCTCGAGAACCCGGCGGGACCGCGGGGCGAGCCCGTCGAGGCCGTCGGCGCCGACGCCGACGACGGGGACCGGCGCGCTCACCGCGGCATCCGCCGCCACACCGGCTGCGGCACGAGGCGGGCCACCGCGAACATCACGCGGAGCTGCCACGGGATCCACACGACGCCGGCCCTGCGGGCCAGCACACGCTCCACCACGGCGTCGGCCACCTGGTCGGGAGTCGAGGAGAACGGTGCCGGGTCCATCCCCTCGGTCATGCGGCCGATGACGAAGCCCGGCCGCGGGATGACGAGGGTGACCCCGGTGCCGTGGAGCGCGTCGGCCATGCCGGAGGCGAACCCGTCGAGGCCGGCCTTGGCCGAGCCGTACACGTAGTTGGCGCGACGCACGCGCTGGCCGGCGACCGAGGAGAAGGCGACCAGCACGCCTCGTCGTCGCGGCTTCATCCGTTCGGCGAGCACGGTGAGCAGCGCGGCCTGGGCCACGAAGTCGGTGTGCAGGATACGTGCGGCCTCGGCGGCGTCCCGCTCGGCCACGGACTGGTCGCCGAGGATGCCGAACGCCAGCACGGCGATCGCGATCTCCCCGACCTGCGCCTCGATGTGTTCCACGACGCGCTTGTGGGAGCCGAGGTCGTCGGCGTCGAACTCCACCAGCTCGACCCGGATGGCGCCCGCGGCGAGCAGCGGGTCGGCGAGGTCGGCGGTGGCGCCGCCGGGGCGGGACGCCAGCACGACCGTCCGCCCGGCGGCGAGGCGCCGGGCCACGGCCAGGCCGATCTCGCTGCGTCCACCGAAGACCACCACGACCTCGCCGGCCGGGGCCGGGCCGGGCGGCGCGGAGCCGACTGCCGTGGGGCCGGTCGCCGGGCGGTCAGAGGACGGGGAGTCGGGGGCGGACATGCGTCCCAGTCTCCCACGCGGCCCGTCGGGTCCGGCGTCGGCTCGCTGTGGCAGGCTCGCGGCCATGGCCCACACCCTCGCCGACCTCTCCCCCGAGGCCCACGCGTTTCTCGCCGAGTACCACCTGGGGACGCTCACCACCCTCCGCGCGGACGGATCGCCGCACGTCGTGGCCGTGGGCTTCACGGTGGATTCCGACGGCGGGCTGGCGCGCGTGATCACCCGGCGGGGCTCGCAGAAGGCGCGCAACGCGGCTCGCGGCGGGAGGGCGGCCGTCTCACATGTCGACGGGGCGCGCTGGCTGACGTTCGAAGGTTCCGTGCGGCTGCTCACCGACGCCGCCTCGGTCCGTGAGGGCGAACGCCGCTACGCGCTGCGCTACCGCGAGCCCACGCCCAACCCCGAGCGCGTCGTGGTGGCGATCGAGGTGGACCGCGTCCTGGGCTCGGCGCGGATGTTCACCTGCCCCGCCTGACCCCCTTCCAACAGCGATGATCGCGTCCAACAGCGTGCATGACCGCTGTTGCAGACGGTTACCGCTGTTGGAGGGAGAGGACCGGCGCGACCTGCGCAACCCCGGGATCAGCCGCCGAGCACCGTGAGCCCGCGCGGGCCGGCGTTGAGCGCGCGGCAGCCGTCGGCGGTCACCGCGACGATGTCCTCCAGGCGTGCGCCCCAGCGGCCGGGGACGTACACGCCGGGCTCCACGGAGAAGGTCATGCCCTCCTCGAGGACCGTCGTGGCGCCCGGGGCGACGAACGGCGGCTCGTGCAGACCCAGCCCGATGCCGTGCCCGGTGCGGTGGATGAACAGCTCGCCGAGGCCGGCCGCGGCGAGCGACTCGCGGGCGGCGGCGTCCACCTCGCCGATCGCTACCCCGGGCCGCACGGCCTCGCGGGCCAGACGCTGGGCTTCTTCGAGCGCGGCGTAGGCCTCGGCGACGTCGGCCGGGGGCTCGCCCATGGCGTAGGTGCGCGTGCAGTCCGAGTGGTAACCGCTGGGCAGCGGCCCGCCGATGTCCACCACCACGATGTCGCCGGCCGCGATCACCCGGTCGGAGACCCCGTGGTGCGGGTCGGCGCCGTTGGGGCCGGAGCCCACGATGACGAACTCGGCGTGCGTCAGGCCCTCGGCCTCGATCGCGGCGGTGATGAGCTCGCCCGCCTCGCGCTCGGTGCGCCCCACGCGGAGGAACTCCCCCATCCGCGCGTGGACGGCGTCGATGCGCCGGGCGGCCTCGGCGAGCTGCTCGATCTCCTCGGGGGTCTTGACGGCCCGGACCGCGTCGATCACGTCGGTCGCCAGCACGACCTCGCCGTCGACGCCCCGGCCGAGCGGCACGACGTGCAGGGCGGGCAGTGCCCCGGACACGGCGACGCGGCCGGACACCAGCCCCACGACGAGGGCGACGGCGTCGGTGCCGTCGGACCACGGCTGCGGCTCCGCGCCCACGCGCGCGGCGGCGCGGCGGACGGTGTCGGTGAGCTCGAGGGACGGGACGACGAGGACGGGCGAGCCGCCGGCCGCGGGGATCACCAGCGCGGTGAGCCGCTCGTGTGAGTCGATCCGCTCGCCGGTGAGGTAGGCCATGTCCTCGCCCGAGGAGACCACGAGGTGGTCGATCCCGAGCTCGCGGGCCCGGTCACGGACCGCCCCGAGCCGGTGGGCGTGAATCCCGGTGGAGTCGTTCATGCGTCCACCCTATGCGTGCCGCCGGGCCCCGCGCCGTGCGGCGGACTAGCCTGGCGGGGCCGGACCCGATGATGATTCCCGAGGAGGCGCGGTGGACGATGGCCCGCTCATGGTGCTCGACAGCGCGGGGCTGTGGTTTCGCGCGTTCCACTCCGTGCCGGAGAAGATCACCGGCCCCGACGGCGCCGCCGCCAACGCGGTGCGCGGCTTCTGCGACATGACCGCGGTGCTGCTCGAGGAGTACCGGCCGGCCGGGCTCATCGCCGCCCTGGACCGGGACTGGCGTCCGGACTGGCGCGTCGAGCTGGTGCCGTCGTATAAGGAGCACCGGGTGGGCGCTGACGGCGAGGAGGAGGCCCCCGACTCGCTGGCGCCCCAGGTGGAGTCGATCGGCGCGATCCTCGCCGCCTCCGGGATCTCCCGGGCCGGGGCCGCGGGCGCTGAGGCCGACGACGTGATCGCGTCGCTGGCCGCCCGCGAGCGCGAGGTGCTGGTGGTGACCGGCGACCGCGACCTGTTCCAGCTGGCCTCTCCCACGACCACGGTGGTGTACGTGGGCGCCGGGATGCGCAAGCGGCTTGCCTACACCCCGGAGGTCGTGGCGGAACGCTTCGACCTGCCGGTCGGCGCCGACGCCGCGGTGTACGCCGACTACGCCGTGCTCGTGGGCGACGCCTCCGACGGACTGCCCGGTGTCGCGGGGATCGGGGCCAAGACCGCGGCCACGCTGCTGCGCCGGTACGGCGACCTCGACGGGATCGTCACCGCGGCCGCCGACCCCGGCTCCGACCTCACCCCCCGGCGGCGCTCCGCGGTCGCCGACGCCGCCGACTACCTGACCGCCGCCCGCGGGGTCGTCCGGCTGGGCGGTCGGGATTTCGCGGTGGAGTTCGACGGCGACCCCGACGGCCGCCGGGGTCCGGTGGATCGCGACGGACTCGACGCGCTCGCGGAGGCCACCGGCCAGGGGCGTGCGATCCGCCGGCTCGTCGAGGCGACCGCGGTGCTCGACGTCGACTGATCCGGCCGCTCAGGCCATGTGGTCGAGCACGACGCCGCGCCGCAGGGCCCCGACGGCCGAGCGGGCGGTCCGCGCGAGTGCGGGCTCGGCGACGTTGCCCACCTGCGCCAGCACGTCCAGGACGAGCCGGGCGGAGCGGACGAAGTCGCCGGCGGTGAGCTCGACCCCCTCCTGCCACGACGCGGCGAGGATGGAGGCGAGAGACCCGCCGGACACCCAGTGGTGCAGCACGGGCGCGAGACCGGCGTCGAGGTCGGGGGTCGTGGGCAGCCGGTGCGTGCGCTCGACGGCCGCCACGTCCTCTGCGACGCGCGCGGTCTCGGCGAGCGCGAGTCGCAGCATCTCGTCGGAGGGCTCACGGATCGCCGACTCGGTGCGCGGGTGCGCCACGACGGTGGCGATGACGGCCGCGAGCCCGGCGGCGTCGAGCCCGTTCCATACGCCGCGGCGCAGGCACTCGGCCACGAAGAGGTCCTGCTCGGTGTGCACGCCGGCCAGGAGACGGCCGGCGTCGGTGGCGCGCAGTGCGCCGTCCTCGCGCCCCAGGTAGCCGAGCTGTTCGAGCAGCTCGACGATGCCGCGGAAGCGGCGGGCGAGCGAGTCGGCATCGGCGTCGACCTCGGCGGTGAGCGCGTCCACGTCGGCTGCCGCGCGCGCCCACCGTTCGTACAGGCGCGCCAGTTTCTCGGTGTGCGGGTCGGCGTGGAGGTGGTGCTCGCGAAGGGCGCGGCGGGTGCGGGCGATGCGCGGGTCCTTGCGTACCGGCTTGCCGCCCCCGTTCCTGAGCCGGCCCCGTGCCTTGCCGCGCAGCCCCTCCATGCGGTGCAGCAGCGCCTTCTTGGCGCGCCCGTCGAGCCGGCGGCGCCCCTTGGGCAGGTCCACCCGGCCCACCGGGATCGGGGGCGCGGCGAAGTCGTGGCGGCGCAGCCAGCCGGTCCAGCCGCTGTCGGTGAGGCACAGTAGCGCGGGGTCGGCGGGGATGTCGGTGCGGACCTGCAGGACGGTGGCCACCATCCCGAAGCGCTTGCGGCCGACGGTGATCACCGAGCCGGGCGTCTGCTTGAGCATGGCCACGCGCACGGCCTCGAGGCGGTCGTCACGGCTGGACTTCTCGACGGAGCGCTCGAGGCGGCTGAGCTCGGCGCGTAGCCGCATGTACTCGTGGAGGTCCTCGCCGCCGCCGGCCTCCTCGAGGTCGGCGCGCATCCGGTCGCGCTCCGTGATGCGGCGCTCGATGGCCCGCGTCCGGGAGACCAGCGTCCGGTCGGTCTGGTACTGGGCGAACGAGCGCCCGATGAGCGAGGTGGCCTCGGCGACGCCCATCCGCTCGACCAGGTTGACCGCCATCGAGTAGTCGGGGGTGAACGCGCTGCGCAGCGGGAAGCGCGGGGTGTCCACGAGCGCGGCGAGGGCGTCCAGGTCGAGGTCCGGCTGGTCCAGGACCACCGCGGTGCCCTTGGTGTCGATCCCCCGGCGCCCGGCGCGGCCGGTGATCTGGGAGTACTCGGCCGAGGTGAGCAAGGCGTGGGTCTCGCCGTCGAACTTGGTGGTCTTCTCCAGCACCACGGCGCGGGCGGGCATGTGGATGCCCAGCGCGAGGGTCTCGGTGGCAAAGACGACCTTGATGAGCCCGGCCGAGAACAGCTCCTCCACGACGGTGCGGAAGAGTGGCAGCATGCCGGCGTGGTGGGCGGCGATCCCGGCGACGAGTCCGGCGCGGAACGCGTCGTAGTCCAGCGCGTCGAGGTCGTGCCGTGGCACGTCCGCGCACGCGGCGTCGACGTGGGAGGCGATCCGCCGCGCCTCCTCGCCGGTGGTCAGGCGCAGCCGGGCCCGGCGCATCTGCGCCACCGCGCCGTCGCAGCCGGCGCGGGAGAAGACGAAGTAGATGGCGGGCAGGAGCCGCTCGTCGTCGAGCCGTTCGATGACGTCCCGGCGCCGCGCCCACGGCGCCCGCGACCGGCCGGCCACGCGTTCGTCGTGGTACCCGGTCCGGCGCCGACGGCGCTGTTCGGCGGCGGCTCGCACGGGGACGAGGTCGCCCTCGGTGTAGAGCATGTGAGCGAGCGGGACCGGCCGGTGCTCGGAGAGCACGACGGCCGTGTCGCCGAGCACCTCGCCGAGCCAGGCCCCCAGCTCGTCGGTGTTGCTCAGCGTGGCCGACAGGCCCACGAGCTGCACCGCCGGGTCGAGGGTGAGGATGATCTCCTCCCACACCACCCCGCGGGAGCGGTCCCCGAGGTAGTGGATCTCGTCCATCACCACGCACTCCAGGTCGTGGAGCGCGGAGGAACCGGAGTAGATCATGTTCCGGAGGACCTCGGTGGTCATGACGACGACGGGGGCGTCCGCGTCAATCGAGTGGTCGCCGGTGAGCAGGCCCACGTTCTCGGGGCCGAACCGGCGCCGGAACTGCCGGAACTTCTGGTTGCTCAGTGCCTTGATCGGCGTCGTGTAGAAGCAGCGTCCGCCGCGGGCGAGCGCGCGGTAGGCGGCGTACTCACCCACCAGGGTCTTGCCGGAGCCGGTGGGCGCCGAGACGAGCAGGTTGCGGCCGGCGTCGAGGGCGGCAAACGCCTCGAGCTGGAAGGGGTCGGGGTCGAAGCCCTCTCCGGAGAGGAACGAGTCGAGAAGGTGGCCGTCCTCGGCGGGCCCGGGGACGTCAGAGGGTGTCGTCATACAGCGTTCCGCCCGTCGGCGCCTGCAGGGGCCGTCCGGGCGTGAGGGGGGCGGGTGCGGCCACGGGCTCGGGGGCCGGGACCGACCCCGACCCGTCGAGGCCGCCGGCGGGGGCGATCGGCGAGGCCGACTCGTCGTCCACGTCCAGCCAGTCCTCGCGCTGTGTGGCGCGGCGCTTGTCGTGGATGCGGGCGAACTGGATGGAGGCCTCCACGAGGACACACACGGCCAGGGCCAGCGCGAGCATGGAGAACGGGTCCTGGCCGGGCGAGGCCACCGCCGCGAACACGAAGATGCCCATGATGATGCCGCGGCGCGACCGGGCCAGCGTCTCGTACCGCACCACCCCGGCCACGTTGAGCATGGCGATGAGCAGGGGGATCTCGAAGCTCACGCCAAAGATGAGGATGAGCTGGATGAGGAAGGAGAAGTACTGGGTGCCGGACAGCGCCGTGGTCTGGACGTTGTCGCCGATCGAGAGCAGGAACTCGAGGGCGTGGACGATGACGACGTAGGCGAGGACGGCTCCGCCCACGAAGAGCAGAGCCGCGAGGATCGTGAAGGTGATCCCGTAGCGCTTCTCGTTCTTGTGGAGGCCGGGGGTGACAAACGCCCAGATCTGGTACAGCCAGACCGGGCTGGCGAGGACGATCCCGGCCGTGGCCGCCACCTTGAGGCGGAGCATGAACTGCTCGAACGGGCCGGTGGCCAGCAGGCGGCACTCCTCGCCGTCACCACCGAGCTGCATGCGTGCGCCGGGCGGGATGTCGCAGTACGGGCCGGTGAGGATCTCGCCCAAGGAGGGGATGCCGAAGAACCCGCTGCCGTACCAGAAGAAACCGAACCCCAGCGTCACGACGATCGCGCCGAGCGAGATGAGCAGGCGCTTGCGGAGCTCGTAGATGTGCTCGATGAGCGGCATCGTGCCGTCGGGGTTGCGGCGCCGACGCCGCAGACGGGGCGTGCGACGACCGACGCCCCCCGTGCGGGAGGCGTCGCTCGCGTCGGTTCCGGCCCGGGCCATCGGGGTGGGGACCTACTGCCCCGTGTGGGGGCGCCCGTCGTAGGGGGCCGTGGGGTCGGTGAACTGCTGCGGTGCCGGGCCCTGTCCGGGCTGCTGGTGCGGCTGCTGTGGCGCCTGCGGGTAGGCCTGCTGCTGGGGCTGCGGGGCCGGCGGCTGCTGAACCGGCTGCTGCTGCGGGTGCGCCTGGGGCTGGGTGTACTGCGCCGTGTTGGGCTGCTCGCCCTGGGTGAGCGCCTGGGGCTCGTCCTCGCGGCCGTCGTTCTGCATCTCCTTCATCTCCGACTTGAAGATGCGCATCGAGCGGCCGAGGCCGCGAGCGGCGTCCGGGAGCTTCTTGGAGCCGAAGAGCAGGAGTACGACGACCAAGACGATGAGCCAGTGCCAGATGCTCAACGCACCCATGTCAACCTCCGATTGTGTGACGACGTGGTCATGCTAACGCACGGGTTCTCCGGCGGTGCGGGCCAGCGGTCGGCGGCCCGGGTGCTCAGCCCGCGCCTCCGGCCTCAGGCGTGGAGGGGGCGTCGGATGCGTAGTGCGCCAGCCCTTCCGCCGCCCGGGCGGCGATTTCGGTGGCCAGCTCCGGGTCGGTGGGCGTCACCACGTCGGCGTGGCCGAGAAGAAAGCGCTGCAGCCAGGCGCGATCGTGGTAGCCGACTGTCACGTCGACGTCTCCGTCGGGCCGGCGGACCACGTCGCGGAACGGGAACTCGTCGAGGAACCACGCGCCGGCGGCCCGCACCGTGGCCATCTCGCTGTGCGCCGCGTCGCCGCCGTACTCCTGCGGCTCGGGGCCCAGCGGCCGACGCTCCCCCACATCCTCCGCGCCACTCATCCGGTCGGTACGGAACGTGCGCCACTCGCCGGTCTCCCGGTCCACACCGTGGACGTAGGAGTGCCCGTCCGCCACGGAGACCCGCGCCGGGTCCACGACGCGGATCGTGGACGTGTCGGAGCTGGCGGAGTGGTAGACGAAGCGCAGGGCCCGGCCCCGGTGGACGGCGGTGCGAACGGTGTCGGCGTCGGCCGTGCCGGCGGATGCGGCGGCGGGGTCCGACGCGCCGGCGTCCCGAGCCGGGACGCCGGCCGCGGCGCGCAGGGCCTCCAGCAGGTCGCGCAGCGCCGCCTGGTCCACCACCTCGGGGTGGTCGAGGAACACCGCCAACCCGGTCTCGAGGGTCACGGCCTCGGCGGCGGTGAGTCGCACGGGGCGGTCGATGCCGGCGGTGAAGGTCACCTCGACCAGCTCGGCGTCGTCGAGATCCTCGGCCGAGAAGGCCAGGTCGATGAGGTCGCCGGGCCCGTAGCCGGGCAGGCCGCAGGACCACAGCTGCCACAAGGCGCCACGGAGCTGTTGCTCGCTCATCCCGAGGTCACGGGCGGCGTCGGCCACCCGGACCGCTCCCCGGGCGTGGAAGTACGGGACCACGCTGAGCAGCGTGGCCAGCGGGACGGTGCGGGGGCTCATCGGGCGGCCTCCGTCGCGGCGGTGAGGATGGTGACGACCCGGTCCCGCAGACCCGGCGGGGCGAGGGCTGCGGCGTCGGGCCCCTGGGAGGCGACGAGCGCCGCGAGCTCGGCGAGCGGGGCCGTCACCTCGAGGTCGGCCCCGGCCCGGCCGTATCGCTCGGTCGGGGTCGTCACGGACGCCATGGCGCGGAGCTCGGCGGCGTGACCGTCGGCCACCCAGACGGTGGCCGTGGCGATCGGGTTGACCCGTGCGATCGCGGCGTCGAGTAGAGCGAGCACGTCCTCGGTGGGCGGGACGGCGGCGGTCCGGCCGGGGGCGCCGAGCCGAACGTCGGACATCCGCACCAGCCGGAATGTACGGGGCGCGCCCCGGTCGAGGTCATGGCCCACGACGTACCAGTGGCCGTTGCGGGAGCCGGTCCACCACGGCTCGATCCGCCGGGCCACGGGGTCGGTGGCGCCGGCGGAGGTGTGGCTGAACTCCAGGCCCCGGCCGTCGGCCACGGCCTCGGCCACGAGCGCGGCCACCGACAGTTCGTTGGGGTCGGCCACGGCGACGGTCGTGTCGCCGTCGCGCACGGGGTCGATCCCCGCGGCGCTGAGCTTGGCCAGGGCGCCGTCGGCCCGCGCGGACCGCTCCCCCTCGCGCCACACCTCGGAGGCCACGGCCAGGACGCCGGCCTGCTCGGCGGTCAGGGTGATCTCGGGCAGCTCGTAGTCCCGCGCGGGGATGCGGTAGCCGGCCGGCGAGCCGGGTGCGAGGGAGGCCCCCTGCTCGAGCGGAACGCCCACGTCGCGGAGTTCCCGCTTGTCGCGCTCGAACATCCGCAGGAACGCGGCCTCGGTCTCGCAGCCGTCGTAGCCCTGCACCATGCCCCGGATCTGGTCCGCGGACAGGAACGCGGTCGTCGACCTCAAGCAGATGACGAGGTTGACCAGGCGCTGGGACTTGGAGGTGGACACGCCCGGAACGCTAGCGCCCCAGCGTGGCGATGAGGTCGTCGACACGCGGGTCCTCATGGGAGAACGGGTCGGCGCAGGCCACCGTCGGCAGGGTCCCGTCGCCCACCTTGAGGTGCACCCAGTCCACGGTGAAGTCGCGGCCGGCGGCCCTGGCGGCGGAGATGAAGCGCCCGCGCAGCGCGCCGCGCGTGGTGGCGGGCGGTTGCGTTCGGGCGGCCTCGACCTGGGCTTCGTCGACGACTCGGGTGACCATCCCCCGCCGCTCCAGGAGCGAGTGCAGGCCCCGGCCGGGCCGGACGTCGTGATAGGTCAGGTCGATCTGTGCCAGCCGCGGGTGGTCCAGGTCCACGCCTGTCCTGTCCTGGACCTGTCGGATGAGCCGGAGTTTGGCGGCCCAGTCGATGTCGGCGGCGATCGAATCGTGGTCGCCGGACTCCACGGCGTCGAGGACGCGCTCCCACAAGGCCACGGCCCGCTCCACGTCGGGCCGGTCGTCCCGCTCCCAGCCACCGGCGTCGAGGTAGCGGTGTACGGCGGCGAGGAACTCCCGCTGGATCTCCAGGGCGGTCATCGTGGTGCCGTCGGTGAGGGCGACCGGGCGGGTGCCGGTGAGGTCGCGGCTCACCTCGCGGATGGCGCGCACGGGGTGGGCCACGGCCATCGGGCGGAGCTGCACCCCGGCCTCGAACATCTCCAGGACCAGCCGGGTGCTGGCCACCTTGAGGAGCGTCGTGGTCTCGATCATGTTGGAGTCGCCCACGATCACGTGCATGCGACGGAAGCGCGTGGAGTCGGCGTGCGGTTCGTCGCGGGTGTTGATGAGTGGCCGCGACCGCGTGGTGGCCGAGGAGACGCCGTCCCACATGTGCTCGGCCCGCTGCGAGAAGCAATAGGTCGGCTCCGGGGTCTCGCCGCCGACGCCCCCGGCGGGCGGTCCGGTGAGGATCTTGCCCGCGCCGCAGATCACCTGCCGGGTGACGAGAAACGGCAGCAGGTCGGTGGCGATACCGCGTACCTGCGTGGACCGGTCCAGCAGATAGTTCTCGTGGCAGCCGTAGGAGTTGCCCGCCGAGTCGGTGTTGTTCTTGAACAGGTACACCGTGGCGTCGATCCCGTCGG
The DNA here is from genome assembly GCF_045369825.1 of Dietzia sp. 179-F 9C3 NHS. Classification (NCBI taxonomy): domain Bacteria; kingdom Bacillati; phylum Actinomycetota; class Actinomycetes; order Mycobacteriales; family Dietziaceae; genus Dietzia; species Dietzia sp. 179-F 9C3 NHS. Next base: position 42,512 of record NZ_JBIQES010000002.1, read on the forward strand.
CGGCAAGGGACTGTTCGGCGTGGACGGCGAGGTCGTCGACTATCCGCTCCCCCGCCCGGTCGTGGGCGACGAGTTGGCGCAGCCCGTCGCACTCGGCGGTGGCGTACTCGGGGTGCGAGCCCACGTCGAGGTAGAGACGCGCACCGTTTTCGAGGAAGACGTTCGAGCTACGCCACTGCTCCACCACGGGACGGAAGAGGTAGCGGGCGATCTCGTCGGGTCCGAGCGAGCGCGCGCCCTCCCCGCCGACGCTCGTGATGCCGAACTCGGTCTCGATCCCGACGATGCGACGGATCATGGCGGCCTACTGCCCGCCCTTCTGGACGTAGGACTTCACGAACTCCTCGGCGTTGACCTCCAGGATGTCGTCGATCTCGTCGAGCAGCGAGTCGGCGGACGTGGTGTCGGCCGCCTTGGCGACCTGGCCGGCCTCGTCGTCACCGCCGCCGGACCCGCCGGCGTTCTTCTGGATCTGGGACATGATGTCTCCTCCTCGGGTGGTGTGGATGGTGGTTGTCAGCGCGGCGACGGGCCGTCGGGGCTCACGAGGTCGGGCTCGGCCTCGCAGTGCGCGCGCGACCCGGCGTAGGGGTCGGAGAGATCCACGGACCGCTTCTCCCCGCGGGAGTCGGTGACGACGACGTGGTCCCATCCCGCCGCCAGGACGCGGTCACCGAGTTCGGCGACGAATCGTCCGCGGGCCCAGGCGCGCGTGGACTCGGGCGGCATGACGGTGGCCCGGTCGACCTCCTCGTCGGTGAGCAGCCGCCGCATGGCACCCTTGGCGACCAGACGGTTGTAGAGGCCGCGCTCGGGGTCGATGTCGTGGTACTGGACGTCGATGAGCGCGAGGCGGGCGTGGTCCCATCCGATCTGGTCGCGGGTGCGGAAGCCCTCGAGTAGCCGGAGCTTGGCGGGCCAGTCGAGCCGGTCGGCGCAGCCCATCGGGTCGGCCTCGAGGTCGTCGAGGATCTCCTGCCACGCGGCGAGCACCTCGGGGGCCCACGCGGGGCGGCCGGCGCCGTCGCCGATCACCCCGGCGACGCGGGCGAGGATCTCGCGCTGGAGGGCCAGGCCGGTGAGCTCGCGGCCGTCGGCCATCCGCACCGTGGCGGTGAGGGTGGGGTCGTGGCTGATCCGGTGGACCGCCTCGACCGGGTCGACGGGAACGAGGTCGGCGAAGTCGACGCCGGCCTCGATCGCGTCCAGCACCAGGCACGTGGTGCCGAACTTGAGGTAGGAGGCGTGCTCGGCGAGGTTGGCGTCGCCGATGATCACGTGGAGGCGGCGCCACACCTCGTCGGGGGCGTGCGGCTCGTCGCGGGTGTTGATGATCCCGCGGCGCAGAGTGGTCTCCAGGCCGGTGAGGACCTCGATGTAGTCGGCCCGCTGTGAGATCTGGAAGCCCGGGTGCTCGCCGAACTGCCCGATGCCCACCCGACCGGCGCCGGTGTACACCTGCCGGGAGAGCAGGTGTGGCGCCAGGCTCAGGGTGAGGGCGCCGAAGTCCACGTCGCGGCGCACGAGGTAGTTCTCGTGCGCCCCGTAGGAGGCGCCCTTGCCGTCGACGTTGTTCTTGTAGAGCTTGAGCTCGGCGTGGCCCTCGGTGGTCGAGGACTCGCGGCCGGCGCGGTGCATGATGAGCTCCCCGGCCTTGTCCCAGAGCACCGCGTCGCGCGGCGAGTCCACCTCCGGCGCGGAGTACTCGGGGTGCGCGTGGTCCACGTAGAAGCGGGCGCCGTTGGACAGCACGCGGTTGGTGACGCCGTACTCGCTCGGGTCGTAGGCGCGGGCGGCGCCCAGGTCGAAGCCGCGGGCGTCGCGCATCGGCGACTCGGAGCCGTAGTCCCAGCGCGCGTCGACGCGTCCGGCGCCCTCGCCGGGGTCGGTGTAGGCCTTGATCACCTGGGTGGAGGTGACCACAGAGCTGAGCAGGGGCTGGCCCACGGCGACGATGCCGAACTCGATCTCGGTGCCGATGATCCGGCCGCGGGGCTGCTGAGCCGGTGCGCTCATGCGTTCTCCTCCCGGTGCGGGACCACGACCTCCACGACCCGTTCGCCGCGCACGCCCGTCAGGCGTGCCCACTCCTGCGGGTTGGAGGTGTTGGGAAGGTCGGTGTTCTCCGCGAACTCGGCGTCCACGGCGTCGAGGAAGTCGTCGGCGGTCAGGCCGCGGCCGGTGCCGTGGACGATGTCCTTGATGGCGAGCTTCTTGGCCCGGTCCACGATGTTGCGCAGCATGGCGCCCGAGGCGAGGTCCGCCAGGTGCAGGGCGGCGCGGCGGCCGGAGGCAAAGACGAGGTGGACGTACGTCGTCGACTCGTCACGGGTGTAGAGGCGGTCGACGATCCGCTCGATGAGCTCGGTGGCGTGATCCACCGGGGACGCCACCCCGACCTCCTCGGGGTCGAAGCGCAGGTCGGGGGTGACGTACTTGGTGAGGATGTCGGCCGCGGCGTCGCGGTCGGGCCGGTCGATCCGGATCTTGAGGTCCAGCCGTCCCGGGCGCAGGATGGCCGGGTCGATCATGTCCTCCCGGTTGGAGGCGCCGATGACGATGACGTTGCGCAGGTCCTCGACGCCGTCGATCTCGGCGAGCAGCTGCGGCACGATCGTCGTCTCCATGTCCGAGGAGACGCCGGAGCCGCGGGTGCGGAAGATCGAGTCCATCTCGTCGAAGAACACGATGACCGGGTTGCCCTCGGTGGCCTTCTCCCGGGCCCGCTCGAAGATCGACCGGATGTGCCGCTCGGTCTCGCCGACGTACTTGTTGAGCAGCTCCGGGCCCTTGATCGACAGGAAGTACGAGTTGGGGTACCTGCCGTCGGAGACGTCCTCGCCGCGGGACTCCGCGGCGGCGCGCGCCAGCGAGTGCGCGACGGCCTTGGCGATGAGCGTCTTGCCGCACCCGGGCGGACCGTAGAGCAGCACTCCCTTGGGCGGCGCCAGGTGGAACTCGCGGTAGAGCTCGTGGTGGACGAAGGGCAGCTCGATGGCGTCCCGGATCTGCTCGATCTGCGGGCCGAGACCGCCGATGTCCGAGTAGTCGACCGTCGGCACCTCCTCGAGCAGCAGCTCGTCGACCTCGGCCTTGGGGACCACCTCGAAGGCGACGGCGGCCTTGGGGTCCACGAGCACGGCGTCGCCGGGCCGGACCGGTGCGGGCGCGTCGGCCGTGCGCCCGCCGCGCAGGGCGGCGGCCAGGTGGACGATGTGCTCCTCGTCGTTGCCCATCACCACGCGGGCCCGCTCTCCGTCGGCGAGGACGTCCCGCAGGATCGCGGTGACGCCGGTGACGGGCTGCTCGGGGCAGGTCTCGACGACCGTCATCGCCTCGTTGAGGCGCACGGTCATCCCCGGGGAGAGCGTGGCGGGGTCCACGCCGGGCGCCAGGGTGAGCCGCATCCGGCGGCCGGCGGCCTGGACCTCGGCGGTCTCCGGTCCGGTCGGTTCGGCGAGCACGATGCCGTACGTGCTCGGCGGGGTGCCGAGTCGCTCGACCTCGCCCTTGAGCGCCTCGAGCTGGTCTCGGGAGTCCTTGAGTAGCTCGGCGAGCCGGACGTTGCGCGCGCCGAGGGCGTCGATCTTGACCGACTTCTCGCGGTCCGTGCGCGCCGCCTCGTCCGCGGCCCGGCGCAGCCGCGCCAGTTCGGCGCGGTCGAGGGTGACCCTCTCCTGGCCGCCTCGGGCCGGGGAACGCCCGTCGGTCACCGTCATCACCTGCTCTCCAGCGCGCGCGTGCGCCTCGTCGTCGTCCCGTCCACCCTATCGCCGGGCCAAGACGGGGGTGCGACACGCGTGGGTGCGCCGCATCAGTGTTTACCGCTGCGGCGCTGCGGCTTGAGGGTGGTGACGCCCTCGGCGAGGCGGCGGGCGGTGACGAGGAACGCGGTGTGCCCCTGCATCCGGTGCTCGGGGCGCACGGCCAGGCCCACGACGTGCCAGCCGCGGTTGATGCACTCCCAGGCGCGCGGCTCGGTCCAGCACTCCTGGCGGCGCAGGGCCTCGACCACCTCGGAGAGCTGCGTGGTGGTGGCCACGTAGGCCACGAGCACGCCGCCGGGCACCAGGACGTCGCGGACCGCGGGCAGGCACTCCCACGGGGCGAGCATGTCCAGGACCACGCGGTCCACCGGGCCGCCGAGGGCCTCGACGGTGGTCTCGGCGAGGTCGGCCACGCGCAGGTCCCAGTTCTCCGGGTGCTCGCCGTAGAAGGTGCGGACGTTGCGCTCGGCGTGCTCGGCGTGGTCCTCGCGGACCTCGTAGGAGAACACGCGGCCCTCCGGCCCCACGGCCCGCAGGAGCGAGCAGGTGAGGGCGCCGGAGCCGGCGCCGGCCTCGAGGACGCGGGCGCCCGGGAAGACGTCGCCCTCGTGGACGATCTGCGCGGCGTCCTTGGGGTAGATGACCTGCGCACCGCGCGGCATGGAGAGCACGTAGTCGGTGAGCAGCGGCCGCAGGGCGAGGTAATGGGCCTCCCCCGTCGAGGTGACGATCGAGCCCTCGGGGGCGCCGAGGAGGTCGTCGTGCCGGACCGCTCCGTGGTGGGTGAAGAACTCGGCGCTCTCGACCAGGACCACGGTGTACTTGCGTCCCTTGGTGTCGGTGAGCTGGACGCGGTCGCCCACGACGAACGGGCCTGATCGCTGCACGGTGGACCTTTCGGGGATGGCGGGCTCGGCCGGATGTCCGACCGGGTGTCTACCCTGCCAGGTGTGACGGATGCTCTGGAAATCGGTGGTGCCGGCCCGGGTGGGAGCGCACGTGGCGGTCCGCGGGCCGGCTCGGGTGACGACGCCGAGGTGGGCGGCCTCGTCCGGCGACCGCTCGCGCTCTCGGCCTCGCGCGCGGCGGACTTCCGGCGCTGCCCGCTGTTGTACCGGCTGCGCGCGATCGACCGGATTCCCGAACCGCGTAGCCGCGCCCAGGTCCTGGGGACAGTGGTGCACGACGTGCTGGAGACGCTCTACGTGCTGGACCAGCCCGAGCGCGGCCCGGCGCGGGCGGCCGATCTCGTGAGGGACGCGGTCGAGGCGTTCTTCGCGCCCGGCGGCGGGAACGAGGAGAACGGTCTCGTCGTCGTCCCCCTCGCCGACCGGGACGCGTTCCGCGCCGAGGCGGCCGCGCTGGTCGCCACCCTGTACGGTGTGGAGGACCCGCAGCGCTTCTCCCCCGCCGCGTGCGAGCAGTACCTCGTCACCGCGACGGCCGCGGGGACCCCGCTGCACGGCTACCTGGACCGCGTGGACGTGGCCCCCACCGGCGAGGTGCGGGTGGTCGACTACAAGACGGGCAAGCCGCCGCGGCCCGCGTACCGGGACGAGGCCATGTTCCAGATGCGCTTCTACGCGCTCATGTACCGGCGGATCCATGGCGTGCTGCCCACGCAGCTCAAGCTCATCTACCTCAAGGACGGGAGCTGGCTCACCCTCTCCCCCGACGCCGAGGCGCTCGCGGGTACCGAGGCGACGCTGGACGCGCTGTGGGCGGCCATCGAGTCCGCCGGGGAAAGCGGTGAGTTCGCGCCCCGGACCTCGCGACTGTGCGACTGGTGCGCGCACCAGAGCCTGTGCCCGGCCTTCGGGGGCACCCCGCCCGAGTACCCGGGCTGGCCGGGCAGCCGGGTGGTACCTGTGGACGTGACACCAATCGAGCGGCCCGAGCGGCCCGGAGGAGCAGGGTGATGACGGACGCGTACTTCGAGCCGCGGGGCACCGACGCCGAGTGGGAGGTCTTCCACGCCACCGACCACACGGTGAGCGCGTGGGGGCCGGACCTGCAGCACGGATCGCCGCCCGCGGCGATCCTCACCCGGGCCATGGACCGGCACGAGCGCACGGAGTCCACCCGCATCGCCCGCGTGACCGTCGACCTGCTCGGGGCGGTACCCCTGGGCGAGGTCCGCACCCGGGCCCGCGTCTCCCGGCCCGGCCGGCGCGTGCAGCTGCTCGAGGCCGAGCTCGAGGCCGGCGGCCGCGTCGTGGCCCGGGGAAGCGCCTGGCGCATGCTCATCGGCGACACGGCGGACGTCGAGCAGACCGCCGAGCCCGCCCTCCGGCTGCCGGACGAGGACCTGGACAGCACGTTCTTCGACCGCTGGACCAGCGGGTACATCGACTCGCTCGAATTGCGCGGGGACCGTGACGGGGTCGTGTGGGTGCGCACGCGGCTGCCGCTCGTCGCCGGGGAGGAGATGACCCCCGTGGAGCGCGTCATGTCGGTGGCGGACATCGCCAACGGCGTGGGCGCGGTGCTCGGGCCCGAGCAGTGGCGGTTCCTCAACACCGACCTCGTCACCCACCTGCACCGGCGCCCGGAGGGCGAGTGGATCGGCGTGGCCGCCGACGCCTCGATCGGTCCCGACGGTGTGGGTGCCACCGCGGGCACGCTCTACGACGAGCGCGGCCCGATCGGGCACACCCTGCAGGCGCTGCTCGTCGAACGGGTCTGACGGGCTCGTTCGCCCGCCCGCCCGGACGGGACGGGGGCGTCAGCCGCCCATCCGGCAGGACCGGATGTCGGTGGCGATGATCGCCCGCGCCCCGGCCGCGGCCAGCTCGTCCATGATCGCGTTGACCTTCTTGCGCGGCACCATCGACCGCACGGCGACCCACGCGGGATCGGCCATCGGCGAGACCGTCGGCGACTCGATCCCCGGCGTGATCGCCGAGACGGACTCGAGCAGCTCCTTGGGGCAGTCGTAGTCGAGCATCATGTACTGCTGGGCAAAGACCACGCCCTGCAGCCGCGCCCGCATCTGCCGCATGGCCGCCGTCGGCTCGGCGCCGCGTCGCGAGATGAGCACGCCCTCCGAGTCGCAGAGGACGTCCCCGAACGCCTCCAGCTCGTGCAGCTTGAGGGTGCGGCCCGAGCCCACGACGTCGGCGATGCAGTCCGCCACCCCGAGCTGGATGGAGATCTCCACCGCGCCGTCGAGCCGGATCACCTCGGCCTCGATCCCCCGGTCCTCGAGGTCGCGGCGCACGATGTTGGGGTACGAGGTGGCGATGCGGGCGCCGGCGAGCTTCTCGGTGGTCCACCCGGCGCCCTGCGGGCCCGCGTAGCGGAACGTGGAGTGACCGAAGCCCAGCTGCAGCAGCTCGTCGACCTCCGCCCGCGAGTCGGCGGCCAGGTCGCGCCCGGTGATGCCCAGCTCGAGCCGGCCTGAGCCCACGTAGACGGCGATGTCCTTGGGGCGCAGGAAGTAGAACTCGACCTCGTTCTCGCGGTCGATGAGGGACAGATCCTTGCTCCCGTCGCCGCGACGGCGGTAGCCGGCTTCGGCGAGCATCTCGGAGGCGGACTCGGACAGGGCGCCCTTGTTGGGGACGGCGACGCGCAGCATGGTGACTCCCGTGGGGTGGGTGTGGGGCCGGATGAGGGTGACGGCCTACAGGTGCCTGTAGACGTCCTCCAGGCCGAGCCCGCGCTTGAGCATCATGACCTGGGTCCAGTAGAGGAGCTGCGAGATCTCCTCGGCCAGTTCCTCGTCGGACTGGTACTCGGCCGCGATCCACACCTCGCCGGCCTCCTCGTTGACCTTCTTGCCGAGGTGGTGCACACCCTTGTCGAACGCGGTGACGGTCCCCGACCCCTCAGGGCGGGTGGCGATGCGTTCGGACAGCTCGGCGAACAGCGAGTCGAAGGTCTTCACGCGCCCGATTCTCCCACAGGGCCGCCCACGGGCATCCCCGAGGTGAGCGAGAACAGCTCGGCCACGTCCACGTCGGCGAGGCCGGAATGCGTGCGGGCGCCCGGGACGTCTGGCTGGCCGTCGGTGGACGGGACGTAGAGCACCCGCAGGCCGGCGGCCACGGCGGAGGTGGCGCCTGTGACGGAGTCCTCGACGGCCACGGTGTCGGCCGGGGCTACGCCCAGCCGCCGGCACGCGAGCAGGTACGGGTCCGGGGCCGGCTTGGGGTCGGCCACCATGCATCCGGTCACGATCACCTCGAAGCGGTCACGGCGGAGGAAGTCGAGCGGCACCGACGCCACGTCGGCCTCCGTGTTGGTGACCAGGGCAACCCGGGTGCCGGTCCGGGCAAGGTCCTCGAGCAGTTCCTCGGCGCCCGGCTGCCACTGCATGTCCGTGCGCATGAGCTCGGTCACCCGCGAGTTGAGGCGGTGCGCGAGCCGCTCGTACTCCTCGCCCTCGACGGGGTGGCCGGTGTACTCGCCGAGGATGTCGAAGAACCCGCGCAGCGAGTTGCCCAGTGTCCGCTCCCGGGTCGAGTCGTCGAGCGGACGCCCCATGTGTTCGGCGAGCTCGTACACGGCCACGTCCCACAGGCGTTCGGTGTCGACGAGCGTGCCGTCCATGTCGAGGCAGACAGCGGACGGACGAGGGTTCTCGGAGAAGCTGGTCACGGCCTACTGTCTACCCGAACCGCGTCGGGCGTGGCCGGGCGAGCGGGGAACGCCACGCCGGCGGAGACAGCAAGGACAAGCTGCCCTCACGGCCGATCACGTGTTGAAGTACTTCGCCTCCGGGTGGTACAGCACGAACGCGTCCGTGGACTGCTCCGGGTGCAGCTGCAGCTCCTCGGACAGCTCCACGCCGATCCGCTCGGGCTCGAGCAGGTCCACCACGACCTTCCGGTCCTCCAGGTCCGGGCAGGCGCCGTAGCCGAAGCTGTAGCGCGCGCCGCGGTACTTGAGGTCGAAGTAGTCGGTGATCGCGTCCGGGTCCTCCTCGGACACCGCGCCGTCGGGCAGCTGCAGCTCGTCGCGGACCCGGCGGTGCCAGAACTCGGCGAGCGCCTCGGTGAGCTGCACGGACAGGCCGTGCACCTCCATGTAGTCGCGGTATTCGTTGGCGGCGAAGAGCTCGTTGGCGAAGTCGGCGATCGGGCTGCCCATGGTGACGAGCTGGAACGGCAGCACGTCCACCGTGCCCTCGGCCTCGCACCGCTCCTTGGAGGCCAGGAAGTCGGCGATGCACAGGAAGCGCGGCCGCTGCTGACGCGGGAAGGACACGCGGTGCAGCACCTCGGCGTCGGGGCGGGGCTCGGCGAGGATGTACACGTCATCGCCATCGGAGTAGGCCGGGAAATAGCCGTACACCACGGCGGCGTGCGAGAGGATCCCTTCCGTGGTGAGCCGGTTGATCCAGTCCCGCAGCCGCGGCCGGCCGTCGGTCTCCACGAGCTCCTCGTAGCTGGGCCCCTCTCCCCCGCGGACGCCGCGCAGGCCCCACTGACCGAGGAACAGGGCGCGCTCGTCCAGGTGGCCGGCGTAGTCGGCCACCGGGATGCCCTTGGCTATGCGGGTGCCCCAGAACGGCGGGGTGGCGATGGGCTGGTCGGCCGCCACGTCGGAGCGGGCAGGGATCTCGATCGGCTCGGCCTCGGGGGCCCGCTTGGCGGCGATCGCCTCGCTGCGGGCGCGGCGCTCGCGGCGCTCGGCGGCCTTGGCGGCCGCCTCCGAGGACTGCGCGATGGGCACGCCGGTCCGCTTCGCCGTCATCACCTCGTCCATGAGCCGCAGGCCCTCGAACGCGTCACGGGCGTAGAACACGTCGCCCTGGTACATCTCCGCCAGGTCCACCTCCACGAAGGCGCGCGTGAGCGCGGCGCCGCCCAGCAGCACCGGGAACTCGCCGGCGATGCCCTCGTTGTTGAGCTCGACGAGGTTGTCCTTCATCACCACGGTCGACTTCACGAGCAGGCCCGACATGCCGATCACGTCGGCCTTGTGCTCGCGGGCCGCGGAGATGATGTCGGCGATCGGCTGCTTGATGCCGATGTTCACCACGTCGTAGCCGTTGTTGGACAGGATGATGTCCACGAGGTTCTTACCGATGTCGTGGACGTCGCCCTTGACGGTGGCCAGGACGATCTTGCCCTTGCCGTCCTCGTCCGTGGCCTCCATGTGGGGCTCCAGGTGCGCCACCGCGGCCTTCATCGTCTCGGCCGACTGCAGCACGAACGGCAGCTGCATCTGTCCGGAACCGAACAGCTCGCCGACCGTCTTCATGCCGTTCAAAAGGTGATCGTTGATGATCTGCAGCGGCGGGATCTCGGCCATCGCGGCGTCGAGATCCTCCTCGAGACCGTTGCGCTCGCCGTCGACGATCCGAGCCGCGAGCCGCTCCATGAGTGGCATCGCCGCGAGCTCTGCCGCGCGCTCGTCCTTGGCGCTGGCCGCGGACACGCCCTCGAACAGCTCCATGAACACCTGCAGCGGGTCGTAGTCGTCGCGCCGGCGGTCGTAGACCAGGTCCAACGCCACCTCGCGCTGCCGCTCGTCGATCTTGTTCATCGGCAGGATCTTGGAGCTGTGTGCGATGGCCGTGTCCAGGCCCGCCTGGATGCACTCGTGGAGGAACACCGAGTTGAGGACCTGCCGCGCGGCCGGGTTGAGGCCGAACGAGATGTTGGACAGACCCAGCGTGGTGTGGATGCGCGGGTGTGCCTCGGTGAGCCGGCGGATCGCCTCGATCGTCTCGATGCCGTCGCGGCGCACCTCCTCCTGGCCGGTGGAGATGGGGAAGGTGAGGCAGTCGATGATGATGTCGTCCTCGTCGACCCCCCAGTTGCCCGTGAGGTCGGCGATCAGGCGTTCGGCGATCCGCACCTTGTGGTCGGCGGTGCGGGCCTGGCCCTCCTCGTCGATCGTGAGGCCCACCACGGCGGCGCCGTGCTCGGTGACGAGCCGCATGATGCGCTGGAAGCGCGAGTCGGGGCCGTCGCCGTCCTCGTAGTTCACCGAGTTGACGGCGCAGCGCCCGCCCAGGTGCTCCAGACCGGCGCGGATCACGTCGGGCTCGGTGGAGTCGAGCATGATCGGCAGCGTCGAGGAGGTGGCCAGGCGGCCGGCGAGCTCGGCCATGTCGCCCGAACCGTCGCGGCCCACGTAGTCCACGCACAGGTCGAGCATCTGCGCGCCGTCGCGCATCTGGCCCTTGGCGATCTCCATGCACGTGTCCCAGTCACCGGCCAGCATGGCTTCGCGGAACTTCTTGGAGCCGTTGGCGTTGGTGCGCTCGCCGATCATGATGATCCCGGCGTCCGCCCGCAGCGGCGTGACCGAGTACAGCGAGGACACGGCATTGATCGGCGCGGGTTCACGCTCGGCCTGGGTGCGGCCCAGCACCTGCTCGCGCAGGCGCGTGATGTGCTCGGGCGTGGTGCCGCAGCAGCCGCCCACCATGGACAGACCGAACTCGGAGACGAAGTCGGCGACCTGGGGGCCGAAGTCCTCGGCGCCGAGGGGGTAGACGGCGCCGTTCGGGCCGAGCTCCGGCAGTCCGGCGTTGGGCATCACCGACACCGGGACCGAGGCGTGCTGCGAGAGGTAGCGCAGGTGCTCCACCATCTCCGCCGGGCCCGTGGCGCAGTTGAGGCCGATCATGTCGATGCCCAGCGGTTCCAGGGCGGTGAGCGCCGCGCCGATCTCCGAGCCGAGCAGCATGGTGCCGGTGGTCTCGATGGTGACGTGCGAGATGATCGGCAGCTTCCTGCCGGCGGCCTCCATGCCGCTCTGGCAACCGAGGACGGCGGCCTTGACCTGCAGCAGGTCCTGGCTGGTCTCGATGAGGTAGGCGTCGATCCCGCCTCGGGCCAGCCCCTCGGCGGCGCGGGCGTAGGCGTCGCGGATCTCCTCGAAGGTGGTCTGACCGAGAGAGGGCAGCTTGGTACCCGGCCCGAGGGAACCCAGGACCATCCGCGGGGTGCCGTCCTCGGAGGGGCCCATCTCGTCGGCGACCTTCCGCGCGATCGCGGCACCCTTCTCGGCCAGCTCCTCGATCCGGTCCACGATGTCGTAGTCGGCGAGGTTGGACAGGTTGCAGCCGAAGGTGTTGGTCTCCACCAGGTCGGCCCCGGCGGCGAAGAAGGCGCGGTGGATCTCCGCCACCACGTCGGGGCGGGTGGCGTTGAGGATCTCGTTGCAGCCCTCGAGGCCCAGGAAGTCGTCGTCCACGTCGAGGTCCACGGCCTGCAACATGGTTCCCATCGCCCCGTCCCCGATGAGTACACGCCGACGGGCGGCGTCCAACAAGGGCGAATCGAAAGCGGCAGACATGACCGTCAGTGTAGGTGGGACGACGACGAGGTCGAACGTAGGCTGGACGGATGACGGTCGACTGGACTTCCGACGGACACCTCGACGTGGAGAACCCGATCATGCTCGTGGCGTTCGAGGGGTGGAACCATGCGGCCGACGTGGCCACGGGGACGATCGAGCACCTGGCCCTGAACTGGGAGGCGCGCCCGATCGCGGAGATCGGCGGCGACGACTTCTTCGACTACCTCGACCATCGCCCGCTCGTGCGGCACGCCGGCGGCGTCTCCCGGGCGATCGAGTGGCCGCGGATCATGGTGTCGGTGTGCCGGCCCGACGGCTACGCCCACGACGTGGTGCTGGTCCACGGGCCGGAGCCGGCCCTCAAGTGGCGCCGCTTCGCCGCCGAGTTCGTGGACCTGGTGGACACCCTCGAGGTGACCCAGGTGGTCCTGCTGGGCGCCTACCTCGCGGACATCCCCCACACCCGGCCGGTCCCCCTGACCGGGGCCGCCTTCAGCCGCCAGCGCGTGGGCGGGATGGGGGTCGACGCCTCGGACTACGAGGGCCCCACCGGAATGACCGGCGTGCTGCAGCAGTTGCTCACCGAGGCCGGCGTGCCGGCCCTGAGCCTGTGGGCGGGGATCCCCCACTACGTGGCCTCGCCGCCCAATCCGCGCGGGACCGAGGCGATGCTCTCGTGGCTCGGCGAGCAGCTGGGCATCGCGGTGCCGATGGACGCCCTGCGCTCCCAGGCCCGGTCGTGGGTCGAGAAGGTGGACGTGGCCGCCCGCGAGGACGACGACCTGCGCGACTACATCCAGTCCCTGGAGGACCGCGTGGACGAGGGCCAGGTGGATCCGGGTGTGGACCCGGAGCCCGACCGCGGTCGCGCCGCCGACGGCGACGCCATGCCGTTGGTGGACGGCGACGCGATTGCCGCCGAGTTCGAGAAGTTCCTCCGCGGCGACCGCGGCGACCGCGGCGACACCGACGGCACCTAGGGCTACCCGGCATCTAGCCCGCCGGCGCCTGGCCGTTCCCCGGCATATAGCGCGCCGGCGCCTGGCCGTTCCCCGCCATCTGCTCGAGCAGATGACGCACGCCCCCTTTAGCGCACAGCCGCCATGGCGCGCGCCGGGGCGGTTGTACGCGAACCGTGGCGAGGACGATTCACCCCGGCATCTGCTCGAGCAGATGCCGGGGCGGGCCGGGCGGGCCGGGCGGGGCAGGCGGGGCCGGTCAGAGACGGATGCCCAGCAGCGCGTCGATCGCGGTCGCGACGGCGGCGCCGGCGCCGGGGTCGGACGCGTCCCCGGTGAGCGTGGCCCCGGCCCACGCGTCGATGGCCGCGAGGGCGCCCGGTGTGTCGAGGTCGTCGGCCAGCCGCTCCCGTAGGGCCCGGACCGCGTCGGCCGCGTCGGCGCCGGTGCCTCGGGCCACGGCCCGGGACCACGCCGCGTGCCGGTCGCGGGCGTCCGCCAGCACGTCGTCGGACCACGAGCGGTCCGTGCGGTAGTGGCCAACGAACAGGCCGAGCCGGATGAGTGCCGGGTCCACGCCCTGTTCGCGGAGCTGCTGGACGCGCACGAGGTTGCCGAGAGACTTGCTCATCTTGACCCCGTCGAGCCCGATCATCGCGGCGTGGACGTAGAGCCGGGCGAACCGGGCGTCGCCCGTGGCCGCCTCGGCGTGCGCGGCCGAGAACTCGTGGTGCGGAAAGGCGAGATCGCTGCCGCCGCCCTGGATGTCGAACCCCATGCCGAGCCGGTTGCGGGCGATGGCCGAGCACTCGATGTGCCAGCCGGGGCGGCCGGCTCCCCACGGCGAGGGCCACGACGGTTCGCCGGGGCGCTCCATCCGCCACAGCAGGGCGTCCAGGGGATGCTCCTTGCCGGCGCGGTCGGGGTCGCCGCCACGCTCGGCGAACGCCGCCGCCATCGCCGCGTCGTCGTACCCGGACTCGTAGCCGAAGTCGACGGTGGCGCGGTGCCGGTAGTAGACGTCCGCGTGACCGTCCACGGCCTCGTCGATGCGGTAGGCGTGCCCGCGGTCGAGGAGCTCGGCCACCATCTCCACGACCTCGTCGATCGTCTCGGTGGCGGCCACGTAGTCGCGGGGCGGCAGGACGCGCAGCGCCTCCATGTCGGACCGGAACCGGTCGGTCTCGATCGCGCCCAGCTCACGCCAGTCCACGCCGTCGCGCTCGGCGCGCTCGAACAGCGGGTCGTCGACGTCGGTGGTGTTCTGGACGTAGTGGACCTCGTGGCCGGCGTCGAGGAGCTGGCGGTACACCAGATCGAAGGCCAGGTAGGTGGCCGCGTGCCCGAGATGCGTGGTGTCGTACGGGGTGATCCCGCACACGTACATGCGGGCGACGGGTCCGGCGTCCACGGGCAGGACCTCGCCGCTCGCCGTGTCGAAGAGCCGGAGTGCCGCGGCCTCGCCTGGGACGGCGGGAACGGCGGGCGCGGACCACGAGTGCATGCGGCCGAGTCTAGAGACGCGTGTCAGAACAGCGGCCAGGGCAGGGGGTATCCGGGGCCGGGGACGGGGAAGACGCCGGCCTCGACGAGGGCCTCGACCCGGTGCTCGAGGGCGTCGATCTCGGCGGGGTCCAGCAGGTCCGCCAGGCCCAGCCGGAGCGTGTCCGCGTCACGCAGGGCGGTCCGGAGGCGCCGCAGGCCATCGAGGTCGTCGGCCGGCAGCGCCTGACCCGCCCACCCCCACAGCACGGTCCGGACCTTGGGCTGGACGTGGAACGACAGGCCGTGATCGATCGCCCACACCACCCCCCCGGTGTCCACGAGGAGGTGGCCGCCCTTGCGGTCGGCGTTGTTGACGACGTGGTCGAGCAGCGCGATGCGCCGGACCCGCTCGTCGACGGTGTGGGCCACCACCACGTCCTCGCCGCGGGCCCCCTCGCCCCGGAGGACCGGGACACGGCCGTCGGGCACGGCGTCCACCGGGTGGACGTCCACCGGGTCGGGTCCGCCCGCCTCGTCGTCGGGCACCTCGTCGATCCACCGCTGCGCCATCCCGGGCCCACCGGGCCCGCTCACGGCGACGGTCTCCGGGACGAGGTCCCAGCCCAACGCCACGGACACGAGGTAGGCGGCGACCTCCCGCGCGGCGAGGGTGCCGTCCGGGAAGTCGGCGAGCGGTCGTTCCCCCAGCGACGGTTTGTAGACCCACGCGTCACCGTCGGCGTCCACGCAGCGGTAGACGGCGTTGCTCCCGGAGGGGATGCGGGCCTGGACGGTGAGCTCGGGCGGGGCCGCGCGGCCGGTCACGGTTCGATGAGCTCGACGAGCTCCCCGCGGGACCGCGGCCGGTACCCGTTGAGCCGCACGCACAGGTGCCCGGCCGCGTCGATGGGCTCCCCGCACAGCGGGCACGGCTCGCGGCCGGCGGAGACCACCCTCTCGCTGCGCAGGACGAACTGCCGGGCGCGGGCGGGGGTGAGAAAGACGCGCAGTGCGTCGGGGGCGTCCTCGGAGTCCGACAGGACCACGGACTCGTCGGTGGCGCCGGGGTCCATCGCGAGCAGTTCCACCACCACGAGGTTCTTCTCGCCGTCCCAGCCCAGGCCCATGGTGCCCACCTGGAACTCGGGGTCGACGGGCATCTCGAGCGGCTCGAGGTCATCGACGGTGTGCGCGGCCGGCGGCACGGTCGTGTCGGTGCGGGCCGCGACCTCGTCGAGCAGCGCGCCCATCTTCTCCGAGAGGATCTGCGCCTGCTGCTTCTCGCACCGCACCGAGACGGTGCGGCCGTCGCCGGTGGCCTGGACAAAGAAGACGCGTTCGCCGGGCTGCCCGACCGTGCCCACGATGAACCGCGTGGGGTCATGGAACTCGTGCACCGCCCTGCTCATGCCGGCTCGCCTCCTCCTCGGTCCTGCCTGGTCCCGCGATCTCTCAGGGTACGTTCCCGCCGGGGACGGCGTCCGAGGCGGCGTGGGTGGGCGTGGCGTTGCTCACGTGCCCGGCCGGCTCGCCGCGCAGGCTCGACAGGTCTCCCCCGGTGTCGTTGACCCGGAGCACGAACGGCCGGTGCGGCGTGTACCGCACCACGGAGACCGACGCGGGTTCCACGACGATCCGCTGGAAGTGGTCCAGGTGCATCCCGTACGCGTCGGCGAGGACCGCCTTGATCACGTCGCCGTGGCTGCAGGCCACCCACAGCACGTCGCGCCCGGCCTGGTCGGCGAGCCGCCGGTCGTGCATCCGGACGGCGGACACGGCGCGGATCGCCATCTGCGCCATGGACTCGCCTTCGGGGAAGATCGCCGACGACGGGTGCTGCTGCACCACCGACCAGATGTGCTCCTCCGCGAGCTCGCTGAGCACCCGGCCGGTCCACGTGCCGAAGTCCACCTCGACCAGGCCCTCGTCGATCGTGGGCTCCAGGCCGAGCGCGGAGGCGAGCGGCTCGACGGTCTCGCGGCAGCGCAGGAGCGGCGAGCGCACGAGGGCCTCCACGGGTAGGCCGTCGAGCCGGGTGACGAGCGCGTCGGCCTGCGCTCGGCCCGTCTCGTCGAGCCCGACGCCGGGCGTGCGGCCGGCCAGGGTTCGCGCCGTGTTGGCGGTGGAGCGGCCGTGCCGGAGCAGGATGACGGTCATGCCCGCAGGTTACCGGCGGGAGCCGGCCGGGACGCGGGCCACGTCAGGACGCGGGGATGGTCCCCGTGGCGAGCAGCCCCATGACGAGCAGGCCCAGCAGGATCCGGTAGCCGGCGAACCAGGCAAGGGAGTGCTTCTGGACGAAGCGCAGGAGCCAGGCGATGGCCGCGTAGCCCACGACGAACGCGATGGCCGAGCCCACGAGGAGCTGGATCCCGCTCGCGGACTGTCCCACCGACGACGGCGCGAACGCGTCGGGCAGGCTGAACAGGCCGGAGGCGAGCACGGCGGGGATCGCCAGCAGGAACGAGAACCGGGCGGCGGCCTCGCGGGACATGTCGAGGAACAGGCCCGCCGAGATGGTGCCGCCCGAGCGGCTCACCCCGGGGATGAGGGCCAGGCACTGCGCGAAGCCCATGACGACCGCGTCCTTCATCGTCAGCCCCTCGAGCGACTTGCCGTCGACGGGGCGGTCCTGGCGGCCGAGCTTCTCGGCGAGGAGAAAGACGAAGGAGAACCCGATGAGCACCGCGGCCGTGATCCACAGGTTCCGCAGGTTGTCGCGGATGAGGTCCTTGCCCACGAAGCCGATGATCGCGATGGGGGCCGAGCCCACGATGACGTACCAGCCGAGCCGGTAGTTGGGGTCGTCGCGGTGCTCGGGCCGGAACACTCCCCGGAACCAGGCGATGAGGATCCGGACGATGTCCGTGAAGAAGTAGACGAGCACCGCCGCCTCGGTGCCGAGCTGGACGACCGCGGTGAACGAGGCGCCGGCGTCCTGCCCGAAGAACCAGGTGGAGAAGATCCGCAGGTGCCCGGACGAGGACACGGGCAGGAACTCGGTGAGGCCCTGGAGGAGCGAGAGCACGACCACCTGGAGCCACGACATTCCCTCGGTGGCGGGGGCGGCGAGGACCGTTGCGTTCACTCGGCAGAGGGTAGTCGCTCCGACCTGGGCGCCACCTGAGGGCCCGCGTCGTGGACAATGTCGGGCAGTCGAAAGGATCACCGTGACCCTGCGTGTCCGCCGTCGCACCGCTCTGCCCGCCGCGCTGCTCGCGCTCGCGATGGGCCTGGCGGGCTGTTCCCAGGCCGCCAGCCAGCTCGAGGGCCACAACGCCGTCGAGCAGGGCAACGCGCAGCCCGCCGTCTCCCCGCCCGCCGCGGAACCCGACGATGGGGAGGTCGTGGAGGTCGACGGCGAGGTGGTGGCCCTGGTCGCCGCGGGCGACCGCGTGGCGGTCCAGCTCGCCGACCCGGCGCGCCTGCTGATCGGCGACGTCGAGGGGACCGACTGGACCGAGGACCGCACCGTCGAGCTGCCCGCCGATGCCGGGCCGGCCACGGCGGGACCTGACGGCGCCGTGGTCGTGCCCTACGCCGACGGCGTGGTGGTGGTGCCCCCGACCGGCGACGAGCGTCGGATCTCCGGGCTCGGCCCGGTGACCGCGGCGGCGCTCACGGACGACGGCCGCCTGCTCACCGGCACCGCCGACGGCGAGGTCGTGGTGCGCGACGCCGAGGGCGCCGAGCAGCACCGCGTTCGCGGGCTGACCTCGGTGGACCTGCTCTCCGTGGCCAGCGACGGGTCGGTGACGGCCCTGAGCCGCCCCGACACGGTGATCGCCAGCGTGGACCTCTCCGAGGACACCGCGGGCCCGCTGCTGCGCGCCGGCAAGGGTGCCGGGATGGTCGCCCCGTTCGCCGGGGACTCGGTGGTGGCGAGCGACACGGTCGGCGACGCACTGTTGGTGTACTCGACCGATCCGGTGCGCCTGCACCAGATGTTCCCCGTCGCGGACGCGCCGTGGGCCGTGGCGGAGGACGCCTCGCGGGAGGTGGTGTGGATGACCTCGACCGGGACCAACACCCTCCAGGCGTACGATCTCGGCGATGGCTTCGGATCGCGCCGGGCCGAGGTGGCGACGCTCCGCCAGCCCAACTCGGTGGTGGTCACCGACTCGGGCACCGTGGTGGTGGGTTCCGCTGGCGGTGCCGGCCTGCACCTGCTGCGCCCCACGCTCGACGAGCCCGAAGGCTGATCCGTCACGACCCACGTCCCCTGAGGAGGACCGTGTACCCGCTGCTCAAGACCGTGCTCTTCCGCTTTCCCGCAGAGCGCGTCCACCACCTGGTGTTCGGGGTGCTCAAGCTCCTCACGCTGATCCCGCCGCTCGGCGCGCTCGTCCGGCGCGTCCTCGGCGCGCAGGACCCGATCCTCGCCCAGGACGTCCTGGGCCGCTCCTTTCCGGGCCCGCTCGGCCTTGCGGCCGGGTTCGACAAGAACGCGGCGGCCGTGGACTCGTGGGGCGCGATCGGCTTCGGGTTCAGCGAGGTGGGCACGGTCACGGCCTCGCCGCAGCCGGGCAACCCCGCGCCGCGCCTGTTCCGGCTCGTCGCCGACCGGGCGATCCTCAACCGGATGGGCTTCAACAACCACGGCGCGGGCAACGCCGCCAACAACCTGCGCCGCCGGCGCAGCGCCGACCCGGTGGGCATCAACATCGGCAAGACCAAGGTGGTCCCCGCGGAGGACGCCGTCCGCGACTATGTGGCCTCGGCCACGATGCTCACAGGCCTGGCCGACTACCTCGTCGTCAACGTCAGTTCCCCCAACACGCCGGGCCTCCGCGACCTCCAGGCGGTGGAATCGCTGCGGCCCATCCTCGCGGCGGTCGACGAGGTGGCGACCGTTCCTGTCCTGGTCAAGATCGCGCCGGACCTGTCGGACGAGGACGTCGACGCCGTCACCGACCTGGCGCTCGAACTGGGTCTGGCGGGCATCGTGGCCACCAACACGACGATCTCCCGCGAGGGGCTCGCCACCCCGGCGGCCGAGGTGGAGGCGCTGGGCGCCGGCGGCATCTCCGGCGCGCCCGTCGCGGCCCGCTCCCGCGAGGTGCTCGCCCGGATCCACGCCCGGGCGGGCGGCCGGCTGGTGATCATCTCGGTGGGCGGCGTCGAGACCGCCGAGGACGTGTGGGAGAGGATCACCCACGGCGCGAACCTCGTGCAGACCTACACCGGGTTCATCTACGGGGGCACCGGCCTGATCCGCGACACCAACCGCCTGGTGGCCCGACGGCTCCGGCAGGGAGGGTTCTCCTCGCTGGGCGAGGCCGTCGGCTCCGCGGTGCGGTGACCGACGGCCCCTGCGGTCAGCGGCTCACTGCTCGAAGAGCGCCGTGGTGGTGCCGCGGGCCAGGCCCTGGCCGAAGAGGTTGAAGCCGACGAACGCGCACGAGGCATCGTCGTCCAGCCCGATCTCGTCGCCCACGGCGTGGACGGCGAGGATATACCGGTGCGGGCCGTGGCCCTCCGGTGGAGCGGCGCCCACGAAGCCCTTGAAGCCGGCGTCGTTGCGCACCACCACCGCGCCGTCGGGCAGCCCGGAGCAGTCGTCGCCCGTGCACGCCCCCTCGGGCAGCGAGGTGACGTCGGCCGGGATGTTGGCCACCGACCAGTGCCAGAAACCCGACGCGGTGGGGGCGTCCGGGTCGAAGACGGTCACGACGTAGGTCTTGGTGCCCTCCGGGCCGGCGGACCAGCTCACCTGCGGGGACTTGTCCTCGCCGCCCTCGACGCCCATCTTGCCACCGAGCTGCGGGGCGCTGAGCGTGGCGCCCTCGGCGAACGACTCGCTCGACACCTCGAGCACGGGCAGGTCGGGAAGGGCGTCGTACGGGTTGGGAACACGGAAGTCGGTCATCGGTCCTCCTGGGGTTCTCAGGCGTCGTCTCGTACCGGTCACGTCCCTGTCTACCAGCGATGAACCCCGTGCGCGTCCGGTGCGCGGGGGCCGATTTGGCCCCGGGATCGGCGATCCGCTAGTGTCATTCCTCGCACGACCAAGCCGGACAACCGGCGAAGCAGTAGTGCGAGCGCGAGTGGCGGAATGGCAGACGCGCTAGCTTGAGGTGCTAGTGTCCTATTAACGGACGTGGGGGTTCAAGTCCCCCCTCGCGCACACTGTGTCGAGACAGTAGATGGACCCCGGATCGTCTGACGATCCGGGGTCCTATTCTTTGAGCCCTTACGGATGTCGGCCCGGGCGCCTACCGTCTGGGGCATGGGTGCAGCAGACCCGGCGGGTTCGCCGTGGAGCGCGACGTCCGCCCACGGCGCGCGGGTGGCCGACCGGGTGGGCGGGCTCATCGACGCGCACCTCACGGAGCTCGACGGCGTCCACGCCGTCGCCGAGGCGGTCGGCTACAGCCCCTTCCACCTCATGCGGCTGTTCGAGCGCGAGACCGGGGCCGGACTCGGGGCCACGATCACCGCGCGACGCTTCGAGCTGGCCAAGGGCCTGCTGCTCGCCGGCGCGTCCGTCACCGAGGCGTGCCACGAGTCGGGCTTCAGCTCGCTGGGGACCTTCTCTCGCCGCTTCCGCAGTGAGGTCGGGGTGAGCCCCTCCGCCTTCGCCGGGCTGCGCGGCCCGGTCGAGGACTGGCTCGCCGGCCCGGGCGCCGCCGCGACGCCCGCGCCGCCACCGGGACCGACGGTCCCGGTCATCGTGGAGGTGGCGGAGGGACTCGGCGACGACCTGGACGTCTACGTGGGCTTCTACCCCGGCGGTGTCGCCAGCGCCGCGCCCGTTTCCGGCAACAGGCGCCGGGGCCCGGGAGCGGTTCTGCTCGGCCGGCCGCCCGACGGCACCTACCGCCTGCTCGCCTCGGCGGTCCCCGCCTCGGATGCCGCCGCGATGTTGGCTCCCCCGCGGTTCCTCGCCGGGCGGGCCCCCGCCCCCGTGCAGTTCACGCGCGGCGCAGCGCCCGGCCCCCTGCATGTGCCGGTGGGCCCGGCGCCGCTGTGGGTGCCGCCGGTCGTCACCGCGCTACCGGTGGTGGCGATGCGCCGCGACGGTGCGTGGGGCGTCGGTCGCTAGGACGCGACACGCTCGTACCGGACGACCTTCGGCTCCCCCTCCATCGTCACGGGGAACGAGCTGTGCTGGCGGATGGCCGCAGCGGCCGGGCAGGATGACCCCATGCCCGTGCGCTGCCCGCTCGCCGACGCCGCCGGGATCGCCCTGGGCGCGATCTCCCGACTCGCCGACCGGCTCGCCGATCGGCGGGGCCTGGCGCCGCCGCGGCTCGCGCTGCCGCCCGAGGTCCTGGAGGACCTGCGGGGCTTGTTCGGGGACGCGTTCGACCCCGCGGCGGTGATGATCCGCCGCGGTCACGTCCCCGGTATCCCGCACCCGCGAGCGTTCGCGCTGCCCGGGCTGATCTACCTCGGCTCGGACCCGGGGATCGTCCGCACGGACCGGCCGCGGGCCACCCCGACGCTGGTCCACGAACTCGCGCACGTGTGGCAGGGGCGCCACGTGGGGCCGCAGTACGTCCCCCGGGCGCTGCTCGAGCAGCTGAGCCTGGGCCGAAGGGCCTACGACTGGCGGCGGGTGCTCGACCGACCGGCCGGGGCGGCATCCCGGCCCGGAGGGCGGGGCGACTGGCCGATCGAGGCGCACGCCCAGCTCGTCTCGGACGCCTACGCGGCCCGGTACGGATTCGCCCGGGTGCCCGCGGGCCCGCTCGACGCCCGCGACCGCGAGGCCATGGCAGCGGCGCTCGCCGGGCTCCGGGAGGGTGTGGTGGCTCCCCGGCCAGGGGCGAGCGTTTAGGGGCCGGCCACCTCGTCGTACCGTGTCCTGGTGACCGGCACCGACCCGCAGCAGCGCATCGACCCCACCGACCTCGAGATCTGCCTCCGCGTCCTCGACGAGGTCGGGGGGCTCCCCGCCGACGACCCGGATTCGGTGACCGTCCAGCGGGCCGTGGGCCGGATGTTCAAGTACCTCAAGAAGGCGCGCCGGGCCGAGGTGCGCCGGGCGCGGCAGGAGGCGGACAAGGCGGTGATCGAGGCCACCGCGACCGGCTCGCCCACCCGGATCGACGACGAGACGGCCGGGATCCGACTGGTGTCCAACGCCCCGGGGGCCGTCGCGGGCCATCTGCAGCGGGCGCAGGCCTGCTACGTGTGCAAGGAGCTCTACACCCAGGTCGACGCGTTCTACCACCAGCTCTGCCCCACGTGCGCGGCGGTCAACCGCGCAAAGCGCGACCCGGAGATGGATCTGCGTGGGCGGCGCGTGCTGCTCACCGGTGGGCGCGCCAAGATCGGCATGTACATCGGGCTGATGCTGCTGCGGGCGGGCGCGGACGTCACCATCACGACCCGCTTCCCGCGCGACGCCGTCCGCCGGTTCGCGTCGATGGACGACTACGCGGACTGGGCCGACCGCGTCCACGTGATCGGCGTGGACCTGCGCGACCCCGCCCAGGTGGTGGCGCTGGCCGACGAGGTGGCCGCCGCCGGGCCGCTGGACATCCTCATCAACAACGCCGCGCAGACAGTGCGCCGCTCCCCCGGCTCGTACTCTGGGCTGGTCGAGGGCGAGTCGGCGCCGATTACCGGCCGCGCGGCCGAGGTCCCCATGGTGACGATGGGCCGTACCTCCGAGCTGCACCCGGCGGCGCTCATGGGCGGCGAGTCCGCGCTCATCGGCGCCGACGAGGCCGAGCGGGAGGCCGACCACATCGCGCAGCTCGCCCTGCAGGCCGGGTCGGCGTCGCTGGACCGGGTGGCCGCCGGGACCGCCATCGACGCCGGCGGGCTGCTGCCGGACGTGGTGGACCACAACAGTTGGGTGGCCACGGTCGAGCAGGTCGAGCCCATGGAGATGCTCGAGGTGCAGCTGTGCAACTCGGTGGCGCCGTTCATCCTGGTCTCGCGGCTGCGTCCGGCGCTGGCGGCCTCCGAGGCACGCCGCAAGTACGTCGTGAACGTCTCCGCGATGGAGGGCCAGTTCTCGCGGCGCTACAAGGGCGCCGGGCACCCGCACACCAACATGGCCAAGGCGGGCCTCAACATGCTCACCCGCACCTCCGCCGAGGAGATGTTCACCGAGCACGGCATCCTCATGACGGCCGTGGACACCGGGTGGATCACCGACGAACGCCCGCACGTGACCAAGGTGCGCCTGCACGAGGAGGGATTCCACGCTCCGCTCGACCTCGTGGACGGCGCCGCGCGCGTCGTGGATCCGATCGTCCGTGGCGAGGCCGGCGAGGACCTCTACGGCTGTTTTCTCAAGGACTTCGAGCCGAGCCCGTGGTGAGCCGGCAGACCCCGGTCCTGCTCGACTGCGACCCGGGGATCGACGACGCCCTGGCGATCGCCTACCTCGCCGCCGAGCACCGCGCCGGGCGGATCGCGCTACAGGGTGTGGTGGCCACCGCCGGCAACGTGGGGATCGACGACACCGTGCGCAATGCCCTGGCCTGGATCGACCTCGCCGGCGCCGGCGTCGAGGTGCCGGTGGCCGCCGGCGCGGCCGGGGCCACCGTGGTTCCGCACGCCTTCACACCCGAGACCCACGGCCCGCGTGGCGCCGGGCACGCCGTCCTGCCGGAACGGGAGGAGGGGACAGCGACGAGGGCCCTCGACGCCCGTAGTGGTGCCCGCCTCTGGGTGGATCTCGCCCGGGCCCACCCGGGGAAGCTCGTCGCCGTGGTGACCGGGCCCTCGTCCACACTGGCCACGGCCCTCGACCTGGAGCCCGCACTCCCCCGGCTCCTGAGCAGGCTGGTGGTGATGGGTGGGACGTTCCGCGGGCATCTCGGCAACACCACGCCGGTGAGCGAGTGGAACGTCGACGTCGATCCCGAGTCCGCCGACGCGGTATGCCTGGCCTGGGAGGCGGCGCGGGCGGCCGATCCGGCAGTCGCGCCGGCGTGGTGGTGCGGGCTGAACCTCACCGAGCGGTCGGTGTGGACGCCGGAGCGTTCGGATCGGCTGCTCGCGCAGGCGGCGTCGGCGGACGGCCGGGCCGCTCGGCTGGCACGGCACCTCGTGGATGCACTGCGGTTCTACTTCGAGTTCCACGACTCCGTGGGCGAGGGCTACCTGGCCCAGGTGCACGACCCGCTGGTCGCGTGGCTGGCACTGCACCCCGAGGCGGCGGTGACGGAACCCGTGCACCTGCGCGTCGAGTGCGCGGGCGAGCACACCCGCGGGATGACGGTCGAGGACCGCCGCGGGCACCGCGGGCGGCCGGCGAATGCCGCCCTCGTCGTCGACCTCTCCGTTTCCGGCGGGCCGGACGCGGTGCTGGACGAGGTCATGGCCGCCCTCGCCGATCCGGGGTGAGACCCGTGGCGTCCGTCCCGGACCGTGTCGGGGTCGGCGACTAGAACCGGTGCTAATCTCTCCCGGATGCCCTGGCAGCGGCAACCGAGCTGTCAGGAGACGCATCGTCGTTCCATCTCAGTCGTCCCGGGAGTGTCCATGAGGCGTGTCGCCGCCGTCGCCCTCGCTGGTGGAGCCGTCGCGGCCGGGTTCGCGGCGCGCCGTCTGGTGCAGCAGGAGACGGCCCCGGCGCAGGGGTCCGGGGCGGCAGCGGCCGCCTCCGCGGAGGCTTCGGATCCAGTGGCTTCGGGGGCTCCCGGGGGGTCTGCGGCGGGCGGGGCGCCGATGTCGGCGGAGCCGCGGCTCGCCGGATCCCGTGGCCACATCCCGGCGCTCGAGGGGCTCCGTGGGCTGGCGGCGATCGGGATCATCACCACTCACGTGGCGTTTGTGACCCGCATGTCGTTCGGCACGCCGGTGCGGCGCCTGTTCGGGCGGCTCGACATGCTGGTCGCGGTCTTCTTTGCCAAGACCGGCTTCCTGCTCTGGCGGGCGCACGCCGACCATGCCCGCCGCGACCGGCCCGGGACCGCCCGCGCGGTGCTCCCCTACCTGCGGGCCAGGCTCGTGCGGATCATGCCGGCGTACTCGGTTCTCGTGGCCGTGGCGATGGTGGTGCTGCCGCAGAACCGGGTCAACGGACCCGTCGTGTGGCTGCGCAACCTCACGCTCACGCAGATCTATCAGCGCAAGTTCCTCGTCTCCGGGATCACCCACGCGTGGTCGCTGGCGGTGGAGATGGCCTACTACCTCACGCTTCCCGCGTTGTGGACCGGGATGAGGAACCTGCGGGGCGCGGCGTCCCGGTGGCGCCTGCCCGCCGTCGGCGCGTTCGGTCTCTCGGGCCTTCTGTTCCCGCTCGTCCCCTGGCATCGGCTCCGGCTGCTGCCCCAGGGGGTCAACGATCAGATCCTGCCGCCGGCGTTCTCGGCGTGGTTCGCCTCCGGGATGCTGCTCGCCGAGCTGGCGACCGCGCGGCCCGGCGTGCTCGCGCGCCTCAGTCGGGGGCAGGTCGCGCGATGGGGCTGGTGGACCGCCGGGGGCGTCGCGCTGCTCGCCACCACGGTGCCGCGCTGGTTCTCCGAGGGATTCCGGCACCCGAGCGGCCGCGAGTACGCCGCCCGCAACGGGCTCACCGCCGCAATGGCGTTCCTGGTCCTGGGGCCCGTCGTCCTGGCGCCGGAGGGCGCCCGGTTCCCGGTCCTCGAGTCGCGGCCGCTGCAGGCGATCGGACGCTGGTCGTACGGGATCTTCCTCTGGCACCTCATCGTGCTGCACTTCGCCTTCCCGTTGACGCGCACGCCGCTGTGGACCCGGCGGATGGGCGTGATCTGGCCCGTGACCGTGGCCGGCTCGATCGCCGTCGGTGCCGCCAGCTACCGGTTCATCGAGGAACCGGCACGCAAGGCGCTCTCGCCGCACTCCTGAATTCGGCGGCGGGGTGGTCCTGGTGGTGTGATCGGCCTGCTGTTCGCCCGCCGCGGGCGAGCGCCGTGGGCTCAGGAGTCGAAGGCGTCGATGATCGCCTGGGCGGCCAGCGCCGCGGTGAGCGTGCCCGCGCGGACCTGCTTCTCTACGTCGGGGGCCACGCGCCGCACCTCGGGGTCGGCGGACAGCCGCGCCATCAGGGTGTCGTGCACCATCGACCATGTCCAGTCCACCTGCTGGCGGGCGCGGCGGGCCTCGAACTCCCCCGCCTCGTCCATGGTCGAACGGTGCGTGCAGATGGCGTCCCAGAAGCGGTCGAGTCCCTCGGCCTCGAGGCCGGACATGGTGAGGACCGGCACCTTCCAGATCGCGTCGGCCGGCCGCACCAGGCGCATGGCGGCGGCCAGTTCTCGGGCGGCGCGCTGGGCGTCCTTGACGTGCGGGCCGTCGGCCTTGTTCACCGCCACCACGTCGGCCAGCTCGAGCACGCCCTTCTTGATGCCCTGCAACTGGTCGCCGGTGCGGGCCAGGGTCAGAAAGGTAAAGCAGTCGACCATCCCGGCCACGGTGACCTCGGACTGGCCCACGCCGACGGTCTCGATGAGGATCACGTCGAAGCCGGCGGCCTCCATGAGCACGATCGTCTCGCGCGTCGCCTTGGCCACCCCGCCGAGCGTGCCGGAGGTGGGTGACGGCCGGATGTAGGCCCGCGGCTCGGTCGACAGCGTCGCCATGCGGGTCTTGTCACCGAGGATCGAGCCCCCGGTCCTCGTGGACGAGGGGTCGATGGCCAGGACCGCGACCTTCAGGCCCTTCTCCACGAGGTAGAGACCGAACGACTCGATGAACGTCGACTTGCCGACGCCGGGGACACCGGTGATCCCGATCCGTAGTGCCCCACCGGAGTGCGGTAGAGCGCCGAGCAGGAGCTGCTGGGCCTTCTCCCGGTGCGACGGGTTGGTGGACTCCAGCAGGGTGATGGCCCGGGCGAGGATCGGCCGCCGGTCGGCGAGGACACCGTCGAGGAGTGCATCGACGTCGATCTCGCGGCGCGGGCGCGGCCCGTCGGCGGCCGGGACGGGGCCGCGCACGGCGCCCGTCCCGGCCGTGGTCGACAGGGCGCCGAGCGGGTTACCGGAGCCCGCGGGATCCGGGCCGGAGCCGAGGACGGCCACGTCCGATCAGGCCTCCCCGGACTCGGCCGACGACAGGTCGTGGCCGAGCTCGCCGGCGAGGCGGTCGAGCAGCTCGATCGCGGCCTCGGCGATCACGGTGCCGGGCGGGTAGATCGCGGCGGCGCCGGCGTCGTAGAGCTCCTGGAAATCGCCGGGCGGGATGACGCCGCCGACGGTCACCATGATGTCCTCGCGGCCGACGGCGGCGAGGGCGTCGCGCAACGCGGGCACGAGGGTGAGGTGGCCCGCGGCGAGCGAGGAGACGCCCACGACGTGGACGTCGGCGTCGGCTGCCTGCTGGGCCACCTCCTCCGGGGTCTGGAAGAGCGGGCCCATGTCCACGTCGAAGCCGAGGTCGGCGAACGCGGTGCCCACGACCTTCTGGCCGCGGTCGTGGCCGTCCTGGCCCATCTTGGCCAGCAGGATGCGGGGGCGTCGGCCCTCCTGCTCGGCAAAGACGTCGGCCATGCGGGTGGCCTTGGTGACGTTGTCCACGGCGCCCTCCTTGGAGACCTCCTGCCGGTACACCCCGGACAGGGTCTTGATCTCGGCCTTGTGCCGGCCGTATACCTTCTCGAGCGCGTCGGAGATCTCGCCGACGGTCGCGTGGGCACGCGCGGCGTCGATCGCCAGCGCGAGCAGGTTGCGGTCCAGGTCGCTGCTCGCGGGGCCGTCGGCCGCGGCGGTGAGCTTGTCGAGCGCGGCCCGGCACGCGTCCTCGTCGCGTTCGGCGCGCAGCTTCTCCAGCTTGGCGAGCTGCTCGGCCCGCACGCGCGAGTTCTCGACCTTGAGGACCTCGATCTCCTGGTCCTCGGTCACGACGTACTTGTTCACGCCGATGACCGGCTGGCGCCCGGAGTCGATGCGCGCCTGGGTGCGGGCCGCGGCCTCCTCGATGCGGAGCTTGGGGATGCCCTCGCCGATGGCCTGGGCCATGCCGCCGGCCTCCTCGATCTCCAGCAGGTGGAGCCGGGCCTTGTCGGCGAGCTGCGCGGTGAGCCACTCGATGTAGTACGAGCCGGCCCACGGGTCGATCGGACGAACGGTGTTGGACTCCTGCTGCAGCACGAGCTGGGTGTTGCGGGCGATGCGTGCGGAGAAGTCGGTGGGCAGCGCCAGTGCCTCGTCGAGGGCGTTGGTGTGCAGCGACTGCGTGTGGCCCTGCGTGGCGGCCATGGCCTCGATGCAGGTGCGGGCGACGTTGTTGAACACGTCCTGCGCGGTGAGCGACCAGCCGGAGGTCTGCGAGTGGGTGCGCAGCGACTTGGACTTCTCGCTCTTGGGGCCGAACTTCTCGACCAGCTCGCTCCACAGGAGGCGGCCGGCGCGCATCTTGGCGATCTCCATGGAGAAGTTCATGCCGATCGCCCAGAAGAACGACAGGCGGGGCGCGAACTTGTCGATGTCCAGGCCGGCGTCGAGGCCGGCGCGGATGTACTCGACGCCGTCGGCGAGCGTGTACGCCAGCTCCAGATCGGCCGTCGCCCCGGCCTCCTGGATGTGGTAGCCGGAGATCGAGATGGAGTTGAACCGGGGCATCTTCTGCGAGGTGTAGGCGAAGATGTCCGAGATGATCCGCATAGAGGGCTTGGGCGGATAGATGTAGGTGTTGCGGACCATGAACTCCTTGAGGATGTCGTTCTGGATGGTCCCGGCGAGTTGCTCCGGCGTCACCCCCTGTTCCTCGGCGGCCACCACGTAGAGGGCGAGGATCGGTAGCACGGCGCCGTTCATGGTCATGGAGACCGAGACCGACGACAGGTCGATGCCGTCGAACAGCTCGCGCATGTCGAGGATCGAGTCGATCGCCACGCCGGCCATGCCGACGTCGCCACTGACCCGCGGATGGTCCGAGTCGTAGCCGCGGTGGGTGGCCAGGTCGAAGGCCACCGACAGGCCCTTCTGGCCGGCCGCGAGGTTGCGTCGGTAGAAGGCGTTGGACTCGGCGGCGGTGGAGAAGCCCGCGTACTGGCGGATGGTCCACGGCTGGTTGACGTACATCGACGGGTACGGCCCGCGCACGAACGGGGCGGCACCCGGGAGGGTGTCGAGCGGGAACGGCGTGACCTCGTCGCCGTCGGCCGCCTCGGTCGCGGCGTCGGCGGTGCCCTTCTCGACGCCGTCGCGGTCGGCCTTGGTGAAGACGCGCTTGACGTCGATGCCCTCCGGGGTCTCCCAGTGGGCGCCCTCGTCGGTCACGGAGACGTCGGCCGCCTCGGCCTCGGAGTCGCGCAACGGGGCGGTGGAAAAGTCAGGGAAGGTCGTCATCTCACTGCACTCCCAGCTGGTCGAGGAGGGTGGTCAGGGCGGCGACGGCGTCGATGCCGAGCCCGAGGTAGCCGTCCGGGCGGTCGGCGGCGTCCGCTGGGAAGCCCTTCTCGGCGCCGGCCAGGTACACGGTGGACACCCCGGCGTCGCGGAGCGCGCGGAGGGCGTCGGGGCCTTCCGCGGCGTAGCGCTTGTCGGTGCCGCAGAGCACGGCGATGGTGTCGCCCTCGACGGCTCCGGCGACGTCACCCGCGGCGGTGGTGCCCGGGTTGCGGGCCTCGATGCCACCGGCGGCGAGCAGGTTGGACACGAAGGTCACGCGAGCGGTGGTCTCGGCCTGCGGGCCGAGGCCGGCGACGAGAACGCTCGGGCGCGTCCCGGTGGAGTCGAGGTGGGCGTCCGAGCGGTCACGCAGGTCCTCGAAGGCGCGACCGTAGCGGTAGCCCTCTCCCCCGCGGCGCGAGGCGTCCAGCGGAGGCTCGGCCAGGTTGGGGAACTCGGAGACACCGGTGAGCGGCGCCGTGCGCGTGGCGAAGTCGGCGTCTCGGGCGTCGCGCACCCGGGCGACGGCGTCGGCCACGCTGCCGGAGGAGATCGCGGCGGCCAGGCCCCCGGCGGCCTCGATGGTCTGCAGCGCGGACCAGGCGGAGTCGGCGATCGCGTCGGTGAGCGACTCGACGTACCAGGAGCCGCCCGCGGGGTCCACGACGTAGCCGAGGTGCGACTCCTCGAGCAGCAGGAGCTGGGTGTTGCGGGCCATGCGCTCGGCGAAGGTGCGCGAGGTGCTCTGCAGCCCGCCGGGCACCGAGGCGTCGAACGGCAGGACCGTCACCGAGGTGGCGCCGCCGACGCCTGCGCCGAACGCGGCGAGCGTGGTGCGCAGCATGTTCACCCACGGGTCGCGGCGCGACATCATGGCCGACGAGGTGACGGCGTGCTGCGGGGCGTCGCCGGCCTCGGGCGCGCCGAGGAGCTCGGCGACGCGGGCCCACAGGAGGCGGCCCGCGCGGAACTTGGCGATGGACTGGAACTGGTCGTCCGTCGCGGCGAGGCGGAACGACACCTGGCGCAGCGCGTCCGCGGCGGAGAGCCCGGCCCGCATGAGGGCGCGGACGTACTCCAGGCCCGCGGCCACCGCGTAGGCGAGCTCCTGGGCGTCCCCGGCACCGTCGGCGTGGAACACCGTGCCGTCGGCGACGAAGGTGCGGATGGTCTCCTCGCGCTCGGAGACCTGCGCCGCCAGGCGGACCGCGGCGTCGAGGCCGATCGTCTCCGAGCCGGCGGCATAGGCGGCCGTCACCGGCGCCACGCCCAGGTCGGCGACGATGGCCGCGCGGTCCGTGACCCCGTCGCCGGCGGCCTTGCGCTCGTCCACGTGTGCGAGGAACGCCTCGGCGACCTCCACGACGTCCGCACCCACGTCGAACGTCACCGGCGCCAGGTCCAGGTAGACGCCGGAGAGCACCCCGGCCACGTCGGCGGCCGACACGCGCAGCCACAGCGCGGACACGCCCTGGTTCAGCAGGTCCAGAACGGCGGTGTTGGTGTCCGAGGCCGAGTCGCCGGCCTCGACACGGGCACTCACGTGCCAGCCGTTCTCCGGCAGCCCGGTGCGGTCGCCGCCGCGAACGTAGGGGAACACGCCCGGGGCGGGGCGCTCGGCGGTCTCGTCGGCGCGGGTGTAGAGCGGGTTGACCTCGATCCCGTCGCGCGTCGTGGCCACGAGGGAACGCCAGGCGTCCTCGGGCATCTCCGACGGGTCCTTGCGGGCGGCCTTGGCGAGCACGGCTCCCACCGCTGCGTACCAGGAGTTCAGGTCGGGGCCTGTGGTCGGACTGGACACCGGTACCTCGTTCTCTCTCGGAGCGACACGGATTCTTGGTGGGAACTCTAGTCGAGGCTCCCCTCACGTCGGAGGGCGACCGATCGCACCGGGTCCACACGGGGGCAGGACGCGCGGCGGACCGGGCTAGAGTCGTCCGGGTGCGCGGACGGGTCCTGCTGGGCGTGGCGGCGATGCTCGCCGTGGTCCTCCTCGCGTTCCTCGTGCCGATGCCGGGCCTGGAGCGGATCCGCGAGTGGTCCACGGAGCTCGGCGCGTGGTTCCCCCTCGTCTTCTTCCTCACCTACGCCGTCGTCTCCGTGTTCCCGGTCCCGCGGTCCACGTTCACCTATTCGGCGGCCGTGCTCTTCGTTCCCGCCGTGGCTATCCCCGGGGCCCTGATCGCCACCGCGGTCAGCGCGACCGTGGCGTTCCTCGGCGTCCGCGCCCTCGGCTACGAGCGGGCCGCCGGCCTGCGGCGGCATCCGAGGGTCGTGGGGATCGACGCACACCTGCGACGCCGAGGGTGGCCGTCGATCGTCGGCCTGAGCATGGTGCCGGCCGTGCCGTTCTCCGTGCTCAACTACGCGGCGGCCCTCTCCTCGATCCGCTTCGCGCACTTCCTGCCCGCGCGGGTCGTGGGCAGCGCCCCCGGCACCGTCGCGGCGATCCTGCTCGGGGACGCGCTGACGGAGGGCGCGGGGACCACGGGGCTGTGGGCGACCGCCGCCTTCGCCGTCATCGGGCTTGCCGGGGTGTGGCTCGACGCCCGCATCCCGGTGCGACCCTGCGGCGCGTCGGACGGGCGGGAGGGGCCGGGAGTGGTGGACGACGGCGAGGTCAGGCGGGCTCGGTGACGAAGTCCACCAGCCGCTCCACCGCTCCGAGCAGCGCCGGCTCGATGTCCCGGTAACTCGACACGGCCGCCAGGACACGCCGGAAGCCGTCCGCGGGCTCGCCCCAGCCCAGGCGTTCGCAGATGCCGGTCTTCCAGTCCTCGCCGCGCGGGACGGTCGGCCACTCGCGGATGCCGACTGCCGCGGGCTTGACCGCCTGCCAGATGTCGACGTACGGGTGGCCGGTCACCAGCACGTGCGGGCCGAGGCCGGCGACGATGCGGGACTCCTTGCTGCCCTCGACGAGGTGGTCCACGAGCACGCCGAGCCGTGCGCCGGGGTGCGGGCCGAACTCCCGGACGAGCGCGGGCAGGTCGTCGATGCCGTGCAGCGGCTCCACGACGATCCCCTCGACGCGCAGGTCGTGGCCCCAGATGCGCTCGACCAGGGCGGCGTCGTGGATGCCCTCCACCCAGATGCGTCCGGCGCGGGCCGTGCGGGCGCGCAGGCCCTCGACCCTGCGCGAGCCCGAGGCGGTGATCGCGGGGCCCGACTGCGCGGCGGGCTTCGGCTTGCGCAGCGTCACGGGCTTGCCGTCGATGAGGAACGCGGCCGGGGTCATGGCGAAGAGCCGGACGGTGCCGCGACGGTCCTCGAGTTTGACGAACTCGCCGTCGTAGCTCCGGTCGAAGCCCACCACGGCGCCGCAGAAGCCGGACTCGGAGTCCTCCACCACGAGGTCGCGCTCGGCGTCGATCACCGGGATCTGGGGGCGGCGCCGCTTCGCGGTACCGGCCAGGACATCGGATCCGTACATGTCAGCCACGGCCCGACACGGTAGCCCGGCCGGCGCGCGGGATGCGGGCGACGCGGCGTGTGTCCCCCGATCCGCGGCGGTACGCTGGCATCTCATGACCTCTCCGGCGATCCAGGGCACCGCCCTGCACCCCGCGTGGCCGCTACCGCTGTTCCTGCTGCGCACGGCCTGGGCCGACCAGCCCTACGACGCGCTCACCGAGTATGTCGGCGGGCTCGCGCAGGCGCACCTCCTCGAGGTGGTCGGCGACCGCGTGGCGATGCTCGACGGGGTCTCCCCCGCAGCCGGCCCGGCCGGGGTGCTGCCGGGGCTCGTCGCGGCGCTGCGGCGCGCGGGCGGATCCGGGACCGGATCCGCCGAGGCCGGAGGGCCGTTCCCCGCGCCGGAGGTGCTCTCGCTGCTCACGGCCGCGCCCGGCGATTCGGCGAGCCTGCCGCCCGTACCGGCCGTGCGCACGGACGTGGCCGCGGCCGGATGCGGGGTGCTGGTGCGCGACCCCGTGGTGGGCCAGGCGGTGTGCCTCACGGTCCGGGTGGTCGACGGCGAGGTGGCGCGGTGGCGGGCACGGGGCGTCGCGGACTGTCCGGTCGCGCCCCAACCGGACGGCCCCGCGGCCGCCCTGGCCGACCTCGGCCGCGCCGTGGTGGAGGCGGCCGAGCTCATCGAACGGTCGACCGCCGGGGGTGGCACTACAGGCGTCGTGGACGTGCACGGGCACGTGACGCGCCTGCCCGCCGGACTGACGCCGCGGGTCCTCGAGCTGGTCGACCGCGTGGACCGCGTGGAGGCGATCGTCGCGCTGGCCCTGGCGTTGCCCGGCGTCGGTGCCGACCCCGCCGGCCGCGAGCCGGTGCTGCGGCGGTTGGTCTCGGCGCTCGACGCCGCCCGGCGTGCCGCGGTCGCGGCGGCCGGAGCAGAGGCGCTCCGGGCACACTGACCGCTGTCCGCTGACGTCGACCCGGGAGCGGACGGCCCCGGATACGGACTCCGACGGGTTACAGTGCTCACATGCTGCGAACCGGACGTTTCGGCCCGCGATGCTCTCCCGTCGCCGTCGCGGCGGTCGTGCTGCTCGCGGCGACCGCGTGCGGCCAGGACGGGTCGGTGCCGGTCGGTGCCCCGGAACCCGAGACCGTCACCGTGGTGACTACCGTCGACGACGAGGGCGGCGCCCCCG
Organism: Dietzia sp. 179-F 9C3 NHS; assembly: GCF_045369825.1. Classification (NCBI taxonomy): domain Bacteria; kingdom Bacillati; phylum Actinomycetota; class Actinomycetes; order Mycobacteriales; family Dietziaceae; genus Dietzia; species Dietzia sp. 179-F 9C3 NHS. The sequence goes on from NZ_JBIQES010000002.1 coordinate 76,858, forward strand.
ACGAACAGGCCGAGGCACCGGACCCGACCGACCCGTGGGAGCAGCCCGGGTCCACCGGGTGCGACCTGGACTCGGCGGTGTCGGAGGCCATCGCCGGCTTCCGCCCGACCTCGCTGGCCCCGGACCGTGGATGGGTCCTGTACAGCAAGTCGGAGGGGTGCCCGACCCTCGGCTACGCCGAGATCACCATCGAGGGGGCGACGGGCTCCTCCCCCACCCAGCTCCTGCTCTTCCACCGGGACCGCTTCCTCGGCACCGGCGTGCGCTGCGACATCCTCGGACAGGTTGTAGGCGAGTCCGACGACTCGGTGACGGTCGAGTACCGCTGGCCTGTGGGCGACGAGCCCAACGCCCTGATGTCGGGACGTGCCGACGTGACCTTCCAGTGGGACGGCTCGCGGGTCCAGATGCTCGATCCGCTCCCGGAGGCCGCAACGCTCGGCAGTTCCTGCTGAGACTCGTCAGGCCGGGCGCCGGCGCGGCGCGGGGCAGCAGTCCACCGCGCACCGCTCGCCGTCGCGGGTGCAGCCCAGCGAGGGCACCGCGCCGAGGCGCTCGACCGCTCGCCCCGTCTCGAGCTCGTCGAGCAACTGCAACACCATCTCGGTGAACTCGGCGCTCGGGCCGGGCGTGGCGCAGCGGGTCACACGCACACCGAGGTCCTCGGTGTCCTCCACCAGCTCGGTATCCAGGTCCCACACCACCTCGACGTGGTCGGAGACGAACCCGATCGGGCAGATCACCACGTCGCGGATCCCGTGCCTGCGCGCCAGGTCGCGCACGTGGTCCACGACGTCCGGCTCGAGCCACGGAACGCTCGGCGGCCCGGAACGGGACTGCCAGACCACGTCGTACTCGTCCACACCCACGGCCCCGGCCACCAGCCGCGCGGAATCGGCTACCTGACGGCTGTAGAGGAACCCGCCGAGCTCCGTGGGGCCGGCGGTGGCGTCGGCGGTGTCGGGGACGGAGTGGGCGGTAAAGACGAGGCGGGGCTCCCCGCCGGAACCGACCCCCTCGCCGTCATGATCCGCGGCCCGGGCCTTCTCCCGGGCCTCCTCCAGCGCCACGAGCAGGTCGTCGGCGAAGCGCTGGACGAACCGCGGGTGGTCGTGGAACTGCCGCAGCCGGTACAGGGTGGGCGCGTCCTCGACGGTGCGGCGGGCCCGCTGGATGTCCTCCTGGTACTGCGCACACCCGGAGTAGCCGCCCCAGGCGGAGGTGGCGAACACCGCGGCGGCCCGCACGCCGTCGTCGCGCATGGTGGCGAGCGTGTCCTCGAGGTAGGGCTCCCAGTTGCGGTTGCCGAAGTACACCGGAAGGTCGCGACCGCGGCGGGACAGCTCGGAGCGGAGGTTCGCGATGATCTCGAGGTTGAGCTCGTTGAGCGGGCTCCGGCCGCCCAGGTGCCGGTAGTGGGTGGCCACCTCCTCGAGCCGCTCGGCGGGGATGCCACGCCCGCGGGTGACGTTCTCGAGGAACGGGATCACGTCGTCCTGGCCGTTCGGCCCGCCGAAGGAGAGTAGGAGCAGCGCGTCCACCGCGCCCACGCCGTCGGTCACGTCAGGCCCTCCCGCCCGGCGAAGGCTACGGTGCCGGCACCGCCGTCGGCGTAGATCACCGTGCCGGTGGTGGCGGGCATGAGGTCCGAGAGCAGGGCGACGGCGGTGGTGGCGACGGCGGTGGGGTCCTCCACGTCCCAGCCCAGCGGGGCCCGCGCGGCCCATTCGTCCTGCATCTGGTCCAGCTCGCCACCGGGGCCGAGCGCGTCGCCGGCGATCGCCTTGGCGGCCAGCGTCTTGACGGGCCCGGCGGCGATGAGGTTGGAGCGCACGCCCTCGGGGCCGAGCTCGCGGGCCACGTAGCGGTTCACGGCCTCGAGGGCGTTCTTGGCCACGGACATCCAGTTGTAGAACGGCATGGAGAACCGGGGGTCGAAGTCCAGGCCGAGGATCGAGGCGCCCGGTCGGAGTAGCGGCCGCACCGCCTTGGCGAGCGAGGCGTAGGAGTACGCGGAGACCTCCAGTGCCACGGAGACGTCCTGCCACGGCGCCTCGAGGAAGTCCCGGCCCAGGCACGACGGCGGGGCGAAGCCGATCGAGTGCACCACGCCGTCGAGTCCGTCGGCGTGCTCGCGGACCCGGCCCTCGAGCGCGGCGAGGTCGTCGGCGCTCTGCACGTCCAGCTCGATGACGGGCGGACGTTCGGGCAGCCGCTTGGCGATCGCCTTGACCAGCGACGGCCGGCCGAAGGCGGTGAGGATCACCTGTGCCCCGTGGAGCTGGCAGTGCTTGGCGATGTGGAAGCCGATGGAGGCGTCGGTGATGACGCCGGTCACGAGGACGGTCTTGCCGGCGAGCAGTCCGGAGCCCGCGGGCGCGGCGTCGGTGGTGTCGGGAGACGTCATGATCAGTGCCCCATTCCCATGCCGCCGTCGACGGGGATCACGGCGCCGGAGACGTACGCGGCGTCGTCGGAGGCCAGGAAGCTCACGGCGCCGGCCACCTCCTCGGCGGTGCCCTGCCGTCCGAGCGGGATGGCGGCCACGGCGAGGTCCTGCGTCTTGTCGTCGAGCGCGGCGGTCATGTCGGTATCGATGAACCCGGGCGCCACCACGTTGGCGGTGACGCCCCGCGAGCCGAGCTCGCGGGTCAGGGAGCGGGCCATCCCCACGAGCCCGGCCTTGGAGGCGGCGTAGTTGACCTGGCCGGCGGTGCCGGACTGGCCCACCACCGAGCCGATGAGGACGATCCGCCCGAACTTGGCGCGCAGCATCCCCCGCGAGGCGCGCTTGGCCACGCGGAACGCGCCGGTGAGGTTGGCGTCCAGCACGCGGGTGAACTGTTCCTCCTTCATGCGCATGAGGAGCGTGTCGTCGGTGATCCCCGCGTTGGACACCACCACCTCGACGGGGCCGAGCTCGGCCTCGACGGTGGCGAAGGCGGCGTCCACGGACTCGGCGTCGGTGACGTCGCACTCCACACCGAACAGGCCCTCCGGCGCGCCGGATCCGCGGTGGGTCACGGCCACGCGGTGGCCGTCGGCCGCGAGTCGCTCGGCGACGGCGCGGCCGATGCCGCGGTTGCCTCCGGTGACGAGGACCGTGCGCGGGGTGACGGGGCGCGGCGCTGGGCTGCGGGTGGGATCGGATTCCATGACACCCAACCTAGCGAACGGAGCACGGTCCCCGGTCCGCACCGCTCCGGCCGCGTCACGGGATACGGCGGTGCGCCACCAGGGAGCCGGCGGCGGCGAGCATCGCCAGCAGCGCCCCGGTGATGAGCCAGGGCCGCGAGGCGTCGGCCTTTTTCCACTCGTAGCCGATCTGCTCCTCGAGGGTGCGGTAGACGGAGTCGAGCTCCTCGAGGCTGGAGGCGGTGAAGAACTCGCCACCGGACTTCTCGGCGATGGTGCGCAGGGAGGCGTCGTCGACCGGCACGGGTTGAGAGCGGCCCTGGATGTCGACCGTGCCGTAGAGGGTGCCGAACGAGATGGTGGAGACCGGGATTCCGGCCTCCTTGGCGCGTTCGGCGGCGGTGAAGGCGCCGCGCTCCTCGGTGGGGTCCGCGGGGACGGTCTCCTTGCCGTCGGAGAGCAGGACGATGCGCGCGGGCGGCGCCTGGTCCGGCCCACCGAGGCTGTCGGTGAATGTCTGGATGGCCTGCGTGGAGGTGTAGATGGCCTCGCCGGTGGCGGTGCGCTCGTCCAGCCGGAGCCGCTCGATCGCGCGGATCACCGGGCCCCGGTCCGTGGTGGGGGCGACGAGCATCGAGGCGGTGCCCGCGAAGGACACCAGGCCCAGGTTGACGCCCTGGGTGAGGTTGTTGGAGAACGTCGTGGCGGCCTCCTGCGCCGCCTCGAGGCGCGAGGGCGCGACGTCGGTGGACTCCATGGACAGGGAGACGTCGACGACGAGCATCACCGTCGCCCGGTTCCGGGGGACCTTCTGTTCCTCCTGGGGCCCGGCGAGGGCGACGACGAGGGCGACCAGCGACAGCACGAGCAGCACCGCGGGGACGTGCGTGAACCAGCGTCTCGCGCCCCGGTCGACGGTCTTGACCATGCCGAAGTTGCCGAAGCGGACGGTCCGGCGCCGCTTGGAGCGCACCGCGAGGACGTAGCCCACGACGATCGCCGCGGGGACGAGGAGCAGGATCAGCCACAGGGGGTGCTGGAAATCCGACAGACTCATCGGCCCACCTCGTCGTCATCGCCGTCCGGCAGGTCCCGGGACAGGTCGTCGCCGGTCGGGAACCCGCCCTGGCGGCGCACGCCCACGAAGTCGATGACGTCCCGGACCCAGTCCCGGTCGGTGCGCAGGCCCAGGACGGGCGCGCCGCACCGGCGCAGCGCCGTGTGCACCGCGTCCCGGTGCGCCCCGGCCTCGCGGCGGTAATCGGCGGCCAGGGCGTCGTCCACGTCCACCTCGAGCACCTCGCCGGTGTCGGGGTCCTGGAGCAGCGCGGCGCCCACGGCGGGAAGGGCGATGTCGAGGGGGTCGGCCACGTGGACGGCGAGGAAGTCGTGCCGCACGGCGAGGACCCGCAGGGACCGCTCCCACGTGAGGGCGGAGAGGAAGTCGGAGACCACCACGACGAGCCCGTGGCGGCGGGCGGTCCGGCGGACGGCGACGAGCGCGTCGTCGAGCGTGCCGCCGGGACCAACCTCCGCCGGCGCTTCCGACACCTCCTCGAGCAGGCGCCGCACGTGGGCCCGTCCGCCCGTCGCGCGCAACACCCGGGGCCGTCCCCGGCCGGTGACGACCATCCCCACGCGGCTGCCGTCCGTGGCGGAGAGGAAGCCGACGGTGGCGACGGCGGCCTCGACCAGCCGCCGCTTGCTCCCGTACCGGCCGACCACGTCCATGCTCGGTGCCAGGTCCACGACGATCCAGGTCTCGAGCTCTCGGTCGGCGATGGTCTGCCGGATGTGCGGCACCGTGGTGCGGGCCGTGACCGACCAGTCCATGGTGCGGACGTCGTCGCCGGGCTCGTACGGGCGGGCCTCCCCCGGTTCGGTGCCGGGCCCGGGCAGCAGGCCGCGGTGGTCGCCGCCCAGGACGCCGTCGAGCCTTCGGGTGACGAGGAGTTCGAGTCGGGCCAGCGCCGCGCGGGACGACGCGTGGGTCGGGTCCTCACGCACCGTGTCGTCGGCGGCGGTCACCGTGCGGGCGGCCCGTCACCGGGCTGCGATCCGACCGGCTGCGGTCCGGCGCCCTGCTGGGCGGGCACGGCGCTGATCCGCGGCAGCGGGACGGCCTCGAGCACCCTCCGCACCACGGTGTCGGCGCTCACCTCGTCCGCCAGCGCGTCGTAGGTCAGCACGAGGCGGTGGCGAAGGACGTCCGGGAGCACGTCCACCACGTCCTGCGGGACCACGTAGTCGCGACCCCGGATCAGGGCGAGTGCCCGTGCCGCCGTCACCGCGCCGAGCGTCGCGCGCGGCGAGGCGCCGTAGGCGAGCCAGCGGGACACGTCCTCGAGGCCGTGCGCCGCGGGCTGTCGGGTCGCGGCGGTCACCCGGACCACGTAGTCGACGAGCGCGTGGTGGACGAAGATCTCGCGCACCGCCTCCTGCATGCGCAGCAGGGCGTCGGTGCCGAGGACCAGCGACGGCTCCGGCGGCGTGCTGCCCATCCGGTAGACGATCTCCCGCTCCTCCTCCGGGCTCGGGTAATCCACGACGAGCTTGAACAGGAAGCGGTCGCGTTGCGCCTCCGGGAGCTGGTAGACGCCCTCGCTCTCGATGGGGTTCTGGGTGGCCATGACGAGGAACGGCGCCGGCACCGGGAAGGTGCGGCCGCCGATCGAGACGTGCCCCTCGGCCATCACCTCGAGCAGCGCGGACTGCACCTTGGCGGGGGCGCGGTTGATCTCGTCGGCCAGCACGAAGTTGGCCATGATCGGCCCCAATTCGACGTCGAACTCCTCGCGGCCCTGTCGGTAGATGCGGGTACCCACGATGTCCGCGGGGACGAGGTCGGGGGTGAACTGCAGGCGCCGGAAGCTCCCTCCGACCACGGTCGCGAACGTCTCCACCGTGAGCGTCTTGGCCACACCGGGCACGCCCTCGAGCAGGATGTGGCCGCGCGAGAGCAGGCCCACGAGGATCATCTCGACCAGCCGGTCCTGGCCCACCACGACCTTCTTGACCTCGTACACCGCCCGCTCGAGCAGCGCCGCGTCCTCCGCCGCGAGCGCGGCCCCCGAGGGACGGGTGCCGGAATCGGTCGTGGTGTCGGAGTCGGGTCGGGTCACCGCGGCGGGCTCCTTCTGGGTGATGGGGTGCGTCTGGGCACGGGCTGGGGACGACAGTACCGGTGCGGGCCGAACGCGCGACGGCGGTGCCGCCCCGGGGAGCCGCCCGCTCGGGCGCCCCCGGGAGGCGCCCGCTCAGACCAGGCGCACCACCATCGGCGAGATCCCCGCCATCCGCACCGGGGAGATCTTGACGACGTCGCCCGACTGCGGGGCCTCGACCATCTTCCCGTCGCCCAGGTAGAGCGCCACGTGCCCGGGCCAGAACAGCATGTCGCCGCGCTGGCGCTGGGCCACCGGGAACTGCGGGCCGGAGGTGTACTGGTACCCGGTGTAGTGCGGGAGGGCCTTACCGATCCCGGCGAACGCATAGATCATGAGCCCGGAGCAGTCGAAGCCGATCTTGTTGTAGTCGCCGTGCTGGTCGGCGACCCCGCCGTCGCGGATGCCGCGCGTGGGGCCGTTGGCGTCGCCGCCGCCCCAGGCGTACGGCACGCCGAGCTGCGAGAGTGCCCGGTTGACCACGGTCTCGACCTTGGCGTCGCGCGAGGGCGTGCCGGTGTTCCCGCCCTGATTCCCGCCCGCGGGGGGCGTCCCCGGCGAGGTCCCGCCGCCCGGGTTCGTGGGCGCCCCGGGGCTCCCCGGCTCCGAGTAGAGCGAGCCGGTGTCGGTCCCGCTGATGGCGTCGATGACCTGCTGGATGATCGCGTCGGTGTCGCCGTCGATGCCGGCCGACACGGCGTCGGCGACACTGCCGGCGTCGACCGCGCCGTCGAGGCTGCCGGTGTCGATCGCCCCTCCGACCCGTTGGGACACGCGGTCCGAGGAGCCGGCCGCGAGGCGGCGGACCGCCCCCAGGTCGAGGTGCGAGGGCAGCGCGCCGGCGATGTCGGCCGCACGGCCCTCGGCGTAGGGGTCGGCGGCGAGCCGGCTCTGTGCCTCCACACGGGCGGCGTCCTGGTCGATGTCCACGGCGCCGGCCTCGGACGGCAGGGGCGCCGGGGTGCCGCCGGCCGCCTGGAGCGAGTCCCGGCTCTCCTCGAGGGCGCGGGTGAGGTCGGCGACCTCCTGCTCGAGCGCGGTGACCTCGGCCGTGACGGAGGAGACCTCGGCCTCGGCGGCGTCGCGGCGGGCGGAGGCGTCGGCGTACCGCTCCTCGGCCGCGGTGCGGGCCGTGGTGGCCTCGGCCTCGCGGCGGGTCGCCTCGTCGCGGGCGGTGACCATGTCGCCCACCACGCGGTGCTGGTCCGCGGCGGCCCGTTGGAGCAGCTCCTGGCGATCCCCCGCGGCCCCCGGCCCGGCGGGGTCGAGGATCTGCGAGGCCACGCCGGGTGCGGTGCCCTGGCGGTGGAGCATGCTCGCGTAGTCGTCGAGCGTCTCGCGCGCCGTGGCGACGCCCGAGTCGGCACGCTCCCGCTCCTGCGCGGCGGTGTCGGCCGCCGCGGAGGCCCGGTCGAGTTCGACGCGGGCCATCTGCAGGTCCACGAGGGTCTTGTTGACACCCTCGCGCTTGACAGCGATGTCCTGGCGGGCGGCGTCGAGGCGCGCGGTGGCGTCGGCGACGGCCCGGATGAGGCCGCTGATGTCGTCGGGGGCGGGCGAGGCGGCCGGCGCCTCCTGGGCCACGGCCAACGGCACGTGGACCCCGGCCGACGCGGTTCCCAGGACCAGGACGGCCGTCAGTACGGCACGCCCTCCCGCGCGTCTGTTCCTCGGTACTCGCCGCGTGTCCAGCGCACGGGTCATCGACTTGTCAGGCTCCACGTCTCACCTTCCGATTGCCGCACCGGGGTACGGCTCACCGCGCGTCCCGCAGCACGGGACGCGTCGCCGGGGTGGATGAGAACTCCGGTGATGCCTTCCCCTGCGCCACTGGAGCCTCATTCAGACCCGGCTGAAACTGTTGTTCCTCTAGCACCGTAGGTCACAGAAGACGCAATCGAAACACGAGTGCGTTAAATACACTGCTGTAACTTCTCGCGCACGGAGGCGCGCCGTGTGACTTGTGTGACTTGTGTGACTAGTGGTACCCACGGTGCGTAGTGAGCTGCGATTATGCGCGGCGGCGCGCCCGGTGCCCTGCGGGCCCCGGGCGGGGTGGAACAATCCCCGCGCGACGGGATCAGGGGCGCGGAGCGGGTTGGACGGGCGGCCAGGAACGGCCGACCGGTGCGATCCGGGCGGGGTGGGCCCTCAGCCGAGCCGGCGTCGCAGCGCCACGGCGAAGGCGACGACGGCGATCACCGCGACCACCAGGAGAACTGCCGAATAGGTGCCCCACGGGGGTGCGGGTTGGGTGATCTTGTGGGAGAACACAGCCGCAGAGGCCACCGGGTCGAATTCCTCGATCGCGTCGTCCTGGCCGGCCTCGAGCTGGTGGCGCGGGATCGTGTCGCTCGAACTGCCCACGAACATGGGGGTGCGGACGAAGATCGTCCCCTCATACTCCTGCCCCAGCAGGTTCGCCACGTCTCGCGGGTCGGTGTGCACGCCGGTCGGCGCCTCCGTATAGACCACCTTGAGGTCGAGCCCGCGGCCGGCGGCCTCGGTGACGACGCCGCGCAGCCCCTCGACGAACGGCTCGGGCGCGGAGACCCCGTCGTCCGCGAGGTCCTCCATGACGGCCCGGTAGTCGAGCCAGAAGGGATCCTCTCCCTCCTTCAGGGAGATCACCGGCTCGGACTCGTAGGCGAGCAGTGTCACGTCGTCGTCGGCGGAGTTCACGTGGCCATGGTGCCATCTCCCCGTCGAGGCCCCGGCGCCACGCGCCGTCGCCCGCCGATTCCGTGCCCGACCCCCACGGACGGGCGTGGCGTCAGGAATGCAGAACGGACGTACTGGTAAATTGGCGGTCGCAATCCGGGCGCGAGGGTCCACAATGGAGCCAGTGCCCGCCCGGCAGAGCCGGCGGCGCCCCGCGTCGCGAGGATCTGCCGGGAGGGATGTCGAACCGAATTTCTCACCATGAGTGGAGCTGACGTGACAGCAAGCATTGACAGCTTTGGCGCCAAGGGGACCCTTGAGGTCGGCGGCGATTCCTACGAGATCTTCCGCCTGTCGGCGGTTCCGGGGGCCGAGAAGCTCCCCTACTCCCTCAAGGTCCTCGCCGAGAACCTGCTGCGCACCGAGGACGGCGCGAACGTCACCAAGGAGCACATCCAGGCCCTGGCGAACTGGGACCCGAACGCCGAGCCGGACACCGAGATCCAGTTCACGCCTGCCCGCGTGATCATGCAGGACTTCACCGGTGTGCCCTGCATCGTGGACCTGGCCACGATGCGCGAGGCCGTCAAGACCCTGGGCGGCGACCCGGACAAGGTCAACCCGCTCGCCCCGGCCGAGATGGTCATCGACCACTCGGTGATCATCGAGTCCTTCGGCGGCCCCGACTCGTTCGAGAAGAACGTGGAGATCGAGTACCAGCGCAACGAGGAGCGCTACCAGTTCCTGCGCTGGGGCCAGGGCGCCTTCGACGACTTCAAGGTGGTCCCCCCGGGCACCGGCATCGTCCACCAGGTCAACATCGAGTACCTCGCGCGCTCGGTGATGGTGCGTAACGGCCAGGCCTACCCCGACACCTGCGTGGGCACCGACTCGCACACCACCATGCAGAACGGTCTCGGCGTACTCGGCTGGGGCGTCGGCGGCATCGAGGCCGAGGCGGCCATGCTCGGCCAGCCCATCTCGATGCTGATCCCGCGCGTCGTGGGCTTCAAGCTCAGCGGCGAGATCAAGCCGGGCGTCACCGCGACCGACGTCGTGCTCACGATCACCGAGATGCTGCGCAAGCACGGCGTGGTGGGCAAGTTCGTCGAGTTCTACGGCGCCGGTGTGGCCGCTGTGCCGCTGGCCAACCGCGCCACCATCGGCAACATGAGTCCCGAGTTCGGCTCGACCTGTGCGATGTTCCCGATCGACGGCGAGACCATCGACTACCTGCGCCTGACCGGCCGCGACGAGGACCAGCTGGCCCTCGTGGAGGCCTACGCCAAGGAGCAGGGCATGTGGCTCGACCCCGAGGCCGAGGAGCCCACGTTCTCCGAGTACCTCGAGCTCGACCTCGGCGACGTCGTCCCGTCGATCGCCGGCCCCAAGCGCCCGCAGGACCGCATCGAGCTGGCCGACGCCAAGAGCGCCTTCCGCAAGGACATCCACAACTACGTGGACGCCGACGTGGACAAGCTCGCCACCCGCGAGGGTCGTCGCATGCAGGCTGAGGGTGGTGCCCCGTCCGACTCGAACGGTGGCGCCAGCCTGTCCTTCGCCGAGGAGGGCTCGGTCCGCGCCGACGCCTCCGCCGGCGCCGAGGGGCGGCCGTCCAAGCCGGTCGAGGTTTCCTCGAACGGCACGGAGATGGTGATCGACCACGGGATCGTCTCGATCGCCTCGATCACCTCGTGCACCAACACCTCCAACCCGTCGGTCATGATCGGCGCCGGCCTGCTGGCCCGGAAGGCGCACGAGAAGGGCCTCACCGCGAAGCCGTGGGTCAAGACCTCCATGGCGCCCGGCTCGCAGGTCGTCACCGAGTACTACGAGCGCGCCGGCCTGTGGCCGGACCTGGAGGCGCTCGGGTTCCACCTCGTGGGCTACGGCTGCACTACCTGCATCGGCAACTCGGGTCCGCTGCCGGAGCAGATCTCCACCGCGATCCAGGAGAACGACCTCACGGCGACCGCCGTCCTGTCCGGCAACCGCAACTTCGAGGGCCGGATCAACCAGGACGTCAAGATGAACTACCTGGCGTCCCCGCCGCTGGTCATCGCGTACGCCATCGCCGGCACCATGGACTTCGACTTCGAGTCGGACTCCCTGGGTAAGGACAAGGACGGCAACGACGTCTACCTTAAGGACATCTGGCCCACCGGCGAGGAGATCGAGGAGACCATCAAGGCCTCCATCACCTCGAAGGAGTACAAGGAGAAGTACGCCGACGTCTTTGCCGGCGACGACCGCTGGCGCGGACTGTCCACCCCCGACGGCAAGACCTTCGAGTGGGACGACAAGTCAACCTACGTCCGCAAGGCCCCGTACTTCGACGACATGGAGTCCGAGCCGGCCCCCGTCGAGGACATCAAGGGCGCACGCGTTCTGGCCAAGCTGGGCGACTCGGTCACCACCGACCACATCTCGCCGGCCTCGACCATCAAGCCGGGCACCCCGGCCGCGAAGTACCTCGACGAGAACGGCGTGGAGCGCAAGGACTACAACTCCTTCGGTTCGCGGCGCGGCAACCACGAGGTGATGATCCGCGGTACGTTCGCCAACATCCGTCTGCAGAACCAGCTGCTCGACGGCGTGACCGGCGGCTACACCCGCGACTTCACGCAGGAGGGCGCCCCGCAGGCGTTCATCTACGACGCCGCGCAGAACTACGCGGAGCAGAACATCCCGCTGGTCGTGCTCGGCGGCAAGGAGTACGGCACCGGCTCCTCGCGTGACTGGGCCGCCAAGGGCACCCGCCTGCTGGGCGTCAAGGCCGTGATCACCGAGTCGTTCGAGCGTATCCACCGCTCGAACCTCATCGGCATGGGCGTGATCCCGCTGCAGTTCCCGGAGGGCGAGTCCCACGAGACCCTCGGGCTCGACGGCACGGAGACCTTCGACATCACGGGTATCGAGGAGCTGAACAACGGCACCACACCCAAGACGGTCAAGGTCGTCGCCACCAAGGAGGACGGCAACACCGTCGAGTTCGATGCCAAGGTCCGCATCGACACGCCCGGTGAGGCCGACTACTACCGCAACGGCGGCATCCTGCAGTACGTGCTGCGCAACATGATCAAGGGCTGAACGTAGCTCCCCTGATCCGCGCCCGACGGCGGGTCGGCCCCGGAACCACTCCGGTCGGCCGGCCCGCCGTCGGCGTCTCCCCCGCTCCCGTCGCCCGCCGCCAGAAGGGACCACATGCCCAGGGTCAGCCAGGACCACATGGATGCCCGCCGCCGGCAGATCCTCGCCGGGGCCCGCCGGTGCTTCGCCGAGTACGGCTTCGAGGGCGCCACGGTGCGGCGCCTCGAGGATGCGACGGGCCTGAGCCGGGGCGCGATCTTCCACCACTTCGACGACAAGGACGCGTTGTTCCTCGCCCTGGCGCACGACGACGCCGAGGCTATGGCCGCCACCGTCGCCCAGCAGGGTCTGGTCCAGGTGATGCGGGAGATCCTCGCCGACCCCGGCGAGTTCTCGTGGCTGGGCACCCGCCTGGAGATCGCCCGCCGGATCCGGACGGACCCCACGTTCCGGGAGCGCTGGCGGGACCGCCAGCACGAGGTCGACGAGGCCCTGGTAGCGCGCCTGCGTGAGCAGAAGGCAGCGGGCCGGATGCGGACGGACGTGCCCGCGGACGTGATGCGCACCTACCTCGAGGTGGTCCTCGACGGGCTCATCAACCATCTGGCCACGGGCCGCGGCACTGCCCACGTGAGCGCCATGCTCGACCTGGTGGAGGACTCCCTGCGCACCGGCCGGGACTGAGGCCTGTTTCCGGGGCGGGCGTACTGTAGGGCGCATGACCAGTAGCGCACCGCAGATCCCCCACGTCGCGCTGAGCGACGGCACCTCGATCCCCCAGCTCGGGTTCGGCACCTTCCAGGTGCCGCCCGCCGACGCCGAGCGCGTGGTTTCCGACGCGTTGGCCGCCGGCTACCGTCACCTCGACACCGCACAGATGTACGGCAACGAGGAGGGCGTGGGCCGAGCCGTCGCCGCGGCAGGTGTGGCCCGGGACGAGCTCTATGTGACGACGAAGTTGAGCAACGAGTTCCACGAGCGCGCGGCCGCGCGGGAGGCCACCGAGCGTTCGCTGGAGTCGCTCGACTGCGGCCACATCGACCTCTACCTGGTGCACTGGCCGCTGGCCATGCACGCGGACGTGGCGCGGGTGTGGGAGGTCATGGAGGAGATCAGGGCCGACTACCCGGTGCGGTCGATCGGCGTCTCCAACTTCCAGCCGGCCCACCTGTCGCGGCTGGCGGAGGCGGGACTGAGCGTGCCGGTGGTGGATCAGGTCGAGTCCAATCCGTACTTCGTCAACGACGAGGTGCGCGCGGAGTGCGCCGAGCGCGGGATCGCGGTGGAGGCGTGGAGCCCGCTGGCGCAGGGTCGGGTGTTCGGTGATTCGCAGCTGGAGGCGCTGGCGGAGCAGGTGGGTCGCACGGTGTCGCAGGTGGTGTTGCGTTGGGTGCTGCAGCGGGGCGACATCGTGTTCCCCAAGTCCTCGAGCCCGGAGCGGATGCGGGAGAACCTCGACGTGTTCGATTTCGAGCTGACCGACGAGCAGATGGCGTCGGTCTCGGCGCTGCACGACGGCACGCGGTCGGGGCCGGACCCCGACACCTTCGACTGGCGCGGCTGACTCCCCCGCCCCCCGGCGCGCCTCCCCACCCCTCCAACAGCGCCATCGCTCTCCGACAGCGTGCATCGCCGCTGTCGGAGGGGATCATCGCTGTTACCCGCGTGCGCTCTCCCGCGCGGCCCTAGTGTCGAGGCCATGACCTCGACCCGCCCCGACGTCCCCGAGGCCGCGGGCGCCGCCCCCTCCGGTTCGCTGCTCGCCTCGTACGCGGCCGGCAGCCTCGGCACCGGCGCGTTCGGCACCCTGCCCGGCCTGGTGCTGGCCTACTACCTCACTGACTCGATCGGGGTGGCCGCGGCACTGGCCACGGTGCTCGTGTTGGTTCCCAAGCTGATCGACGTGCTGGCCTATCCGCTGATCGGTGCGCTGTCGGACCGGGCTTCGCACCGCTCGGGCCGGCGGACGGGCCTCATGCTGGGCGGCGCGCTCGCCCTGCCGCTGCTGTTCGTGGCCACGTTCGCGGCGCCCACGGGGTGGAGCACGGGCGCGGCCGGGCTGTGGGTGATGGGTTTCTTCCTGCTGGCTTCGCTGGCCTACTCGTGCTTCCAGGTGCCGTATCTCGCGCTGCCGGCGGAGCTGACGGACGATTCGGGGCATCGGGTGACGATCCTCGCCTGGCGCGTGGCGGTCCTCGCGGGAACCATCCTGCTCGTGGGGGGCGGCGGGCCGGCGGTCCGAGACACCGCGGGCGGCGGGCCGACCGGGTACGTCCTCATGGCGGCGGCGGTCGCGGTGGTGATGCTCCTCGGCATGCTCTGGGCCACGTTCGGAGCGGGCCGGCGCACGGTGCTGCGGGCCGACGAACCGTCGGGTGGGCTGGCGCACGGGTACCGGGAGGGCTTCGACGCGATGCGCACGACCCGCCCGTTCCGGCTGCTGGTGCTGGTGTCCTGCCTGCAGGCGGTGGCCACGGCGGTGATGCTCGCGGGCGGCCAGTACGTGGCCACGTACGTGCTGGGCGACGAGACGGCGCTCACCGGACTGTTCCTCGCGCTGATCGCCCCGGCGCTCATCGTGATGCCGTGGTGGACGAACCTCTCGCACAAGCGTGGCAAGGTGCAGGCTCTCACGGTGGCTACGCTTCTGTTCACGGTGGCCGGCCTGCTACTCGTTTTGGTCGGCTGGATGCCCGGCGCGTGGGTCCACCTGCCGGTCGCGATGGCGGGCGTGGCGTACGCGGGTATGCAGGCTCTACCGATGTCGATGCTTCCCGACGCCACGGACCTGGACCGCGAGCTCGGCGGCCGCCGGCGCAGTGGTGCGATGAGCGGGCTGTGGACGGCCTCGGAGACGGGCTCCATGGCGCTCGGCCCGGTGGTGGTGTTGGCGCTCCTCGCCGTCGGGGGCTTCGAGTCCGGGGGTGTGGCCGAGCAGTCCGACACGGCCCGGTGGGCCATCGTCCTGGGCTTCTCCCTGGTCCCCGCACTGCTCACAGCCCTGAGCCTGCCGGTGGTCCGCGCCCTCGGGCGCGAGTACCCGCGCTGGACCGCCCCGACGACGGGAGCTACCGCGTGAATCCCGACCTCGTGACCCCCGATCCTCGTGCCGATTCCCTGCCCGCCCGCGTGGGCGACCGCGGCGAGACGGCACTGGCCCGGCTGGCCGAACTGCGCGCTTCCGACCCGCCGACGACCGGCGGCCGGGTGCTGTCCTACGTCTACGACTCGGGGGTCGAGGGACTGGACGACATCGCGATCCGCGCCGCCGCGTTGGCGCACGGCGTCAACGGCCTGGACCCCACGGTGTTCGGGTCGGTGGCGGACGTGCACGGCGGGATCGTGCGGCGCGCGCGGGAGATCCTGGGTGGTGACGACGAGGTGTTCGGTTCCGTCACCTCCGGCGGGACCGAGAGTTGCGTCCTGGCCTGCCTGGCCGCGCGCGAGGTCGCCGGCCGCTTGCCCGGGGAGGGCGGGACGATCGTGGCGCCGGTGACGGTGCACGCGGCGTTCCGCAAGGCCGCCCACCTGCTCGGACTTCGGTTTGTGGGCGTCGAGGTGGACCCGGCGACCGCGCGGGTCTCGGCGCAGGAGCTGCTCGCGGCCGTGGACCACGACACCGTGCTGGTGGTGTGCTCGGCGCCGGCGTACCCGACCGGCGTGGTGGACCCGGTTGAGGAGGTGGCCGCCGGGCTCGAGGCTCGGGGAGCCGACCACGTGGGCCTGCACGTGGACGCATGCCTGGGCGGGCTGGTGCTGCCGTTCTGGCCGGACGGCCCCGGCGGTCCGGCCCTGGAGCCCTGGGACCTGCGGCTGCCGCGGGTGACGAGCGTCTCGGCGGACCTGCACAAGTACGGCTTCGCCCCCAAGGGGTCGTCGGTGCTGCTCAGCCGCGGCCGGGCACGGCACCGCGCGGCGTGGTTCGCGACCGTGGACTGGCCGGGGTACCCGGTGGTCAACCCCACGCTGCTGGGGTCCAAGCCGCTGGAGCCGGCGGCCGCGGCGTGGGCGGTGCTCGAGGCTCTGGGCGACGACGGCCAGCGCGAGCTCGTCGCCCGCACCGCCCGCGCCACCGACCGGCTCGCCATGGGGATCGAGGCGCTGGAGGGGCTGCGGCTGCTCGACCGGGACCCGGGGCCGCTGCTGGCCGTGGTGGCCGACGAGTCCGCGCCCGACGACCGCCGCGTGCACCCGCACCTGTGGGCGGACGCCTGCGGGCCCCGCGGGATCGCGGTGCAGTGCCAGCCCGCCTACCGGCAGGAGCGCGGTGCCGTGCCGTCGTCGGCGCACCTGACCATCACGCCGGTCACCGAACGGCTGGTCGAGGAGATCCTCGCCGTGGCCGGCGAGGCGGCCGACGAGGTGCGGGGCCGGCCCGCGCCCGAGGCGCCGGCGGAGTTCGCGGACGTGCTGGGTGCGCTCGAGTCCGGCGCCCTCTCCCCCGCCGACCTGCTGGCGCTGCCGGAGGACGACGTCCACGCCCTGGTCTCCGCGGTGGTCTCCGGCGACTCGGAGCCCGGGATGGCGGGGCTTCTCGCCGCGATCGAGCGCCTGCCTGCCGAGGTGGGCGCCCGGCTGGTGCGGGCCTACCTGGCCGCGGTCATGGAGTAACCGCGGGGCCGGGCTTATGCAAACCGCCCCTCCGCCGGTGTCGGCGGAGGGGCGGTTCGGCTGCGCCCGGGGTGTCGGACAAACGCGACGTGTCGGACGTATGCGCTCGTCAGACGAGCACGGCGATCGCCACGTTGACGATCCCCAGGATGCCGGCGGTGTGCGCCAGGGCGGCGGTGCTGCCCTGGGCCCTGGCCTCCTTGCGAACACCGATGATCGCCACCACGAGGATGACGATCGCGACCAGCAGTTTGATGCCGATCTTCATGTGGTTGAGCTCGACCTCGTCCTGCATCTCACGCAGGGCAACCAGCACGAGGCCGGCGACCAGGGCGAGGATGGCGCCGTGCAGGACGCCCTTGGTCATGTGCGGGGACTTGATGGTGGCGAGCCAGCCGCCGATGACGCCGGCGAGGCCGATGAAGTGCAGGATCAGAACGAGCTTGATGGCGATGTCCATGGCGTCGATTCTCGCAGATGCTCCGGGCCCGGGTTGGCTACGGGGTGTCGCTATCTTCCCTGGCCTTCGAGCGATTTCGCGCCCGTCAGCGAGCAGCTGCGCGGCAACCGCCAGACGCACTTGACGACCGCACCCGTTCCACGGGATGACCTGAACGACCGCGGAGCCAGTACCGATAACGCTGCCTTCAGTTGGGTCCGGAGGTCAGCTGGGTGCCGTGATCCCTGGAACCGCTCCGCTGAGTTGCACTCGGGCTGAGCCGACCCGACGACCCCCACCCTTCCCGAAGCCGAAATCCTGCCCACTACTTGGCGCGGTAAATGTGATTCACACTTCAGATGTCACTTGTGTTGCGTGCGCGTACTCGGGGTCGCGCGGGCGCGTCCGCCCACTCACGCCAGCTCGACGATCTCCATGTAGTCCTGCGACCAGAGGTCCTCGACCCCGTCGGGCAGGATGATGACCCGCTCCGGCTCCAGGGCCTCGACTGCGCCCGGATCGTGGGTGACCAGCACGACCGCGCCTTCGTAGGTGCGCAGGGCGTCGAGCACCTGCTCGCGTGAGATCGGGTCGAGGTTGTTGGTGGGCTCGTCCAGCAGCAGCACGTTGGCCGCCGACGACACCAGCCCCGCCAGCGCGAGACGCGTGCGCTCACCGCCGGACAGCGTGCCGGTGGGCTGCTCGAGCTGCGGTCCTGAGAACATGAAGGCGCCCAACAGGCCGCGCAGGTCCTGCTCCCCCGCGTCCGGCGCGGCGTGGCGGATGTTCTCCCACACGGTCGCGTCCATGTCCAGGGTGTCGTGCTCCTGGGCGAAGTAGCCGATTTTCAGTCCGTGGCCGGTGACCACGCCGCCCTCGCCGTCGGTGCGCTCCACCCCGGCCAACAGCTTGAGCAAGGTGGTCTTTCCGGCGCCGTTGTAGCCCAGCACCACCACGCGGGAGCCCTTGTCGATCGCCAGATCCACCCCGGCGAACACCTCGAGCGAGCCGTACATCTTGGTCAGGCCCTTGGCGAACAGCGGCGTCTTGCCACACGCGGCCGGCGTGGGGAACTTGATGTGCGCCACCTTGTCGGCCACGCGCACCTCGTCGAGCTCGTTCATCATCGCCTCGGCACGCCGCACCATCTGCTTGGCGGCGGCGGCCTTGGTGGCCTTGGCGCCGAGCTTGGCGGCCTGCTGCTTGAGCGCGGAGGCCTTCTTCTCGGCGTTCGCCCGCTCGCGGCGGCGCCGCGCCTCGTCGGTGGCACGGGCGTCGAGGTACTTCTTCCAGCCCATGTTGTAGGCGTCGATCTCCCCGCGCACCGCGTCGAGGAACCACACCTTGTTCACCACGGCGTCGAGCAGCTCCACATCGTGGGAGATGATCACCAGCCCGCCCTCGTGCTTCTCCAGGAACTGGCGCAGCCAGGTGATGGAGTCGGCGTCGAGGTGGTTGGTCGGCTCGTCGAGGAGCAGCATCGTCTGTGACTTGCCGGCGCCGTCGGAGGCGGCGAACAGGATGCGTGCCAGTTCCACCCGACGGCGCTGACCGCCCGAGAGTGTGCCGAGGTTCTGCGTGAGGATCCGGTCCTCCAGCCCCAGCGAGTGGCAGATCCGCGCCGCCTCGGACTCGGCCTCGTAGCCGCCCTTGGCGGAGAACTCGTCCTCGAGACGCCCGTAGCGGCGCACGGCCTTGTCGCGCACCGCGTCGTCCTCGGCCTCGGCCATGAGCTCCTGCGCCTCGGCCATCTGCGCCATGAGCACGTCCAGCCCCCGGGCCGAGAGCACCCGCGACCGCGCCAGCTGGTCCATGTTGCCCTCACGCGGGTCCTGCGGAAGGTATCCGATTTCGCCGCTCCGGCTGACCTTCCCGGCGTACGGCTCACCCTCACCGGCGAGGATCCTCATCGTCGTCGTCTTACCCGCCCCGTTGCGGCCGACCAGGCCGATCCGGTCGCCCGGCTGGACCCGCAGCGAGGACCCGTCCATGTGGAGCAGGGTGCGCACGCCGGCGCGCACCTCCAGGTCGTCGATGGTGATCACGTGCGCGGGTACCTCGTCTCGGACGGTGGGGGTCAAGCGGTGGAGTCGCCCGGAAGCGGGCCGACCTGCCACTCTACCGGCGCACACCGCACCGGGACGACTCCGGTGACCTGCGCCTCAGCCGCCCGCTTTAGACCCCGCGACCGTAGAGGTTCTGCATGCACCGGCCCAGCCGCCCGCGGGCGTCGAAGAGCTTCGTGTCGGTGAGCACGCCGCCGCCCGGCCCGCCCACCGTCTCGGCATCCAGGTACACCCAGTCCGGCTCCGGATCGCGGAACAACGACACCACCAGATCGCAGTTGATGGCCGGGTGCTCGAGTGGATGTGTGGCCATGGAAATCCCGCTCGCCGAGTCCACCACCGCCATCAGGTGCTGCCAGCCCGTCATGGTCTCCCCGGCCACGAGATCGGCGCGGCTGCGCCCCCACGCCGAGGCGGGGCCGAGCCCCTCACCGGAGCCGGAGACGAAGTGGAAGTCCACCACCGAGAGGTAACCGTCCGCGTGCGCGCCCGGCAGAAGATCCCCGCGGTGGGGCGGTCGCAGCGCCGGGTCGGGTCCGAGCTGCTCGCCCACCACCGAGAAGTCCCCCGGCGTCACGCGCATCCGCCAACCGCGCGCGACCAGCGCGGCCCGGCCCTCGACGGAGGCGGTCGCCTCGAGCAGCTCCACGCTGCGCCCGGGCCGGATCACCCGCACGTCCACCTCCAGCGGAGCCACCGGCACCGGGCCGAGCACGTCCACAACGACCCGCGCGAGCCGCGAGTCGGGCGCCGGGGAATGCCGCTCCATCGCCCGCACGAGCAGCGCGCTCGGCGGGCCCGCATGCTGCGAGTCCGGGCCCCACGGCCCGGCGGTGAGCGGGCTCGACTCGAACCGCGACTCGTCGAGCGGTGTGTAGAACGACACGGCGGTCATCCGCGGCCCTCCTCCTGGTCGGCACCGCGGAGCTCTGGCGTCCCGGTGTGCTGCGTACCCTTACCGGTGATGAATGCTACGGGGAGTGCGATGGCCGACGTCGCTGTCGTCGGCCTCGGGCCGGCCGGCCGCGCGCTCGCCTCGCGCTGCGCCGCGGAGGGCCTGCGCGTCCTCGCCGTCGATCCCGACCCCGACGCCCAGTGGCGCCAGACCCTCTCCCTGTGGACCGAGCAGCTCCCGCCGTGGCTCGGCCGCGACGTGCTCGCGCACACGGTGGCCGGGCCCACGCTGCACAGCCCCACGACCCACCGGTCCGAGCGCCACGTGATCGGCATGGAGTACGCGGTCCTCGACACCGCGCGCCTGCGCGAGGCGTTCCCCCTCGGCGCGGGAGTCACGATCGAGCGGTCCCGGATCGACGACGCCGGCCTACGGGCCCTCACCCGCCGCGCCCACCGCGTCGTGGACTGCCGCGGCGCCCGGCCGGGCCCCGGGATCCCTATGCAGACCGCGTACGGGATTGTCCTGCCCGCCGCCGACGCCGCGCCCGCCCTCGGCGGGGACCCCGCGCTGTTCATGGACTGGCGCTCCGATCATGACGACGACGAGCTCGGCCCCACCTTCCTGTACGCGATCCCGGTGGGCCCGACGCGCGTCCTCCTCGAGGAGACGTGTCTGGCAGGCGATCCGGCCCCGGCCCCGGCCGTCCTGGCCCGCCGCCTGCGGTCGCGGCTGCTGCGCCGGGGCGTCGCCGAGGAGGTGATCGACGCGCCGCTGTCCGTCGAGGAGGTCCGCATCCCGCTGCTGCCCCCGCCGCCGCACCCCGACACGCTGATCGAGGCGTTCGGCACCGCGGGCGGGCACGGGCATGCCGCGACCGGCTACTCGGTGGCATCGATGCTCGAGGCGGTGCCGGCGGCCGTCCACGCCGTGGTGACGGGATATCCGCTGCCCGCACCCCGATCGCCCCGGGCCACCGCTCTACAAGAACTGGGACTGGGTGCGCTCCTGCACGCGGACGAGCGGACCCTGCGCCGGCTCTTCGACGCGTTCGGGCGCATCGACTCCCGACGCCAGCTGTGGTTCCTCGACGGCTCGAGCCCCTCCTACCAGGTGGCGGCCGCGATGTGGGGCATGTGGGCGCGGATGCCGACGCGCGGCAAGGCGGGGATGATCCGCGCGGTCGGTTCCCACGCCCTTCCGCGGGGGGCGGGCCTCGGTCGTTCCGCGGTCAGTACTCCGTCGGAAAACCGCGGGCCTCGAGCTCACGCACGACCTCGCGTCGGCCGTCGCGGAACTCGGCGGTGAGCATGGAGTCGTCATGTTTCATGATCATCCCCAACCACCGGTTGCCCTGCGCGTCGCGAAGCCCGGCGTCGGCGCCCGCGCGGATGAGGACCAGGCACGCGCGCCAGTTGTGCACGGCGGCGGCGGAGAACAACGGCGTCCACCCGGAAACTGTCTGCCGGGAGTCGAGGTCCGCCCCGGCGTCGATCGCCTGCCTCAGCAGACTGTCGTCGGCGTCGGACCGGTCCAGGTTGATCGATCCGGCCACCGAGTGCAGCAGATTGCCGCCCGTCCTCGCGGGGGCCTCGACCACCGACGGGCGGAGGGACACGAGTTCGCGGAGCGGTTCAGCGAGGTCGCGCCGCGCCGCGTAGTGCGGGACGTTCTCGCCCGCCTTCGGTCCCCCGTCCGGTGCGTGCGGGCGCAACGGGTCGGCCCCCACGTCGAGCAGGACCCCGATCGCCCGCAGCGGGGAGAACTCCACGCTGTAGTGCAACGGGGTCAGGGCGACGCGGCGCGGATCCTCGTCGTTACCGAGCGCGTTGGGGTCGACGCCGTCCGCCACGAGCTGCGCCGCGCGGGCGCCGTCACCCTTCTCGGCGGCGGCGATGAGTTCGACCACGCCCTCGTCCTCGAAGAAGCGCTCCGGCTGCCCGCGTCGGCCGCACGCCGAGGTCACCGACGCGAGGACAGGTGCCGCGGCCAGCCCCGCGAGTAAGCGCCGACGCAGCGGGTCGAATCCGTGTGGCATGTCCGCCCCTCTCGCCAGATGAGCTCACCCTAATATCGAACGCCGCCCGCCGGAGGGGGTTCCGGGGGGCGGCGTCTCGGGGGGCCCGGCGCGGCGGCTCAGACGGTGAAGCCGATGGCGCGCAGCTGCTCGCGGCCGTCGTCGGAGATCATCCCCGGACCCCACGGCGGCATCCAGACCCAGTTGAGCTCGAGCTCGTTGGCCAGGTCGGAGCCCACCACGGCGCTGCGGGCCTGGTCCTCGATCACGTCGGTGAGCGGGCAGGCCGCGGACGTCAGCGTCATGTCGACGCGGGCGATCGTGGAGCCCTCGGTCTCGCCGGGCCGCACCCAGATGTCGTAGACCAGGCCCAGGTCCACCACGTTGATGCCGAGTTCGGGGTCCACCACGTCGCGCATGGCCTCCTCGATGTCGGCCACCAGCGCGAGGTCGTCCTCAGACTGCTCGGGGCGGTTGGGGTCCGGGCGGAATTCGCCGTTGTAGGCGGTGCCGGGCGGGGTCGGGTTCTCCTCCGCCGACATGGGGTCGTTGACGGCGGGGTCGTTCGAGGGGCTCGTCTGCTCGGTCATGTCACTCACTCCTGGGTGTGATCGGTCTGCCGGCCGAGGGCGTCCTTGAAGGCCATCCACCCGAGTAGGGCGCACTTGACGCGGGCAGGGTAGCGGGAGACACCGGCGAGCGCCACGGCGTCGTCGAGGATCTCCTCGTCGCCCTCGTCCTGGCCGCGGGACGAGATCATCGCGTGGAACGCCTCGTAGGCCTGCAGCGCGTCGGCCACCGGGCGGCCCACGATGAGGTCCGCCATCATCGAGGTCGACGCCTGGCTGATCGAGCAGCCCTGGGCGTCGTAGGACACATCCTCCACGGTGGTCAGATCTTCGGACAGGCGCAACCGGAGGGTCAGTTCGTCGCCGCAGGTCGGGTTGACGTGGTGCACCTCGGCGCCGAAGGGCTCCCGCAGGCCGTTGTGGTGCGGGTGCCGATAGTGGTCCAGGATGACCTCCTGGTACATCTGCTCCAGCTTCACAGTGCGACACCTCCGCTTCCGAAGAACTCCTGCGCCCGTCGCAGCGACCGGGCGAGCACCTCGACCTCGTCGAGGGTGTTGTACAACGCGAACGAGGCCCGCACGGTGGACTGCACGCCGAGCCGGCGGTGCAGCGGCCACGCGCAGTGGTGCCCCACGCGCACGGCCACGCCGTCGTCGTCCAGGACCTGGCTCACGTCGTGGGCGTGGATGCCGTCGACGACGAACGACACGGCTCCGCCGCGGGAGGCCATGTCCGTCGGCCCGACCACCCGGATGCCGGGGATGCCGTCGAGCGCCTCGAGCGTGGCCGCGGTGAGCGCCTCCTCGTGGCGGGCGATCGCGTCCATTCCCACGCCCTCGAGATAGCGCACGGCCGCGGCCAGGCCGACCGCCTGCGAGACCATGGGCACGCCGGCCTCGAACCGCTGCGGCGGATCGGCGTACGTCGAGCCCTCCATGGTCACGGTCGCGATCATGGACCCGCCCGTGAGTACCGGGGGCATGGCCCGCAGCAGCTCGCGACGCCCGTAGAGAACGCCGATGCCGGTGGGGCCGAGCATCTTGTGGCCGGAGAACGCCGCGAAGTCCACGCCGAGGGCGTGGAAGTCCACGGCCATGTGCGGCACCGACTGGCAGGCGTCCAGCACGACCAGCGCGCCGACCTTCTTCGCGGCCTCGACCACGCGGGACACGTCGGTGACCGCGCCCGTCACGTTGGACTGGTGTGTGACGGCGACGACCTTGACGGCGTCGGTGAGCTCGAGAGAGTCGAGGTCGATGCGCCCGTCGTCGGTCACGGAGTACCAGCGCAGGGTCGCGCCGGTACGTCGGCACAGCTCTTGCCACGGGACGAGGTTGGCGTGGTGCTCGATCTCCGAGACCACGACCTCGTCGCCCGGGCCCAACGCGTACGCCCCGAACCGCTCGTCCCCGCACGCGAAGGCCACGAGGTTGAGCGCCTCGGTGGCGTTCTTGGTAAAGACCAGCTCGTCGACCCCGGCGCCCACGAACCGCGCGATGTCGGCACGCGCCCCCTCGTAGGCGTCGGTGGCCTCCTCGGCGAGCTGGTGCGCGCCACGGTGCACGGCCGCGTTGGAGTGCAGGAGGAAGTCCCGCTCCGCGTCGAGCACCTGCACGGGGCGCTGCGAGGTCGCCCCCGAATCCAGGTAGACCAGGGGCTTTCCGTCACGGACCGTCCGCGACAGGATCGGGAAATCCGCGCGGACTGCTGTCAGGTCGAGAGTCGAGGTCATGTTCTCCCAGCTGTTCCGATCAGGCGGTGGCGGGCGTCAGGTACTTCTCGTACCCGTTCGCCTCGAGTTCGTCGGCCAGCTCCGGGCCGCCGGACTCGGCGATCCGGCCGTCCACAAAGACGTGGACGGTGTCGGGCTTGATGTACCGCAGAATACGGGTGTAGTGGGTGATGAGGAGGATGCCGCCGTTCTCCTCCTCGCGGTAACGGTTGACGCCCTCGGACACCACGCGCAACGCGTCCACGTCCAGGCCCGAGTCGGTCTCGTCGAGCACCGCGATCTTGGGCTTGAGCAGGTCCAGCTGGAGGATCTCGTGGCGCTTCTTCTCGCCACCGGAGAAACCCTCGTTGACGCTGCGCTCGGAGAAGGCGGGGTCGAAGTCGAGGTCGGACATGGCCTCCTTGACCTCCTTGACCCAGTGGCGCAGCTTGGGCGCCTCGCCGCGCACGGCGGTGGCGGCGGTGCGCAGGAAGTTGGCGGTGGACACGCCGGGGATCTCCGTGGGGTACTGCATGGCCAGGAACAGGCCGGCCCGGGCGCGCTCGTCGACCTCCATGGACAGGACGTCCTCGCCGTCGAGGGTCACGGTGCCGCCGGTGACCTCGTACTTGGGGTGGCCGGCCACCACGTAGGCCAGCGTCGACTTGCCGGAGCCGTTGGGGCCCATGATGGCGTGGGTCTGGCCGGACTCGATGGTGAGGTCGACGCCCTTGAGGATGTCGACCGGCTCGGAGTCCTCGGTCGCGGCGACGCGGGCGGTGAGGCCCTTGATCTCGAGAGTGGTCATGGGGAGTGTGCTCGCAATCTTCTCGTGAAGCGTGGGGGGTGGTGGGAAGCCGGCGGTCAGATACCGGAGGACTGGAGTTCTACCTCGACGGCCTCGGTGATCCGCTCGCGGACCTCGGGGACCCCGATGCGGTTGATCACCTCGCCGAAGAACCCGCGCACGACCAGGCGGCGCGCGACATCCTCCGGGATGCCGCGGGACATGAGGTAGAACAGGTGCTCCTCGTCGAAGCGGCCCACCGCGCTGGCGTGACCGGCGCCGGCGATCTCGCCGGTCTCGATCTCCAGGTTGGGCACCGAGTCGGCGCGCGCCCCGTCGGTGAGGACGAGGTTGCGGTTCATCTCGTAGGTGTCCGTGCCCTCGGCCTCGGCCCGGATGAGCACGTCGCCGATCCACACGGTGTGGGCGTCGGGCAGGTTCGACGAGGCGTCGCCCTGCAGTGCGCCCTTGTAGAGGATCTCGGAGGTGCAGTTCGGCACCGAGTGGTCCACCAGCAGGCGGTGCTCGATGTGCTGCCCGTCGTCCGCGTAGTACAGCCCGTTGAGCGTGACGGTGCCGCCCGGGGCGGTGAACCCGGCCACCGGCGCGATCCGCACGACCTCGCCGCCGAAGGTGACGGCGGTGTAGGTCAGAGTGGCGTCCCGGCCGACGAGCAGGTGGTGGCCGGCCAGGTGCAGGGCGTCGTCGTCCCAGTCCTGGATGAGCACCACCTCGAGGTTCGCGGAGTCACCCACCACGAACTCGACGTTCTCGGCGATCGTGCCGCCGCCGCGCTGGTCGATGACGATCGTCGCCGAGGCGAACGGCTCGAGGCGCAGCTGCAGGTGCCCGTAGGCCAGCTCGCCCTCACCGGGACCGTCGACGGTCACGTACACCGGCTCGTCCAGCTCGGTTTCCCTGGCCACGGTGAGCACCGTCGCCTCCTCGACCGAACTGAACGCCTGGGCTGCCACGCGGTCGCGGGGCGCGCCGGCCTTGCCGATTCGCTCGTCGGAGGTGGGGACGGTCTCGGTGGTGAGTCCGTCGCGCTCGGCCACCGAGACCAGCAGGCGCCCTGTGGCCGTGACGTTCGAGCCGTCGTGGATGCCACGGAGCCGCTTGAGCGGCGTGAAGCGCCAGATCTCGTCCTTGTGGCTCGGGACCTCGAAGGCCGCGACGTCGAAGGAGGAGAACTGGTCGCCCTTGGTGGCGGTGACGGGCACGCCGTAGCGGTCCGTCGCCGGCGCGGCGACGGATCCCGTGGTGGAGGTCGTGGTGTCGGTCATGGTGGTCAGCCCACCGATCCTTCCATCTGCAGTTCGATCAGGCGGTTGAGCTCGAGCGCGTACTCCATCGGGAGCTCCTTGGCGATCGGCTCGACGAAGCCGCGCACGATCATCGCCATCGCCTCGTCCTCCGCCAGCCCGCGGCTCATGAGGTAGAACAGCTGGTCCTGGCTCACCTTGGAGACCGTGGCCTCGTGCCCCAGCGTCACGTCGTCCTCGCGGATGTCGATGTAGGGGTAGGTGTCCGACCGGCTGATGTTGTCCACGAGCAGCGCGTCGCACTCGACGTTGGACTTGGAGCCCTTGGCGCCGGGGTTGATCTGGATGAGCCCGCGGTACGCCGAACGACCGCCGCCGCGCGCCACCGACTTGGAGACGATGTTCGACGACGTGTTGGGGGCCAGGTGCAGCATCTTGGAGCCGGTGTCCTGGTGCTGGCCCTCGCCGGCGAACGCCACGGAGAGGACCTCGCCCTTGGCGTGCTCGCCCGTGAGCCACACGGCCGGGTACTTCATCGTCACCTTGGAACCGATGTTGCCGTCGATCCACTCCATGGTGGCGCCCTCTTCGGCACGCGCCCGCTTCGTGACCAGGTTGTAGACGTTGTTCGACCAGTTCTGGATGGTCGTGTAGCGGCAGCGGCCGCCCTTCTTGACGATGATCTCCACCACGGCCGAGTGCAGCGAGTCCGACTTGTAGATCGGCGCCGTGCAGCCCTCGACGTAGTGCACGTAGGCGTCCTCGTCCACGATGATGAGGGTCCGCTCGAACTGGCCCATGTTCTCCGTGTTGATGCGGAAGTAGGCCTGCAGCGGGATGTCCACGTGCACGCCCGGCGGGACGTAGATGAACGAGCCGCCCGACCACACGGCCGTGTTGAGCGCGGAGAACTTGTTGTCGCCCGCCGGGATCACCGAGCCGAAGTACTCCTCGAAGTACTCGGGGTGCTCCTTGAGCGCGGTGTCGGTGTCCATAAAGATCACGCCCTGGGACTCGAGGTCCTCACGGATCTGGTGGTACACCACCTCGGACTCGTACTGGGCGGCGACGCCGGCCACGAGGCGCTGCTTCTCCGCCTCCGGGATGCCGAGCTTGTCGTAGGTGTTCTTGATGTCCTCGGGCAGGTCCTCCCAACTGGTGGCCTGCCGCTCCGTGGAGCGGACGAAGTACTTGATGTTGTCGAAGTCGATCCCCGAGAGGTCGGAACCCCACGCCGGCATCGGCTTCTTCTCGAAGGTCTGCAGGGCCTTGAGGCGCTTGTTCAGCATCCACTCGGACTCGTTCTTCTTGGCCGAGATGTCGCGCACCACGGCCTCGGAGAGACCGCGCTGGGCGGCGGCGCCGGCGGCGTCCGAGTCGTGCCAGCCGTAGTTGTACTGGCCGATCGAGGCGATCCGCTCCTCGTCGGTGGTCGGCTCGTGCCCGGTGACGTCGGCCGTCACCTGATCTGGGGTGATGGTCATCGCGCTGTCCTTTCGGGGGTCGGAGCCGACGCGGTCGCGTCGGCCTGGGACGGGATCGTGGCCGCGAGCGCTTCCGCGGTCACCGTCCCCGTGGGGATGTTGGTGGTGCAGGCGCAGTTTCCGCCCGCGAT
Source organism: Dietzia sp. 179-F 9C3 NHS (assembly GCF_045369825.1). NCBI lineage: Bacteria > Bacillati > Actinomycetota > Actinomycetes > Mycobacteriales > Dietziaceae > Dietzia > Dietzia sp. 179-F 9C3 NHS. The sequence goes on from NZ_JBIQES010000002.1 coordinate 104,886, forward strand.
GGTCGCGAGACGCTGGACGTGGGTGCCCACGATCTCGGACACCACCTCCTGTTCCGCCTCGCAGAGTTCGGGGAAACGCGACGCCACGTTCCAGACAGGGCAGTGGTGCTGGCAGATCTGCAGCCCCCCGCCGGCGCCCTCTACGGACGAGGCGTAGCCGGCGTCCGAGAGCGCCTCCGCGATGTCGCGGACGGCCCGCTCGACGTCCTCGGGCTCCTCGGCGGGGCGCACGTGGCCGATCACCGAGCGCACGCGGTCGCGGGCGAACTCGGCCACCGCCTCGGTGCCGCCCACGCGGCGCAGGGCCGTGAGCGCCTCCGCGGCGAGGTGGTCGTACCCGTGTTCGGCGGTGCTCCGGCCCACGGCCGTGACCTGGAACGCCCTGGCCGGACGCCCGCGGGTCGCCGCGGGCCGCCGCCGCACCGGCTCCACCTCGCCCGCCTCGACCAGGTGGTCGAGGTGTCGGCGGACGCCGGCGGCCGTGAGGCCCAGGGCCTGCCCGATCTCCCCCGCCGTGAGCGCCCCCCGCTCGAGGAGGAGCTCCCGGACGGCGGACCGGGTGTCGGGACGCGTGCCGGTGACCACAGCGTGCTGCACGCTCATGCGTCCCTCCCTTCCGGTTATGCTCGGTACGCCCCGGAGCGGGGCGCGCCACCTGATATTACGCAACACCAGCGTGACGGAAATATTCCCACCCCCGTCGGTGCGCGCTCAGTGGGCCGGATGTTGCGGCGGTCACACCGCCACGGAGGGAGGCCGTCAGCCGCATGCCACGCATCCCCCGTCACGCACCTGGCGTGGTCACCGCGCGCCTCCACGCGGCCGAGCCGGACACCGGCACCCCGCTGGACGCCGAGCTCGCCCGCGTCGGCCGGATCCGCCGCATCGGCACCACCGCCTCGGTCACCATGGCCGTCGGCGCCCTCGGTGCCGGGGCCCTGCCGGTCCTACAGAATCCCACCGCCGGCGAACGACTCTTCGGCATCTGGCTGCGCCTGCAGCACTCCTCCATGGCGATCACGCTCGCCGGGATGGTCGTGGTGACCTTCTGCTGGCTGCTGCTCTCCCCCTACGCCCTCGGCCGCACCCCGTTCGGCCGACGCAGCGGGCGCATCGACCGCGTAACCCTGGACCGGATCATCGCCTCCTGGGCCCTGCCGCTGGCGCTGGCACCTCCGATGTTCAGCAAGGACGTCTACAGCTACCTCGCCCAGGGGGCCATCGCCAACACGCTCGACGACCCGTACGCCCTCGGCCCGGTCTCCGCCCTGGGCGCCACGCACCCGCTCGCGATCAACGTCCCCGACGTCTGGCGGGACACCCCCAACCAGTACGGCCCGCTGTTCCTCGGCGTGCAGAAGGCCATCCACGCCCTCACCGGCGACGACGTGATCGCCGGCACCGTGCTCCACCGGGCCGTCGCTGTGTTCGGCGTCCTCCTGCTGGGCTGGGCCGTCCCCCGCCTGGCCGAGTACTGCGGCGTCTCCGACGTGGCCGCGCTCTGGCTCGCGGTGGCCAACCCCCTGGTCCTGTTCCATCTCATCTCCGGTATCCACTCCGAGTCGCTCATGATGGGCCTGCTCGCGGTGGGACTGGTGCTGGCCCTGCGGGCCCTGGACGCCCCCACCGCAGTCCGGCGCCCGGTCCTGCTCTTCTGCCTGGGCACCGCCCTGATCACCGGGTCCGCGCTGGTCAAGCTGCCGACGGTGGTCGCCCTCGGGTTTGTGGGCATGGCCCTGGCCCGCCGGTGGGGCTCCGGATGGCGCGCCATAGGCAAGGCGGCCGGCGTCATGGTGGCCGTCGGGGGCGCGACCGCCGCCGTCGCCGTCGTCGCCACCTCCGCCGGCTTCGGCTGGATCACCAAGCTGGGCGCGGCGACCTCCATCCGCAGCTGGCTCTCGCCACCCACGGCGCTCGGTGTCCTCTCCGGTGGGATCGGTCAGTACCTGGGCCTGGGCGACCACACCGCCCAGATCCTCGTCATGGTCCAGACCGCCGCGCTCGTCGTGGCCGCCGCCTTCACCCTGCGCATGCTCTTCGCCGTTCACCGCGGCAGCATCGACCCGGTCGGCGGGCTCGGGGCCTCCATGGCCGTCATCGTCCTGTGCTTCCCGGTGGTCCAGCCGTGGTACATGCTCTGGGCCCTGGTCCCACTCGCGGCCTGGGCGTCCCGGATCACCTTCCGCGCCCCGGTCGTGGCGGTGAGCGCGGTCCTCGCGTGCTTCACGCTGCCTCCGGGGACCGGTCCGCCCACCTTCGTCACGGTGCAGAGCTGGGCGGCGACGGCCGTGATCGCGCTGGTGCTGCTCGTCGCCTTCTACCGCTGGCCGGGGCTGTTGCGGTACCGGTAGGGCCCGCGGCCTAGACTCGGCCGGGTGACCCCCGACGCCGACGCCCCCGCGCTGCACGTCGAGGGGCTCGTCAAGCGGTTCGGTGCCACCACCGCCGTCGACGGCCTCGACCTGCACCTCGGCCGGGGCCGCGTCATGGCGCTACTCGGCCCCAACGGCGCCGGCAAGACCACCACGGTAGAGATCTGCGAGGGGTTCCTCCGCCCCGACGGCGGCACGATCGCCGTCCTCGGACTGGACCCCGTCGCCGAGCGGCAGCAGGTCCGCAGCCGGATCGGCATGATGCTCCAGGGCGGCGGCGCCTACCCCGGCGCGCGGGCCGGCGAGATGCTCCGCCTCGTGGCCTCCTACTACGCCGACCCCCTCGACCCGGACTGGCTGCTCGGGGAGCTCGGGCTCACCGACCACGTCCGCACCCCCTACCGGCGCCTGTCCGGCGGTCAGCAGCAGCGGCTCTCGCTCGCCTGCGCGGTGGTCGGCCGCCCCGAGCTGGTGTTCCTCGATGAACCCACCGCGGGACTCGACGCCCAGTCGCGCCGCGCCGTGTGGGACCTCGTCCGCGCCCTGCGCCGCGACGGCGCCGCCGTGGTCCTCACGACCCACCTCATGGACGAGGCCGCCGCGCTGGCCGACGAGGTCGTCATCGTCGACCACGGTCGCCGCGTCGCCTCCGGCACGCCCGATGAACTGCAGCGCGCCGGGACCACGGAGGGGGTGACCCTCGTCGTCGACGGCACCGTCGACCCGTCTCTGCTCGACGGGGTGGTCGACGACGGGCACACCGTCGTCCAGGGCGCCGGCGGCGGGATCCTCGAGGTCCACGGGCCCGTCTCCCCCGCCCTCATGACCACCCTGTGCGCGGCGCTCGAGGGCGCCGGGCTCCAGTTGACCTCCCTGGCCACCCGCACCAGGAGCCTCGAGGAGGTCTTCCTCGACCTGACCGGACGGGAACTGCGATGACCGACTCCGCCGCCGGCCCCGCCCGGCCCGCCGCCAACCGCTTCGCCCCCGGGACGTTCGCCACCCCGTCCGCGCCCGCGCCGCTCGCGCGCATGGTGGCCTCGCAGACCCGCATGGAGCTCACCCTCTTCCTGCGCAACGGCGAGCAGCTGCTCGTGGCGCTCGTCATCCCCGTCGCCGTCCTCGTCGGCCTCACCGCGGTCGACCTCGGGGCGGTCCCCGAACCGCGGGTCGCGCACGCGATCACCGCCGTGCTCACCATCTCCGTCATGGGCACCGCGTTCACCGGCCAGGCCATCGCGGTGGGTTTCGACCGCCGCTATGGCGCGCTCAAGAGGCTCGGCGGGACACCGCTGCCGCCGGCCGTCATCATCGTGGGCAAGGTCCTCGCCACCCTGGTGCTCGTGGCCGGACAGTCGCTGGTGCTCGGCGTCATCGCCGCCGCCATGGGCTGGCGGCCCACACTCGGCGGGCTCGTGGTGGGGGCGGTGATGATCGCCCTCGGCGCGATCGCGTTCTCCGCGATGGGCCTGCTCCTCGGCGGCACGCTCAAAGCCGAGGTGGTGCTCGCGCTGGCGAACCTCATCTGGTTCCTGCTCATCGGCGGGGCAGGTCTGGCGATCGGGGTGGCGTCGCTGCCCGAACGGGCGCACGACGTCCTCGGCGTCGTCCCCTCCCACGCCCTCACCTCCGCCCTCGTCGCGGCCCTGGATGGCGGCGTCCCCGCCGTCCAGGCCCTCGTACTGCTCGCGTGGACCGCCGTGTGCGGCGCACTCGCCGTGCGGCACTTCTCCTTTACCTGAGCCCGCCCCGCCCCCACACCGGCCCCCCGCCGCCCTCACCTGGGCGAGGCCGGCGGGCCCGAAGACCTAGAATCGTGGGCGTGACCGCGTCCTCCACCGCCCCGACCTCCGGATTCCCGGCCACAAACGAGTCCCGGGAGGCCGGCGGACCGCTGTCCCGACTGCCCCTGCCGTCGATCCGGCTGCAGAAGGGACTGGCCGTGGCCAACCTCATCGCGCAGGTCGGCATCATGACGACCGGCGTCACCGTGCGCATCACCGCCTCGGGTCTGGGCTGCGAGACCTGGCCGCGCTGCAACGAGGACAGCTTCGTCCCCGTCCCCGGCGCCGCGCCGGCCCTGCACCAGGGCGTCGAGTTCGGTAACCGGCTGCTGACGTTCGTGCTCACCGCGGCGGCCGTGGCGCTGCTACTAGCGATCTACCGCGCCGGCCGCCGCCGCGGGCTCAAGGCGCTGGCCTGGGCCATGCCCGCCGGCATCCTCGCGCAGGCCGTCATCGGTGGCATCACCGTGCTCACCGGCCTGGTCTGGTGGACCGTGGCCCTGCACCTGCTGCCCTCGATGATCCTCGCGTGGCTCGCCGCCGTGCTGCTCGTGCGGATCGGCGAGCGCGACGACGTCCCGGCCCGCCGCGTGATCCCCCGCCCGCTCACCTGGCTGACGTGGCTCTCCGCCGTGCTGCTCGCCGGCGTACTGGCCCTGGGCACGATGGTCACCGGCGCCGGCCCGCACGCCGGCGACGCCCGCGTCGAGGCCGCCGACCGCCTCCAGTGGCCCATCCAGTGGCTGGTCCACTTCCACGCCGAGCTCACCGTGGGCTACCTGTGCCTGGTCGTGGGCCTCGTGCTGGGTCTGCTCGCGCTGCGCGCCGAGGGCCCGGCGATCCGCCGCGGTGTGATCCTCATCGTGATGATCGTGGCGCAGGCGATCCTCGGTGTGACCCAGTACCAGCTCGGCGTGCCCGGGCTGCTCGTGGTGCTCCACGTGACCCTCGCGGGGGCGATCACCGCGATGACCGGCGCCCTCTGGGCCGCCGGCGTGCTGCGCGAGCGCGTTCCGGCGTAGGGACTGGCCGGTCGCGCTGGAGGGCCGGCACGGCCGGCCCGGCAGCCACACGCTCCAGCTGCATCCCCACGGGAAACCTCGTGTGTGGATGATGCTCAGGCGTGTGGATCCGGGCCGACACCGCCGCGTCTCCGCCCGGACGAGCAGATCCCCGGCGTCCCGACGCGGGGACACCGGGGATCCCGGCGGGGAACGGCTCAGACGAGCGCGCCCGAGCCCGCCATGCGCTTCCAGTGGCCGGCGGGGACGTCGGCCTTCGCGACGAGCTCGCGCGTCCAGTCGGACCCGGTCAGACCGTCGATCGAGTCGCGGATCGCCTCGGCCTCGGAAAGCGTGTCGACCATGTAGTCGTCCATCGTGCCGTCGGCGCCGACCAGCGTCACGCGGATCCCGCGGCGGCCGACCGGCTGCAGCACCACGTCCGCGGTGCCGCCGTGCCGACCGAGGAACTTGTGGACGAACTTGGCCGAGCGCTTGGACGGGGTCGGGCCCGCGGGCTCCGGCTCCGACTTCTCCTCGGGGGCCTTCGCAGCGGGCGCGGCCTCCGCCGGCTTCTCGGCGGGAGCCTCGGCCGGGGTGTCCGTCGCGTCCTCGGCGGCGGGCGCGGCCTGCTCGGAGGCCTTCTCCTCGGCGGCCGGCTCGTCGGCCTTCGACTCCGACGAGGCCGGCGCCGCAGCCGCGGCAGCCGTACCGCCGCCGAGCGTCACCGCGGCCGCGCCGCCACCGGGCGCCTTGGCCTTGGAGCCACCGCCCAGCGTGAGCCCGCCGCCCTTGCCACCGCCGGGCGCCTTGGGAGCCGAGGCGGCCTTCGGCACGGACGCCGCCGTGTCGGGCTCGGTGGCAGGCGTGTCGGCCTTCGCGGTCGCCGGGGCGGGAGTGTTCTCCGCCGAGGCGTCCGCGGCGGGCTCGTCGCCCTGCGCCGCCGCACCGGCCGCACCTGCGGCCGCTGCCGCCGCGCCGCCACCGAGGACGAGCTTGCCCGCCTTGCCGCCACCCGGGGCCTTGGCCTTGGAGCCGCCACCCAGGGTGAGGCCACCGCCGGAGGCGGCCGGGGCGTCGACGGTCTTCGGGGCCGGAGCGTCAACGGGCTTGTCCGCCGGAGCCTCGGCGGCGGGAGCGGCCTCCTCGGCCGGGGCCACCTCGGTGGGGGCCTTCTCCTCGGCAGTGGCCGGCCCATCGGCCGGTGCCGCAGCAGCCGGAGTGGCCGCGGCGGGCGCCGACGGGGCGGCCGTGCCGCCGCCCGCGGACTCCGTGATGCGATCGCCGTGCAGGGTCGAGGCCCCGCCGCCAGGTGCCTTGGGGGCCCGACGGCCTAGCACGATCGCGCCGCCGACGGCAGCGGCCGTCGAGGCGGCAGCAGCGGGAGCGGCACCGGCTTCACCGGAGGTCGGGGCGGCGGGCTCTGAAGCAGCCTCTGCGGCAGCGGCCTCGGATGCCGGGGCGGACTCGGCGGCGCGAGCCGAGTCGGCGGGAGCCGTCGCCTCGCTGGACTCGGGGGCCGGCGTCTCCGCGGGCGCGGGGGCGGCGGAACCGCTCGTCGTCACGGCCGGCCAGCCGGTCGCCCGGACTCGCGGTCCCCCGGCGTACTGGGAAAGGATCTGCAGGCTCATGGGGGTAGCCTATCGCCTCCACCGCCCGTGCCCGGGCGGCGCTCCCGACCTCGCCGCCGTCCGCCACCGGAATCGGCGCTGCAGGAGCCGGCCGGGGCACGGATACTGGTACCCATGCGTGCCATCGAGATCACCCGACACGGCGACCCCGACGTCCTCACCCCGGTCGACCGCGAGGTCCCCTCGCCGGGCTCGGGCGAGGTCCTGGTGCGGACCACGGCGATCGGTGTCAACTACATCGACACGTACTTCCGCGAGGGTGTCTATGCCGCGGACCTGCCGTTCGTCCCGGGCAGCGAGGGGGCGGGCGTCGTCGAGGAACTCGGCGAGGGGACGAGCGACCTCGCCGTCGGCGACCGGGTCGCCTGGTGCCAGGGGCCCGGTTCCTACGCGCAGTACGTCGCGGTCCCCGCGGACAAGCTCGTCGCGGTGCCCGACGGTGTGGCCGACGAGGTGGCCGCGTCCCTGCTCCTGCAGGGCCTCACCGCGCATTACCTCGTCACAGACACCCACCGGGCGGAGCCGGGCGACGCCGTCCTCGTCACCGCAGGCGCCGGCGGCGTGGGCCAGCTCCTCATCCAGATGGCCACGGCGCGGGACCTGCGGGTGATCACCACGACGTCTACCGAGGAGAAGGCGCGGCTGTGCCGCGACCTCGGCGCCGAGCACGTCCTTCGGTACGAGGAGGCCACGGCGGAGCGGGTGCGGGAGCTCTCCGACGGAGGGGTGGCCGCGGTCTTCGACGGCGTGGGCCGGGACACCTTCGACGTGAGCCTGGCCTCCCTGCGCCGGCGCGGCACCCTCGTGCTGTTCGGCGCGGCCAGCGGCCCCGTCCCGCCCGTCGACCCCCAGCGGCTCAACGCCGTGGGGTCGGTGTTCCTCACCCGGCCCACGCTGGCCGACTACATCGCCACGACCGAGGAGTTCCGGGACCGGGCCTCCGAGGTGCTGGGAGCGCTGCTCGACGGGACGCTCCGCCTCAGCGTCGGCGCCACGTTCGGATTGTCCGAAGCCGCCGACGCCCACCGAGCGCTGCAGGCAAGGGAGACCACCGGTTCGGTGACGCTCGACCCCACGCGCTGACGGGAGAGGTGCGCCCGGATCAGAACAGGGTCGTCATCTCCGACAGGGTCTGCAGGCCCAGCACCGCGTCCACGGAGAGCGCCACGAACACACCGGCGAGGTAGTTGTTCGACAGGATGAACAGCTTGAGCGGCTTGACCTCGACGCCTCGGCGGACGCCGGCCTCGAGGCGGTGGGCCATGACGATGAACCACGCACCGAATCCGATCGCGCCGGCGGCGTAGACCCACCCCGCGGCGGGCAGCAGGGCGAGGGTGCACAGGACCGTGACCCACGTGTAGATGGTGATCCGGCGCGTGACGCCCTCGGGGGACATCACGACGGGCAGCATCGGGACTCCGGCCGCCTCGTAGTCGTCCTTGTAGCGCATCGCGAGCGCCCACGTGTGGGGCGGCGTCCAGAAGAAGATGATGAGAAACAAGACGATCGCCTGCCACCACGCGCCCGTCTCCGCATCGACGTTGTCCGTGATCACGGCCCACGACACGAGCACCGGCATGCAGCCGGCGGCGCCGCCCCACACCACGTTCTGCGCGGTCCGGCGCTTGAGGAACATCGTGTAGACGAACACGTAGAACAGGATCGTCAGCAGGATGAAGAAGGCGGCGAGCCAGCTGCTGGCCAGCAGGCCGAGCCACAGCATGCTCCCCGCGCCCAGGACGAGGCCGAAGATCAACGCGGCGCGGCGGGTCACGGCGTGCCGGGCGAGCGGACGGCGTTCGGTGCGCTTCATCACCTGGTCGATGTCGTAGTCCACGACCATGTTGAAGGTGTTGGCGCTGGCCGCGCCCATCCACCCGCCGACCAGGGTCAGCAGGATGAGCCCGAGGTGCACCGAGCCGCGGTCGGCCTGCAGGAGGGCCGGGATCGCGGCCACGAGGAGCAACTCGATGACGCGTGGCTTGGTGAGGGCGATGTAGGCCATCACCACGTCCAGCGGCCGGCTACGCCCCGCATCGACAGGGGCCGTGCCCGTCCGCCCCGAGTCCTCATGAGCGGAGGGGGAAGCCCCCCTACTCCGGGTCGGGGTGGAATCGTGCACCGGAACTCCTCATCGCAGATGTCGCGTCGCACTCGTCGCGCCTTACCCGCCGATCCTACGTCTCCCCACTGACGCCTGCGAAAAGGCGGGGGCGGGGACCGCCCGACCCCGATCGCCGGTGACCACTAAGGTGGTTGACGACACGCGCGCGGATCCGCGCCGCACACTCGACCCGGGAGACCCACCTGTGACCAGCGCGTCGGAGATCACCGAGCTCACCACCGCCCGCCACCCCTCGGACTGGACGGACCTTGACACCCGGGCCGTCGACACCGCCCGTGTTCTGGCCGCCGAGGCGGTCCAGAACTGCGGCAGCGGCCACCCCGGCACCGCCATGAGCCTGGCGCCCCTGGCCTACACGCTGTACCAGCGCGTCATGCGGCTCGACCCGGCGAACCCCAAGTGGGTGGGCCGCGACCGGTTCGTCCTGTCCTGCGGGCACTCCTCGCTCACCCAGTACATCCAGCTCTACCTCGCCGGGTTCGGGCTCGAGATCGAGGACCTCAAGGCCCTGCGGACGTGGGGATCCAAGACCCCCGGCCACCCGGAGTGGAACCACACCGACGGCGTCGAGATCACCACGGGCCCGCTCGGCCAGGGCCTCGCCTCGGCGGTGGGCATGGCGATGGCCGCCCGCTACGAGCGCGGCCTGTTCGACCCGGACACCCCGTACGGCAAGAGCCCGTTCGACCACTTCGTCTACGTCATCGCCTCGGACGGCGACCTCCAGGAGGGGGTGACGGCGGAGGCGTCGTCGCTGGCCGGCACACAGCAGCTCGGCAACCTCATCGCCGTCTACGACGACAACAAGATCTCGATCGAGGACGACACCCAGATCGCCTTCACCGAGGACGTCGCCGCGCGCTACGAGGCATATGGTTGGCACGTCCAGACGGTCAACGGCGGCGAGGACGTGGCCGCGATCGAGGAGGCGATCGCCGACGCCCGGGCTGTGACCGACAAGCCGTCGCTCATCGTGCTGCGCACCGTCATCGCCTACCCGGCTCCCACCAAGATGAACACCGGCGCCTCCCACGGCGCCGCGCTCGGCCAGGACGAGGTCGACGCGGTCAAGGAGGCCGTCGGGATGGGCGGAACGGAGCCGTTCACCGTCGACGACGAGGTGCTCGCCCACACCCGGGGTGCCCGTGACCGGGGGGCCCGGGTCCACGCCCAGTGGAGCGACATGTTCCACGCGTGGGCCGAGGCCAACCCGGAGGGCAAGAAGCTCTACGACCGCCTGTACGCCGGCGACCTGCCCGAGGGCTGGGACGCCGAGTTGCCGACGTGGGAGGCGGACCCGAAGGGCGTGGCCACCCGTAAGGCCTCGGCGGAGGTCATCCAGGCCCTCGGCAAGACCCTGCCCGAGCTGTGGGGCGGCTCCGCGGACCTGGCCGAGTCCAACAACACGCCCATCAAGGGCGCCGACTCCTTCGGTCCGGCCTCGATCTCGACCGACATGTGGACCGCGTCCCCCTACGGCCGCAACCTCCACTTCGGCATCCGCGAGCACGCGATGGGTGCGATCCTCAACGGGATCGCCCTTCACGGCCCGACCCGCCCGTACGGCGGCACGTTCCTCATCTTCAGCGAGTACATGCGGCCCGCGGTCCGACTCGCGGCCCTGCAGGGCAGCAACGCCTACTACGTGTGGACGCACGACTCGATCGGCCTCGGCGAGGACGGCCCCACGCACCAGCCGGTCGAGCAGCTCGCCGCGCTGCGCGCCATCCCGAACCTGGCCATGCTCCGGCCCGCCGACGCCAACGAGACCGCCGCCGCGTGGCGAGCGATGCTCATGGCGCTCGACGGCCCCAAGGGCCTGTGCCTGACACGCCAGAACGTCCCGGTGCTCGAGGGCACCGCGGAGAAGGCCCGCGAGGGCGTCGAGCGCGGCGGCTACGTGCTCGCCGAGGCCTCGACCGGAACCCCCGAGCTGATCCTCATGGGTACCGGATCCGAGGTGCAGCTCGCCGTCGAGGCGCGCGAGGCGCTCGAGGCCGAGGGCGTGCCGACCCGGGTCGTGTCGATGCCGTGCGTCGAGTTCTTCGACCAGCAGGACGCCGAGTACCGCGAGTCGGTGCTCCCCCGTTCCGTGCGGGCCCGGGTGAGCGTCGAGGCCGGCATCGCGATGCCGTGGTACCGCTTCCTGGGCGACGCCGGCCGAGCCGTCTCGCTCGAGCACTTCGGTGCCTCGGCGCCGTTCCAGACCCTGTTCGCCGAGTTCGGGATCACCGCCGACGCGGTGGTCGCCGCCGCCCGCGAATCCCTCGCGGCCGCCCGAGGGGAGGACTCATGACCAACGCCAACCTCGCCGCCCTGAGCGCCGCCGGCGTCTCGGTGTGGCTCGACGACCTGTCGCGCCAGCTCATCCGCTCCGGCGAGCTCGAGCAGCGCATGTCCACCTATTCGATCGTGGGCGTCACCACCAACCCGGCGATCTTCCAGTCCGCGCTCGCCGACTCCTCGACCTACGAGTCGGCGCTCGCCGAGGCGGTGGCGGAGAACCGCGACGTCGACGCCGTGGTGGGCGCACTCACCACCGCCGACGTCCGGGACGCGTGCGACGTGCTCGCCCGGATCTACGAGGCCACCGACGGCGTCGACGGCCGGGTCTCGCTCGAGGTGGACCCCCGTCTGGCGGACCGCACCGAGGAGACCATCGAGCAGGCCGTCGAGCTGGCCGCCGCGGTGGCCCGCCCCAACGTCATGATCAAAATTCCGGCCACCGAGGCGGGCCTGCCCGCCATCACCGAGGTGATCGGCCGGGGCATCGACGTCAACGTGACGCTCATCTTTTCTGCGGACCAGTACCGCGCCGTGGCCCGCGCGTACGTCGCCGGCCTGGAGAAGGCCGCCGCGGCGGGGCACGACGTGTCCCGCATCCACTCCGTCGCGTCGGTGTTCGTCTCCCGACTGGACACCGAGATCGACTCGCGGCTGCCGGAGGACTCGGAGCTGCGCGGCCGCGCCGGGCTGGCCAACGCCCGCCTCTGCCAGGAGGTCTACGAGGAGGTCTACGACCCCGAGGGCGGCTTCGCCGAGCTCGCGGCGAAGGGTGCCCGCCCCCAGCGGCTGCTGTGGGCCTCGACCGGCGTCAAGGACCCCGCCTACCCGGACACCCTGTACGTCACCGGCCTGGTGACCCACGGGACCGTCAACACCCTGCCCTTCCCCACCATCGAGGCGTTCGCCGACCACGGGGAACTCGAGGGCGACACCGTCCGCGGCACCGCCGCGGCGTCCCACGAGACGCTCGACGCGCTGCGCGCCGAGGGGATCGACCTCGACGAGGTGTTCACCCTTCTCGAGAAGCAGGGCGTCGAGAAGTTCGTCAGCGCCTGGGAGGGGCTGCTCGACACCGTCCGCGCCCGCATCGACGAGCTGCCCGCGGGGTCGTGAGCCCCTCGACGGACGCCCCCGCGGGCTGGGTCAACCCCCTCCGCGATCCGCGGGACCGTCGACTCCCGCGGATCGCGGGCCCGGCGGGCCTCGTCATCTTCGGTGTGACCGGCGACCTGTCCAAGAAGAAGCTCATCCCGGCCGTCTACGACCTGGCCAACCGCGGCCTGCTGCCGCCGGGCTTCGCGCTCGTGGGCTTCGGCCGCCGCCGGTGGACCCACGCCGAGTTCGCCGACTTCGCCCGCGAGAGCGCGCGGGAGGGCTGCCGCACCCCGTTCCGGGACGACGTGTGGGAGCGGCTCGCCGAAGGCCTGCGCTTCGTCACCGGGTCCTTCGACGACGACGCCGGGTTCGATGCCCTCGCCGCCCAGCTCACCGCCCTCGAGACCGAGCGGGGCACCGGCGGCAACTACGCCTTCTACCTCTCGATCCCCCCGGACGACTTCCCCACCGTCTGTCGACACCTCGAGCGCACGGGGTGCGCCCGGGCCACCGACCTGTCGTGGCGCCGGGTCGTCATCGAGAAGCCCTTCGGCCACGACCTCGCCAGCGCCCGCGAGCTCAACAAGGTGGTCGCCGCCGTCTTCCCCGAGGACTCGGTGTTCCGCATCGACCACTACCTCGGCAAGGAGACCGTTCAGAACATCCTCGCCCTGCGCTTCGCCAACCAGCTCTTCGAGCCGGTGTGGAACGGCAACCACGTGGACCACGTGCAGATCACCATGGCGGAGGACATCGGCCTCGGGGGTCGGGCCGGCTACTACGACGGCATCGGCGCCGCCCGGGACGTGATCCAGAACCACCTGATCCAGCTCATGGCGCTCGTCGCGATGGAGGAGCCCACCGACTTCTCGGCGTCCGCATTGCGGGCCGAGAAGATCAAGGTCCTCGAGTCCACTTCGCTGGCGCTGCCCATCGCCGAGACCACAGCCCGCGGGCAGTACGCCGGCGGCTGGCAGGGCTCCGAGCAGGTCGTGGGGCTCAAGGAGGAGGAGGGCTACGACCCGGCCTCCACGACTGAGACGTTCGCGGCGCTCACGCTCGAGGTCCACAACCGGCGTTGGGCGGGAGTGCCGTTCTACCTGCGGACCGGCAAGCGACTCGGCCGCCGGGTCACCGAGATCGCCGTGGTGTTCCGCCGCGCCCCGCACCTGCCCTTCGACGCCACCATGACCGAGGAGCTGGGCCAGAACGCCCTGGTGATCCGCGTCCAGCCCGACGAGGGCGTCACCCTGCGCTTCGGCTCCAAGGTGCCGGGCACCGCGATGGAGGTCCGAGACGTGAACATGGACTTCGCTTACGGCGAGGCGTTCACCGAGTCCTCCCCCGAAGCCTACGAGCGGCTCATCCTGGACGTGCTGCTGGGCGAGCCGTCGCTCTTCCCCGTCTCCCGCGAGGTCGAGTTGAGCTGGGAGCTGCTCGACCCCGTCCTCGAGCAGTGGTCCGTGTCCGGGCCTCCCGAGCAGTACCAGTCCGGCACGTGGGGCCCGCGAGGGGCCGACGAAATGCTCGCCCGGAGCGGGCGGACCTGGAGGCGGCCGTGATCATCGACCTACCCGACACCTCGACCCGGGACATCTCCAAGAAGCTCGTGCAGATCCGCGAGGAGGCGGGCCTGTCCACGATCGGCCGCGTCCTCACGCTCATCGTCCTCACCGACCACGTCCGCGGCAGCGAGGCGGCCATCGACGCCGCCAACGAGGCGAGCCGAGAGCACCCGTGCCGCGTCATCGTGGTGATCCGGGGCAGCCGGGCGGCGGCCAGCCGGCTCGACGCGCAGATCCGCGTGGGCGGCGACGCCGGCGCGGCCGAGGTCGTGGTGCTGCGGACGTCCGGTGGCATGGCCTCGCAGTCCGCGTCCCTCGTCACCCCGCTGCTGCTGCCGGACACCCCGGTCGCGGTGTGGTGGCCGCGGAACTCGCCCACCCTACTCGCCGTCGACAAGGTGGGTCGGCTGGCGCGGCGCCGCATCGTCGACTCCGACGCCGAAGGGCACCCCACCGACGCACTCGCCAAGCGGGCCGCCGGCTACTCCCCCGGCGACACCGACCTCGCCTGGGCCCGGATCACCCACTGGCGGTCCCTGCTCGCCGCGACCCTCGACCGCGCACCGTTCGAACCGATCACCGGCGCCACCGTGTGCGGCGCCGAACGCGCCGCGTCGGTCGACCTCGCCGGCGGCTGGCTCGCCTCCCGGCTCGGGATCGACGTGCACCGGGCCGTCGGGCCCTCGATGGTCGTGCTGGAACGGGCCTCCGGGTCGATCGTCCTCGAGCAGGTGGGCCCCACCACCGCGGAGCTCCGCGTGACCGGGCAGCCGCCGACCCGGGTGGCGCTGGTCGCCCGGTCCGTGGCCGACTGCCTGGCCGAGGAGCTGCGCCGGATGGACGCGGACGGCGTGTACGCCGACGCGCTGGCCTGCCACGACCGCGTGATCTACACCTCGGCCTCGGTGCGCTGACCGGCCACGACTCCCGCACCGACGGGCGCGGCTAGGGTGGACGGCGACCGATCCGGCCCCGACCGGACCGCAGACCCGCCGCCGAGGAGGCCCCGTGTCCCCCGACCCCGAGCCCCGGACGATCACCGTCCACACCGACGCCGACGCGCTCGCGAGCGCGGCCGCCGCCGAGACCGCGGCGCGCCTCGCGGAGAGGATCGCCGACTCCGGCCGGGCGGTGCTCTCGCTCACCGGCGGCTCTGTGGGGGTGCGAACGGCGGCCGCGCTCGCCGCGCACGCCGTGGACTGGGAGCGGGTGACGATCTACTTCGGCGACGAGCGCTTCGTCCCCGCCGGCGACCCGGAGCGCAACGACGGCCAGCTCGACGCCGCCCTCCTCGACGCGCTCGGCGACCGGCCGACCGTGCACCGCTGGCCCGCGCGGACCGCGGAGGACTCCGATGTGGACGCGGCGGCCGCGCGTTTCCTCGACGGCCTGGACCTTCCGGAGGGGGACGCGCCGCTGTTCGACGTCACGCTCCTGGGCATGGGCCACGAGGGGCACATCGACTCGATCTTCCCCGACTCGCCGGCCGTCGCGGAGACCGACCGCCTCGCCGTCGGGGTCCGCGACTGCCCCAAGCCGCCCCCGGAGCGCGTCACCTTCACCCTCCCCGCGGTGCGCCGCTCCCGCCACGTGTACGTGGTGGCCGCCGGCGCCGAGAAGGCGGAGGCGGTGGCCCGGGCCGTCGCGGGCGCCGCGCCGTCCGACTGGCCGGTCGCCGGAGCCGTGGGCCGGGAGTCCACGGTGTTCTTCCTCGACGAGGCATCCGCCTCGCAGCTGGGCTAGCGACCGGTCCCGGAGACGACGACGGGGTGCGCTCCCCCGGAGGGAGACGCACCCCGTGCGTGGCGCCCGCCGGGCGCCGGAGTCCGTGTGCGGTCAGTCGAAGCTGACGACCAGGCCGACGGCGACGATCGCGATGGTCCACAGGACCGCCACGATGATGGTCACGCGGTCGAGGTTGCGCTCCACGACGCTCGAGCCGGAGAGGGACGACTGCACGCCGCCGCCGAACAGCGAGGACAGGCCGCCACCCTTGCCGCGGTGCAGCAGGATGAAGAGCATCATCAGCAGGCTGGTGATGACGAGGAAGATGTCCAGGGCGAGCTTCATGTGCGGTTCGTGCCTCACGTCGGGTCGATCGGTCGGGTGGCGACCGCTCCAGGATACCCGCTCGGTGCGCGGGGCCGAATCCCGCCACGCCCGCGCGGGCGGCGCGGGCGCGACGGGACGCGTCGGATCAGGGCAGCGGGCCGCCCGCGGCGATGGCCGACAGCTGGGCGAACTCGTCCGGCTTGAGCGAGGCGCCGCCCACCAGGCCGCCGTCGACGTCGGGCTGCTCGAGCAGCTCACCTACGTTGGAGGCGTTCATGCTGCCGCCGTAGAGCACCCGCATGGTCTCGGCCGTCTCGGCGTCGGCCAGCTCGGCCAGAGCGTCTCGGATGGCCTTGCAGACCTCCTGGGCGTCGGCCGCGGAGGCGGTCTTGCCGGTGCCGATGGCCCACACCGGCTCGTACGCGACGACGGTGCCGGCGAGCTGATCGGCGGACAGCCCGGCGAGGGAGCCCTTGAGCTGCTCGACGACGACGGAGACGTGCTCCCCCGCCTCGCGCACCTCGAGCTTCTCGCCCACGCACACGATCGGGGTCAGGCCGTGCTTGTGGCACGCCGCGGCCTTGGCGGCCACCAGTTCGTCGGTCTCGGCGTGGTATTCGCGCCGCTCCGAGTGACCCACCACCACGTAGGTGCAGCCGAGCTTCGCGAGCATCCCTGCGGACACCTCGCCGGTGTAGGCGCCGGACTCGTGCACGGAGACGTCCTGCGCCCCGTAGCCGAAGCCGAGCTTGTCGCCCTCGATGACGATCTGGACGCCCCGGATGTCGGTGAACGGCGGGATGAACGCCACGTCCACCTTGTCGAGGTACTTCTCCGGCAGCGCAAAGGCCACCTTCTGCACGAGCGCGATCGCCTCGAGGTGGTTGAGGTTCATCTTCCAGTTGCCGGCGATGAGCGGGGTGCGGGACATGTTCTCTCCTGTGGTCGGCTGGTCGGCGATCAGTTGGTGCGCTCGAGGGCGGTGACGCCCGGGAGCTCCTTGCCCTCGAGGTACTCCAGCGACGCGCCGCCACCGGTGGAAATGTGGGAGAAGTTCTCCTCCCCCAGGCCGAGGGTGCGCACGGCCGCGGCGGAGTCGCCGCCGCCCACCACGGAGAACGCGCCGTCAGCGGTGGCTGCGATGATCGCCTCGGCCACGCCGCGGGTGCCGGCGGCGAACGCCTCGAACTCGAACACGCCCATGGGGCCGTTCCAGAAGACGGTCTTGGCCTCCGTGAGCTTCTCGGCGAACGCGGCCACCGATTCGGGTCCGATGTCCAGGCCCATCTTGCCCTCGGGAATCGCGTCTGCGGCGACGGTCGTGTGGGGTGCGTCGGCGGAGAAGGAGTCGGCGGCCACCACGTCGACCGGCAGCGAGATGACGTCGCCGTACTTGGTGAGCAGGTCCTTACAGGTGTCGAGCATCTCCTCCTGCAGCAGCGAGGAGCCCACGCCGTAGCCCTGCGCGGCGAGGAAGGTGAAGCACATGCCGCCACCGATGACGAGGGTGTCGACCTTGGGGGCGAGGGCCTCGATGACGGCGAGCTTGTCCGAGACCTTGGAGCCGCCCAGCACCACCGCGTAGGGCCGCTCCGGGTCGCCCGTGAGGTCGGCGAGCACGTCGACCTCGCTCTGCACGAGGTCGCCGGCGTAGGCGGGCAGCACCTGCGCCACGTCGTAGACGGAGGTCTGCTTGCGGTGGACCACGCCGAAGCCGTTGGAGACGAACGCGCCGTCCTCGCCCACCAGCGCGGCGAGCTCGCGGGCGAACTCGGCGCGTTCGGCGTCGTCCTTGCTGGTCTCGCGGGGATCAAAGCGGACGTTCTCCACGAGCAGCACGTCGCCGTCGGTGAGGCCGTTGGCGCGCTCGCGGGCGTCCGGGCCCACGACGTCCCCGGCGAGCTGAACGTAGCGGCCGAGCTCGTCGCCGAGCTTCTCCGCCACGGGAGCGAGCGAGAACTCGTCGCTGGGCTCGCCCTTGGGGCGACCGAGGTGCGCGGTGATCACGAGCGCCGCCCCGGCGTCCAGCAGGGCGTTGAGAGTGGGCAGAGAGGCCGTGATCCGGCCGGCGTCGGTGATGGTCTTCCCGTCGAGGGGGACGTTGAGGTCGCAGCGGACGAGGATCTTGCGACCCTCGACGCCGGCGTCGAGCAGGTCCTTGAGCGTGCTCACGGCCATGGGGTGGACTCCTTGAGGAGATTCGGTGGGGTGGATATGTGGGCCGGGCCCGGCCGGGACGCGCCTGCGGCGTTCCCGGGCCGGGCCCGGTGGTGGTGCTCCGTGCTCAGGGCCGTGAGGCTCTACAGCGACTTGCCGACGAGGCCGACGATGTCGGCGAGGCGGTTGGAGTAGCCCCACTCGTTGTCGTACCACGAGGCGATCTTGATCTGGCCGTCGATCGCCTTGGTGAGCTGCGCATCGAAGATCGACGAGTGCGGGTCGGTGACGATGTCAGAGGAGACGATCGGGTCCTCCGTGTACTTGAGGATGCCCTTCATCGGCCCCTCGGCGGCAGCCTTGATCGCGGCGTTGACCTCGTCGACCGAGGCCTTCTTCTCCAGCTCGACCGTGAGGTCGGTGAGCGAGCCGGTGGGCAGCGGGACGCGGACGGCGTAGCCGTCGAACTTGCCCTTGAGTTCCGGCAGCACCAGCGCGACGGCCTTGGCGGCGCCGGTCGAGGTGGGCACCATGTTGATGGCGGCGGCGCGGGCCCGACGCGGGTCCTTGTGCGGCGCGTCCTGCAGGTTCTGGTCCTGTGTGTAGGCGTGGACCGTGGTCATGAGGCCCTTGACGATGCCGAACTCGTCGGAGAGGACCTTGGCGACCGGCGCGAGGCAGTTCGTGGTGCAGGACGCGTTGGAGATGACCGTCTGCGAGCCGTCGTACTGGTCGTCGTTGACGCCCATGACGATGGTGATGTCCTCGTTGGTGGCGGGCGCGGAGATGATGACCTTCTTGGCGCCGCCCTCGAGGTGCCCCTTGGCCTTCTCGGCGTCGGTGAAGATGCCGGTGGACTCCACCACGATGTCCACGTCGTAGTCGCCCCACGGCACGGAGGCGGGGCCCTCCTTGACGGCGAGGGCGCCCATCTTGACGCCGCCGACGGTGATCGAGGAGTCGTCGAACGTGACGTCCTTGCCCAGGCGACCGAGGATCGAGTCGTACTTGAGCAGGTGGGCGAGCATGTCGTTGGTGGTGAGGTCGTTGACGGCGACGATCTCGATATCCGTCTTGCCCTCGGCCTTGAGGGCCTCCACCGCACGGAAGAAGTTCCGGCCGATACGTCCGAATCCGTTGATGCCTACGCGCACGGTCACGTGATGTCTCCTTATGGGTGGTTCTCGGATGTGTGGGTACCGGGCCGGGTATGGGTGCGCCGACCTGGGCTCGCGGTCGACACTACCCGCCTGTCCCGGTGTCCGTGCGGGGTCCGGCCGCAGGTGTGCACGGAGAGGGGGCTCAGGCGTCGTCGAGCATGTCCTCGGTGACCACGGACTCGGTGTCCGGGATCCCGAGGTCGGCGGCCTTGCGGTCCGCCATGGACAGCAGGCGCCGGATCCGGCCGGCGACCGCGTCCTTGGTCATGGGCGGATCCGCGAGCTGCCCGAGCTCCTCGAGAGAGGCCTGCCGGTGCTGCACCCGCAGCTCGCCGGCGGCCAGCAGGTGGTCCGGCACGTCCTCGGCGAGAATCTCCAGGGCCCGCTGGACACGGGCGGCCGCCGCCACCGCGGCGCGGGCCGAGCGGCGCAGGTTGGCGTCGTCGAAGTTGGCCAGACGGTTGGCCGTGGCACGGACCTCCCGCCGCGACCGGCGCTCCTCCCAGACGTCCCGGGTGGACGTGGCGCCCATCCGCGCGAGCAGGATCCCGATCGCCTCGCCGTCGCGCAGCACCACCCGGTCCCCTCCCCGCACCTCGCGGGCCTTGGCGGTGACGCCGAGCCGCCGGGCGGCGCCGACGAGCGCCATCGCGGCCTCGGCGCCGGGCGCCGTGACCTCGAGCGCCGAGGACCGACCCGGCTCCGTGAGCGAGCCGTGGGCGAGGAACGCCCCGCGCCACGCCGCCTCGGCCGCCGCGACGGATCCGCCGACGACCGCGGCCGGTAGGCCCCGCACCGCGCGGCCCTTGCCGTCGACGAGCCCGAGCTGCCGGGCGAGATCGGCTCCCCGGTCGATCACGCGGAGGACGAACTTGCGGGCCGGCCGGCCACCGGAGCCGCCGATCGGGTGGATCTCGCAGGCCACCCCGAACAACGAGTCGAGCTCGCCGGCGAGTCGGTCGGCGATCTCGCCGGAGTCCACCTCGGCCTCGATCACGAGCCGACCGGAGAGAACCTGGAGCGTCCCGGCGAAGCGCAGGAGGGCAGCCACCTCGGCCCTCCTGGTCTCGGACTGGCCCACCGGGGCCCTCACCAGCTCGGACTTGACCTGCGCGGTCAGCGACACGCCCTGCTCCTTCACTCCGGGGTCATGCGTCGGTACCGGCCCGGGCGGCGGCGAGGGCCGCGGCCAGCAGGGCCGGATCGTGAACTGCTCTCATCGTCCCATCCGCGGCCGTGCAGGCCACTTCCGCGGTGAGCACGCGGGCGCCGAGGCCGGCGGCCGCCCGCTCCAGGTGGTCGCGCTCGGTGGCACTGAGCTGCATACGAGGGTCCACCAGGACCACGTCGACCTCCACGTCCTGGGCGTGCTGGCGCAGCACGTGGAGGTGTCGCTCGGCGGAGAACCCGGCGGTCTCGCCCGGTTGCGGAGCGAGGTTGAGCACGAGGATCTTGCGCGCGGACGTCCGCGAGAGAGCGTCGGCGATCGCAGGCACGAGGACGTTGGGGATGACGCTGGTGAACCACGAGCCCGGTCCGAGCACCACCGCGTCGGCCCGCTCGATCGCCTCGACCACCCCATCGGCCGCCGGCGGGTCGTCCGGGATGAGCCGGACCCGGCGCACCTGGCCGGGGGTGGTGGCGACGGCGACCTGGCCGACGATGGTCCGGACCACGCGCGGGTCGGCCTCCAGGCCCACGACCTCGGCGGCGATGTCGAGCCCGACCGGAGACATCGGCAGCACCCGCCCCGTCACTCCCAGGAGTTCGCCCACCACCTCGAGCGCCTCGAGCGGATCCCCGAGCATCTCCCACAGGCCGGCAAAGACGAGGTTGCCCACGGCGTGACCGGCGAGCGCCCCGGACCCGCCGTAGCGGTGCTGGAACAGCCGCGTGAGCATCTCGTGGTGGTCGTCCCTGCCCGCGAGCGCGCACAGCGCCATGCGCAGGTCGCCGGGCGGGAGGATGTCGAGCTCGCGGCGCAGCCGGCCCGAGGAGCCGCCGTCGTCGGCGACGGTGACCACCGCGGTGACGTCGTCGGCCACGAGCCGGGCCGCCCGGAGCGTGGCGGACAGGCCGTGGCCGCCGCCGAGCGCCACCAGGGACGGGATCCGGGGGCCGTCCCCGCCGGCATGGGTGTCGGGCATGGCGTGCTCACTCCCGCCCGAGATCGCGGTGCCGTACGTGGACGTCGACGGCCTCCAGCGCCGAGAGGCGGGAGGCCAGCGACTCGGTGATCGCGACGCTGCGGTGCTTGCCCCCCGTACAGCCGACGGCGATGGTCATGTACCGCTTGCCCTCTCGGCGATAACCGTCCATCGCGAGCCGGATCATGGTGACGGCCGAGGCCAGGTACTCCTCGATCGAGGGGTCGGCGAGCACGTAGTCCTGGACCGGTTTCTCGCGCCCGTTGTGCGGCTGCAACTCGGGGATCCAGTGCGGGTTGGGCAGGAATCGCATGTCCAGCAGCATGTCCACGTCCACGGGGACGCCGTACTTGAAGCCGAAGGACTCCACGGTGAGGTGGAAGTCGAAGCCGGGGTCGCCGAAGGGCGACTCGAGCCGGCGGCGCAGGTCGTGGACGGTGAGGGAGGTGGTGTCGACGACGACGTCGGCCCGTCCGCGGATGCTCTCCAGGAGCCGGCGCTCGCGCTGGATGCCTTCCACGAGCCCGTCGCCGTTCTGCAGCGGGTGCGAGCGGCGGACGTTGTTGAAGCGCTTGACCAGGGCCTCGTCGGAGGCGTCGAGGAAGAGGATGCGGGTGCGCTCGCGGGCGTCGAGCCGCCTGACCAGCGCCTGCAGGTGGTCGAGGAAGCCGAGGCTGCGGACGTCCGCCACCACCGCCAGTCGGGTGGGCGCGTCGCCGGAGGCGAGCACCCGGTCGAGGAGTTCCTCGACGAGGCCCACCGGCAGGTTGTCGACGACGTACCAGCCGAACTCCTCGAGGACCTTGGAGGCCGTGCCCTTGCCGGCCCCGGACATGCCGCTGATGAACAGCAGCTCCGGCGCGCGCTCTTCGGTCGCGTCGTTCTCCTCCACCGTGGTCACCTCGTGTCGCTCTCCGGGCCGGGATCGGCGGCCCCGTCCGAGTCTGTCACGTCGGCGGGGGCCGCGTCGGTACCCAGCGCGGTTCGGATCGCCTCCGCAGTCCCGGGGCCGATCCCCGGGACCCCGCAGAGCTCCTCGATGGACGCCGCGCGCAGCGCTGAGACCGTCCCGAACTTCTCCAGCAGCGCCGCCCGCCGGGCCGGGCCGAGGCCGGCGACCCCGTCGAGCACCGAGGCCGTCATGCGCTTGGTGCGCGCCCCGCGGTGGGCGCGGATCGCGAAGCGGTGGGCCTCGTCGCGCAAGCGCTGCAGCAGGAACAGGCCCTCGCCGTGGCGTGGGAAGATCACCGGGTACTCCTCCCCCGGCAGCCAGATCTCCTCGAGGCGCTTGGCGATCCCGATCACGGGGACGTCGGTCACGCCCAGCTCGGCGAGCACTTCGGCGGCGGCCTCGACCTGCGGCCGCCCGCCGTCCACCACGTAGAGCTGGGGTGGATAGGCGAAGCGGCGGGTCGGCGCGGCCGCCTCGCCGCCGCCGGCGCCCGCCTCGTCGTCGACCGGGCCGTCCGCGTCGTCCGGCGTCATAGCGGGGTCCTCGTGGTGCCGTCGGAAGCGCCGGCGGGTGACCTCGGCGATGCTCGCCACGTCGTCGGAGTGGCCGTCGCCGGCGGCCTCGCGGATCCGGTAGAGGCGGTAGTCGCTCTTGCGGGGGATGCCGTCCTCGAACACCACGAGCGAGGCCATGACGTCCGTGCCCTGGATGTGGGAGATGTCCACGCACTCGATACGCAGGGGTGCGGTCTCCAGCTCGAGTGTCTCCTGGATCTCCTGCAGCGCCGCCGAGCGTGCGGTGAGGTCCCCGCTGCGCCGCAGTTTGTGCTGGGTGAGCGCCTCCACGGCATTGCGGTGCACGGTCTCGGCGAGCGAACGCTTGTCGCCGCGCCGTGGCACCCGCAACGAGACGCGGGAGCCGCGCAGGCCGGAGAGCCAGCCGGCGAGCTCGTCGGAATCCTCCGGCAGGGCGGGCACGAGGACCTCGCGCGGGACGGCGGCGGCCAGTCCTCCGGCGCCCTCGCCCCCGGCCTCGGCGAGTTCGGCCTCGCCGCCGTAGAACTGGGCCAGGTAGTCGGAGACCACCCCGGGCACCGCGAGCGTCGCGTCGAACCGCCCGTCGGGGCCCACGCCGTGGTCGTGCTCCACCACCCAGCCGCGTTGGCCGCGGATGCGGCCGCCGCGCACGTGGAACACCTGGACGGACACCTCGAGCTCGTCGGCCTCGACGCCCACCACGTCGGCGTCGGTGCCGTCGCCCAGCACCACCGCCTGCTTCTCCATGGCTCGGCGCATCGCCCCGAGATCGTCGCGCAGCCGCGCGGCGCGCTCGAAGTCCAGCTCCTCCGACGCCTCGAGCATCTGCTTCTCGATGCGCCGCATGATCGCGTCCGTGCGGCCGGCGAGAAAGTCGCACAGCTCGTCCACGATCACCCTGTGCTCTGCGGGGGTGACCCGGCCGATGCACGGGGCCGCGCACTTGTCGATGTAGCCGAGCAGGCAGGGGCGCCCGAGTTGGGCCTGGCGCTTGTACACGCCCGCCGAGCACGACCGGACGGGGAACACCCGCTGCAGGGTGTCGAGCGTGTCGCGGATCGCCCACGCGTGGGAGTACGGGCCGAAGTAGCGGGTCCCGGGTCGGCGGGGGCCCCGGTAGACGAAGGCGCGGGGGATCTCCTCACCCACGGTCACCGCGAGCAGCGGGTAGGTCTTGTCGTCGCGGTACCGGACGTTGAACCGCGGATCGTACTTCTTGATCCACGTGTACTCGAGCTGGAGGGCCTCGACCTCAGTGGACACGACGGTCCACTGCACGCCGGCCGCGGCGGTGACCATCTGCCTGGTGCGGGGGTGCAGGAGGGTGAGGTCGGCGAAGTAGGAGCCGAGGCGGCTGCGGAGGTTTTTGGCCTTGCCCACGTAGATGACCCGCCCGTGCTCGTCACGGAAGCGGTAGACACCGGGCTCGGTGGGGATCGAGCCCGGGGCCGGCCGGTACGTGCGCGGATCGGCCACGGCGGATCAGCGGTCGGCGACGGTCTCGGGTTCCGCGGCCGACGGCTTGTGGCGGCGGATCGCCTCGCGCATGCCGCCCATCGCCTCGACGGCGAGCTGGCCGTCGGTCGCCTGGATGGCGAGGATCCCCATGTGCTCGTACGCCGGGAGCTCGAGCCGCGGCCACTGGCTGGACCGGGGGAACGTCACACCCACCACGTCGTCCCAGCCCCACAGGCGGGTGCGGACCGGCCCGCTCAGCTCGACGCCGGCCTCGCCCACGCGGACGCGGATCCGCAGGGGCAGTAGGAACACGCCGGCGAAGATGAACCCCACCACCACAAAGGCGAGCTGGTCGCCCGTACCGAGGGTCACGCCCGTGTCGCCGCGGACGAGGATGATCGCCCACACCACGTGGACGATCACGGTGAGGGCCGCCAGGACGATCGCGGCCTGCCGGAGCCGGCGAGGGCGGTGTTCGAAGTCCCAGGTCCCGCTCATCGGCCAGCCCTCAGGTCGCGAAGGGTGACGGCCGCGCCCAGGGCAGCGGCCACGGCCTCCCCGCCCTTGTCCTCGGCGGCGCCGTCGTGGCCGTCGCGGTCCCGGGCCTGCTCCTCGTTCTCCGTGGTGAGCACTCCGTGGGCGACCGGGGTGGCCTCGTCCAGCGCGATCCGGGTGAGCCCGTCGGTCACCGACCGGCACACATAGTCGAAGTGCGGGGTGGCTCCGCGGATCACGACGCCCAACGCCACCACGGCGTCGTGGGTGCGGGCGAGTTCCTGTGCCACCACGGGCAGCTCCACGGCGCCCGTCACACGGGCGACGGTGACCTCGGCGCCGGCCTGGTTCGCGA
This sequence comes from Dietzia sp. 179-F 9C3 NHS, assembly GCF_045369825.1. Taxonomy (NCBI): domain Bacteria; kingdom Bacillati; phylum Actinomycetota; class Actinomycetes; order Mycobacteriales; family Dietziaceae; genus Dietzia; species Dietzia sp. 179-F 9C3 NHS. The sequence continues at coordinate 130,060 of NZ_JBIQES010000002.1, forward strand.
CGGCGAGGGCGCGGTCGAGGAGCCGGGTGCAGATCTCGTCGTGCCACGTCGAGGCCACCACGCCCAGACGCAGTCCGCGCGCGTCGGGCACCACGAGCTCGGGCCTACCGCTTCCGCTCATCGGGGATCCTCCTCGTCAGGTGCGTCGTCCAGGCCCTCCAGCAGGTGTCCCATGCGGTCCCGCTTGGTGCGCAGGTAGCGCACGTTCTCGGGGGTGACGGCCGTGGGCATGGGCACCCGCTCGACCACCTCGACGCCGCCGGCCCGCAGGGCGTCCGCCTTGGCCGGGTTGTTGGTCATGATCCGGACCCGGGAGACCCCGAGGTCGCGCAGTATCTGGGCGGCCAGGCTGAAGTCACGCGCGTCCGCTGGCAGGCCCAGGTCGAGGTTGGCATCGACCGTGTCGCGCCCCTCGTCCTGGAGCTGGTAGGCCCGCAGCTTCTGGACCAGGCCGATGCCCCGGCCCTCGTGTCCACGCATGTAGAGGACGACGCCGCGGCCCGCCGCGGACACGGCCTCCACGGCGGCGTCGAGTTGCGGGCCGCAGTCGCAGCGCAGCGAGTGGAACACGTCGCCGGTGAGGCACTCGGAGTGGATGCGCACCGGCACGGGCTCGCCTCCGGAGACGTCGCCGGCGACCATCGCGACGTGTTCGACCCCCTGGAGCGTGTCCCGGTAGCCGTGGGCGGTGAGCGTCCCGGCGGTGGTGGGGATCCGGGCCGCGGCCTCGTGGACCACCTGGACCTCGTGGGTGCGGATCCAGGTCTGCAGGGCCTCGATGGTGACCATCGCCAGGCCGTGTTCGTCGGCGAACCGCCGGAGCTCGGGGGTGCGGGCCATGGTCGTGGGGTCGTCCTCGGAGACGATCTCGCAGATCACGCCGGCCGGGCGCAGGCCGGCCAGACGGGCGAGGTCGACGGCGGCCTCGGTGTGCCCGGGCCGGGTGAGCACGCCGCCGGGCCGTGCCCGGAGCGGCACCACATGGCCGGGGCGGGTGAAGTCGCCGGGCACCGTGTCCGCCGAGGCGAGCAGGCGGGCGGTGCGGGCGCGGTCGGCGGCCGAGATGCCCGTGGTGACGCCGGTGCGGGCGTCCACGGTCACGGTGTAGGCGGTGTCGTGGCGATCTTCGTTGATCGCCCGCATGGGCGGTAGGTCCAGTCGGACGCAGTCCTCGGCCTCCAGGGACACACACACGTACCCGGAGGAGTACCGGACCAAAAAGCCCATGAGCTCGGGGGTGGCGAGTTCGGCGGCAAAGATCAGGTCGCCCTCGTTCTCGCGGTCCTCGCTGTCCACCACGACCACCGCCCGTCCCGCCGCGATGTCAGCGATGGCGCGGTCGATGCCGTCGAAGGTGGTCACTGGTGCGGGTTCTCCTAGGTCTGGTCGGCCCGGGTTGCCGGCCGCGGGCACGGCCTCAAGTATGGCGCATCCGCCCCGGCGCCCCTCAGTCGGTCGTACCACCGCCGGGGGCGAGCAGCCGCTCGACGTACTTGGCCAGCACATCCACCTCGAGGTTCACCCGGTCCCCGGGGCCCAGGGCCCCGAGCACGGTGGCCTCGAGGGTCGTGGGGATGAGCGAGACCTCGAACCACGGCTCGGCGTCGCCCGGGCCGCTCACCGCCGAGACCGTGAGCGAGGTGCCGGAGACGGTGATCGAGCCCTTCTCCACGACGTATCGCGCCAGGTCGGACGGCAGCGAGAAGCGGACGACGTGCCAGTGCTCGTGCTCGGTGCGGCTGATCAGCGCGGCGGTGCCGTCGACGTGGCCCTGGACGATGTGCCCTCCGAACCGCGCGTCGGCCCGCATCGCCCGCTCGAGGTTGACCGGGTCACCGGACTCCAGGTCCCCGAGCGAGGTGCGGTCGAGGGTCTCGGCCATGACGTCCGCTGCGAAGGTCTCCCCCGGCGTGACGTCCGTGACAGTGAGGCACACGCCGTTGACGGCGATCGAATCGCCGTGGCCGGCGTCCGAGGTGACCAGGGGCCCGCGGATCCGCAGCCGCGCGGAGTCCCCGAGCGCCTCCACGGCCTCCAGGGTGCCGAGCTCCTCGACGATTCCGGTGAACATCCGTGTCTCCTCAGCTCTCGTCCGGCAGGGGTGCCGCGTCCAACGGTTCCCTTCCCGGCGGTTCCATGCTCCACGTGTACTCGGGTTCGCCCGTGCGGGGCGGGGCGAGACGGATCCAGACGTCCTCCCCGAGGTACTCGTTGTACTCGACTGCGAACCGGTGGGCGGCGGCGAGGGTGCCGACGTCGGCGCCCTCGGCGATCCCCCGCCCCCCGCCCAGGAGGATCGGCGCCAGGTAGGCGTCGATGTGGTCCACCAACCCGGCTGCGAGGAACGCCCCCGCCACCGTGGGCCCGCCCTCGACGATCACGTGCAGGGCGTCCGGCAGCATCGCGAGCGCCTCGTGCGGGTCGCGCGTGCGCAGGTGGCGGAACCCGCCGGGCGAGGTGCGGATCGCGGCATCAGCCGGCACGTTCGTCATCCCCATGACGCACGCCAGTGGGCTCCGGGGGCGCGGCGCCCCGTCGGGGAACCGGGCGGAGAGCGTGGGGTCGTCGGCGGCCAGGGTGCCGGACCCCACGATGATCGCGTCGGCCAGCTCCCGCTGCCGGTGGGCGTGCTCGCGCGCGGCCTCGCCGGTGATCCACTGCGAGGTTCCGTCGGAGGCCGCGACGAACCCGTCGAGGCTCGCCGCGTACTTCCACGTGACGAGGGGACGACCGCTCTCCTGCCGGTGCATCCATGCGCGCAGTGCCTCGGAGTTCGCCAGGACTCCGAGGGTGACCTCGTCCTGCCGTACGTCGACCCCACGATCACGGAGCACCTCCGCTCCCCCGGCCGCGACCGGGTTGGGATCGGTGACGCCGTAGACCACTCGGGCCACCCCGGCGTCGAGGATCCGCTGTGTGCAGGGGCCGGTGCGGCCGGTGTGGGCGCAGGGTTCGAGGGTGACGACGAGGGTGCCCCCGCGGGCCGCCCCGCCGGCCGCGTCGAGGGCCACGGCCTCGGCGTGGCGGCCGCCGACGGGCTCGGTGGCCCCGGTGGCGACGAGGTTCCCGGCGGCGTCCAGTACTGCCGCGCCGACCGGCGGATTCGGGCTGGACACAGCCACCGCCCGTTCGCCGGCCGCGACTGCCGCCTGGGTCGCCACGCGCAGCGACTCGTCGAACGTCCCCACCGTGTCGGCGTTCAGCTCGCGCGGCCGGCGAGCGCGCCCGCGCGCAGGGTCTCGATCATCGCATCCGGGTCAGGGGCGCCGTACACGGCGGAGCCGGCCACAAAGACGTCGCAGCCGGCGGCCGCCGACTCGCCGATCGTGCGGGCGTCGATGCCGCCGTCGATCTGAATCACCACGTCCAGCCCGCGGCGGTCGATCTCGGCGCGCAGCGTCCGGACCTTGTCGAGCATGTCGGGCATGAAGGACTGCCCGCCGAAACCGGGCTCGACGCTCATCACCAGGACGAGGTCGATGTGCTCGAGCAGGTCGAGGTACTGCTCGACGGGGGTGTTCGGCTTGATCGAGATGCCCGCCTTGCACCCCTTGGAGTGCAGAAGATCCGCGACGGCCCTCGGGTCATCGGTGGCCTCCACGTGGAAGGTGACGTTGTACGCCCCCGCGTCGGCGTAATCGCCGGCCCAGCGCAGGGGGTCCTCGATCATGAGGTGGCAGTCCATGGGTTTGTCGGTGACCTTGCCGATGGCCTTGGCGACCGGCGCCCCGATGGTGAGGTTGGGGACGAAGTGGCCGTCCATGACGTCCACGTGGATCCAGTCGGCGGCGGGGATCCGCGCGATCTCGTCGCCCAGGCGGGCGAAGTCGGCGGAGAGGATCGACGGGGCGATGAGCGGCTGGTACGACGAGGCCATGCCGTGATCCTACGTGTCCCGCGGTGGCGCCCTGCTACCGCTTGACGAGCTGGTAGGTCTCCATGGAGCACAGGCGGCGAGCTTCCTCTTCCCGTCTTCGCCCTAAGCGGCTGGGACGGGTGTCACGCGGCGCCGTCCACCACCTGCCGACAGAACGCGATCTGGTCCCCGACCACCCGGTCGAACCACGGGTAGACGTACGGGTCGAAGTGCGTGCAGTCGTACTCCAGGTAGCGGCCTCGCGGCATGCGGTTGGCGACGCGTCGGGCGGTCGCGGCAGGGGTGATCGCGTCGCGGGCCGCGATCTGTACCAGGGCGGGGCAGGCGAGCCGGGCTGCGCGCCGGCCCGGTGAGTAGGCCCCCAGGCGCAGGAGCACGCGCGCGGCAACCGTCTCGTCGACCTCGCCCCGCCGGAAGCCCGAGGCCCGGACCAGGCGGTCGACCGCCGGGTCGGCATCGGGGCTCGTCATGGCGGCGACGGCACCCGACCGGCCCACGGAGGCGACGTAGCGGGGCTCCCGTCCTCGTGCGGCCCGCCAGAGATCGGTGACGATGGCCGGGGTCAGCCGGAGGCACGCGGCGAGGCCCGTCACCCGGAGCGCCGCGGGGCCGCTCACGTGCGGGACCTGCGCCACGATCCCGAGGAGCCGCTCGCCCGTGCCGGCGAGGGTGATGACGTGCCCGCCGGCGAAGGAGGTCCCCCACGCGATGACGCGGTCCGGGTCGATGCCGTCGAGCGTGCGGGCGAACGCAAGAGCGGCCCGCCAGTCCTCGAGTTGCCGGCCGATGTCCAGCAGCTGCCGGGGCTGCCCGTCGCTCGCCCCGAAGTGGCGGTAGTCGAACACCACCACGGCGAAGCCGGCGTCCTGGAAGCGCTCCGCGTAGGCCGGCAGTCGCAGGTCGCGCACGCTGCCGAAGCCGTGTGCCATCACGACGACCGGCACCGGCCCGGTGTCGGTGGCCGGGCGGTAGACCCAGGCGGCGCAGCGGTCGCCGTGCGAGTCGAACCACGCGTCCTCGCGCTCCGGGGTGGTCTCGGCGGTCCTGGTGTCGTCCATGCGACGACGGTAACGCAGCCCTCGTCAGGAGGCCGGGCGTAGCGCCGCCATGAACATCGCGTCGGTGCCGTGGCGGTGCGGCCACAGCTGCAGCCACGGGCCCTCCCCGGCGTCGGTCACCTCGGGCAGGGTCCGACGCAGGTCGAGCAGCTCCACGTCGCCCCGACGGACGGCCTCGCGCACCACCGACACGGTCTCCGACAGGTGCGGTGAGCACGTGGCGTACAGCACCACTCCCCCGGTCCGGACCAGACCGAGCGCGGACGCGAGAAGCTCCCGCTGCAGGGCGACGAGCCCGGCGATGTCGCCGGCCTGCTTGCGCCAGCGCGCCTCGGGGCGGCGGCGCAGTGCGCCGAGTCCCGAGCACGGCGCGTCGAGCAGCACCCGGTCGAAGCCCGGCTCGAGGCCGGTCGCCCGGCCGTCGGCGGTGTGGACCTCCACGGGCAGGTCGCGGGTGGCCTCACGGACGAGGTCGGCGCGGTGGTCGGAGACCTCCACGCCGGTGAGCGAGGCGCCCTCGATCTCGGCGAGCGCGCCCAGCATGACGGCCTTGCCGCCGGGCCCGGCGCACAGGTCGAGCCAGCGGCCGCCGTCGGCACCGTCGAGCGGTGCGCGGGCGGCGGCCAGGGCCACGAGCTGGCTGCCCTCGTCCTGCACGGCCGCGAGCCGGTCGGTCACGGCGTCGAGCGATCCGGGGTCTCCGGACTCGAGGTACACCGCGTACGGCGAGTAGCGGCCCTGTGTGCCCCCGGTGACCAGTGCCAGCTCCTCGGCGGAGATGGCCCCGGGACGGGCGGCCAGGTGGACCTGCGGGCGGGCGTCGTCGGCGGCGAGCATTGCGGGCAGCTCTGCGGCCGCGGGACCGAGGGACTCGGCGAAAGCGCGCGCGATCCACTCCGGGTGGGCGGTCCCCACCGCGAGGCGGGCCACCGGGTCCGTCACGCCGGTGCGCAGGTCCTCGACCCACTCCTCGAGGCCCCGCGCGGAGACCGTGCGCAGGACGGCGTTGACGAACGCCCCGGCGCGGCCGAGGCCGGCGGCGCGGGCGGCCTCGACGCTCGTGTCGACCGCGGCGTGGGCGCCGATGCGGGTGAAGAGCAGCTGGTAGGCGCCGAGCCGCACGATGTCGAGCACCGGCGGGTCGATCTCGGTGGCGGGCCGGGAGGCGGCCTTCTCCACGATCCGGTCGAGCAGCCCCTGCGCCCGCAGGGTGCCGTAGGTGAGTTCCGTGGCGAGCGCGGCGTCGCGCGCGTCGAGGCCGGCGCGCCGCAGCTCGGCCGGCAGCGTGAGGTTGGCGTAGGCGTCGCGTTCGCGGACGGCCGTGAGCACAGCGAGCGCCACCGAGCGGGAGTCGGGTCGCGCCCGGCGCCGGTCGCCGCCGTGCCGGGCCCGCCGCGGATCGCCGTCGGTCCGGCGCCGGCGCGACTGGCCGCCGGAGCGGGGACGGTGTGACGACGAGGCTCGCTCGTCGCCCCGCCGCCGGCCGTCGCCGCCGGATCCCCGCCGCGGCCCCCGACCCTGGTCGGCGCTCACCCGAACGCCGCGCCGTCGTCGAGCCGGGCGCCGCGCACCCAGTCCAGGGCGTCCATCATCTTCTTACCGGGCGGCTGCAGGCGCTCCACCACGACGGGCGTGGTGGCCGTCCCCACGTAGAGGGCGCGCTTGTCCCAGGCGAGTTCACCAGGGGCCGGCCGGGGCGCGTCGGCATCGGCGTCGGCGGGGCGGGCGGCGCCGATCTTGATCCGCTCACCCCCCAGCGTGGTCCAGGCGCCGGGCGCGGGCGTCACCGACCGGATGTGGCGGTCCACGCCCACCGCCGGGTCGGTCCACCGCACCCGGGCGTCGTCGACCGTGATCTTGCCGGCGTACGAGACGCCGTCGGCCGGCTGCGGGACCGCCCGCAGCTCGCCGGACTCGAGGCCGTCGAGCGTGGCCACGAGCAGCCCGGCGCCCGCGTCGGCCAGCCGACCGAGCAGGTCCCCGGCGGTGTCGCGGGGGCGCACCGTCTCCGTCATCGTCCCCAGCACCGGGCCGGTGTCCATCCCCTCGTCGAGGCGGAACGTGGTGGCGCCGGTGATCTCGTCGCCGGCCGCGATGGCGGCATTGACCGGGGCGGCGCCACGCCAGGCGGGCAGCAGCGAGAAGTGCAGGTTGATCCAGCCGTAGAGGGGGATGTCGAGGACCGGGCGCGGCACCAGGTGCCCGTAGGCCACCACCGGGACGGCGTCGGGCGCGAGCTCACGTAGGCGCTCGGCGAACTCGGGGTCGCGGGCGTTCGGCGGGGTGAGCACCTCGATGCCGGCCGCGTCGGCCGCCGCCGCCACGGGGCTACGGGAGAGCGACCGCCCGCGGCCGGTGCGGGCGTCGGGCCGCGAGACCACCGCCACCACGTCGTGCCGCGAGCCGGCGAGCAGGGCCTCCAGCGAGGGGACCGCGACCTCGGGGGTGCCGGCAAAGATCAGCCGCACGCCTCACCTCACCGCCATCGCGTCGGCGAGCGAGTCGTACACGGTGTCACCGCTGATCGCGGCACTGCCGAACCAGCTCGAGTTCCGGATGGTCGCCATCGCCGCCCGTCGACGCTCCGGGGTGAGACGCTGCAGGAACAGCACCCCGTCGAGGTGGTCGGTCTCGTGCTGCACCGCGCGGGCAAGAATCCCCTCGCACGCCAGGCGCACGGGCTCGCCGTGAATGTCGAAGCCGCGGGCCTCGACCCGGGCGTGGCGCTCCGTGGGCTGGGCCGCCCCCGGGATGGACAGGCAGCCCTCGTTCTCCTCGATCATCTCCTCGCCCAGCGGCTTCCAGGAGGGGTTGACGAGGTGACCGGACCGGCCTCCACAGTTGTAGACGAAGACACGGGTGGACAGGCCGATCTGGGGTGCGGCGAGCCCGGCCCCCTCCTCGTGGTGCACGGTGTCCATGAGGTCCTCGACGATCCGGGCGAGCCGGTCGTCGAAGGACGTGACGGGGTCGGCGGGGGTCCTCAGGACCGGGTCGCCGAAGAGCCGGACGGGCTGGACGGCCATGCGTATCGACGCTCCTCGCGGACGGGGACGGGGCAGACGTCCATTCTAGGCGCTGCCGGGCCGGTCAGCCGATGTGGACCGGATCCAGCCGGACGCGGACCGGATCGGAGCTGCGCCGGCCCGACCGGGCCACGACGAGCGCCCGCAGTTCCCCGGCCACCCCGGCCACCAGCCGCGGGGGCACCCGCAGCAGGACGCGCTCGGGGTCGGCGATCCCGTCCTGGCCCGGCAACTCCTCCCCCGGTGGCAGGTCCACGGGGCCGAGCACCTGGACCTCCTCCGGCAGCCGGAGCTCGGCCAGGACCTCTGCGAGTGCTGCGGCCGCGCCGTCCACGGCCACCAGGTGCACCGCCGGCGGGAAGCCCACCTCGGCCCGGTCCGCGAGCTCTCGCTCCGCCCAGCCCTGCGGGTCCCACCGCACGAGCGCCTGGGCCACCGGCAGCGCGGCGTCGGCGGAGAGGAAGACCCGGCCGCCGTCGGCCGCCGACCGTACGAGACCGGCGGCGCCGAGCCAGCGGCGCAGCGCGTCCTGCACCGCCCGCAGGTCCGGACGGCCGAGCAGGGCCCACGAGTCCAGCAGCAGCGCGGCGCCGTATCCGCCCTCGGCCACCGGCTCGGCACCCGGGGTGGACACGACGATCGCCGGCGCCCCGGGCACGGAGTCGAGGATCTCCCCGCCCCCGCTGGTGCGGACCCGCACCCCGGGGAACATCCGGCCCAGCTCCTCCGCGGTCCGCCCGGCCCCCACCACGCCCGCGCGCAGCGCCCGGGACCCGCACGCCGCGCAGCGGAATCCGGTCTCGGGCGCGCCGCACCAGCCGCACGCGAGGTCCACCGGCCCGTACACGGCGTCCATGCGTCCGGCCCGCAGGGGTCCGTTGCACCGCCGGCACCGGGCGGGCTCGCGACACGACCCGCACAGCAGCGTGGGGATGTAGCCCTTGCGCGGCACCTGGACGAGCACCGGCGCGTCCACGTCGATCGCCTCCCGGGCCATCGCGATCGCCACGGCCGGCAGGCGCGTCCTGCCCCCCGCGACGTCCCGCGCCTGCGTGGGGTCCGCGTCGGTGATCGCCACGACCCGCGGGGCGAGCGCGCGGACCAGCCCCGGCTCGGGCCGGATCTCGTGGGCCCAGCCCGAGCGCACGTACTCGGCCACCTCCGGGGTGCGGTCGATGGAGGTGAGCAGCAGAGGCGTGCCGTCGAGCGTCGACCGCAGCGCCGCGACGTCCCGGGTGTGCGGGTACGGGGCGCGCGGTTCCACGAAGGAGTCGTCGCCGTCGTCGTGGAGCACCACCAGCCCCGGCTGCGGCAGCGGCGTGAACACGGCGCTACGGGTCCCCACCACGATCCGGGCGTGGCCGCGGGTCGCCCGCAACCACCGGCGGTATCGCGCCGACGGCCCGGCACCCGCCGAGAGATCCGCCACGAGATCGCGCCCGGCCGCCCCGCCACCCACCACCTCCCGGCAGGCCGCGGTGAGCCGGTCCACGTCGCGCTGGTCCGGCACCACGAGCAGCACCTGGAGGCCGCGCCGGCGCACCGAGTCGGCGAGCACCGCCAGCGCGCGCGCCCAGTCACGGCCCGGCGGGACGGTCCAGACGGCCCGCGCCGGGACGGCCGCCGTCACCGCCTCGAGGAACCTCGCCGTCATCGGGTGGTCCCCCCACCCCTCGGGCAGCTCCACCGGGCCCGGCCCCACCGGCTCCGGCGCCGCGGGTGGGGGCACCGACTTCTCCGCCGCCGCGTGCCGGGGCGGCACGGCCAGGCGCAGCACGTCCGAACGCATCCCCACCCACCGCCGGGCCACGTGCTCGACCAGGCGCAGTAGCTCCGGGGTGAGCACCGGCTCCGGCGAGACCACCCGCTCGAGCCACGCGAGCTCGCCGCGGTGATCTGAGGCGTCGGACCGCGCCACGAGGAAGCCGTCCACGAGCCGGCCGGCGAAGCGCACCCGGACCCGCGTGCCCGGGACCGCGTCGGCCGAGAGCGACTCCGGGACCACGTAGTCGAACTCGCGGTCCAGGTGCCAGACCCCGAGCAACGGCAGGACCCGGGCCACCGGGGCGTCAGCCGCCGGGACCCGGGCCTGGGAGCGTGTCGTGGTCACGCCTGGCATCCTCGCACCCCGCACCGACATCGCGGGCGGTGCCGGAGCGCGACCACCGCCGGGATCAGAGTCCGGCGGCGCGCCTGAGCTCCTCGACGCGGTCGGTCCGTTCCCACGGCAGGTCCACGTCGGTACGCCCGAAGTGCCCGTAGGCGGCGGTGTCCGCATAGATGGGCCGCTTGAGGTCCAGATCGCGGATGATCGCGCCGGGCCGCAGGTCGAAGACCGTGGTCACGGCCTCCTGGATGACGGCGAGGTCCACCTTCTCCGTGCCGAAGGCCTCCACGAAGAGGCCCACCGGGGCGGCCTTGCCGATCGCGTACGCGACCTGGACCTCAACGCGCTCCGCCAGCTCGGCGGCAACGATGTTCTTGGCCACCCACCGCATGGCGTAGGCCGCGGAACGGTCCACCTTGGACGGGTCCTTGCCGGAGAAGGCGCCGCCGCCGTGACGGGCCATGCCGCCGTAGGTGTCCACGATGATCTTGCGACCGGTCAGCCCCGCGTCGCCCATGGGGCCGCCCAGGACGAAGCGGCCGGTCGGGTTGACCAGCAGCCGGAACCCGCCGGTGTCGATCCCGCCGGCGGCCTCGGCCAGAACCGGCTCGATGACGTGCGCGGTGAGGTCGTCCCGCAGTGTGGTCTCGAGGTCGATCTCCGGGGCGTGCTGCGTGGAGATGACGACGGTGTCCAGGCGGACGGCCTTCTCGCCGTCGTACTCGATGGTGACCTGCGTCTTGCCGTCCGGCCGCAGGTAGTCCAGCGTGCCGTTCTTCCGGACCTCCGTGAGGCGGCGGGCGAGGCGGTGCGCGAGCGCGATGGGCAGCGGCATGAGCTCGGGGGTGTCCGAGCACGCGTACCCGAACATCAGGCCCTGGTCGCCGGCGCCCTGACGCGCGATCGCGTCCTCGACCGGGTCCGCCGAGGTGCGCGCCTCGTGGGAGGTGTCCACACCCTGGGCGATCTCCGGCGACTGCGCGCCGATCGAGATCGACACCCCGCACGAGACGCCGTCGAAGCCCTTCTCGGACGAGTCGTAGCCGATCTCCACGATCTTCTCGCGGATGAGCTGCGGGATCTCCACGTAGCCGGTCGTCTTGACCTCGCCGGCCACGTGGACCTGCCCGGTGGTCACCATGGTCTCCACGGCGACGCGCGCCGCCGGGTCCTGCTCGAGCATCGCGTCGAGGATCGAGTCCGAGATCGCGTCACAGATCTTGTCCGGATGCCCCTCGGTCACGGACTCGCTGGTGAACAGCCGACGTGCCTGCGTCACAGTGGTTCTCTCTTCCTGGTCGGATGCGCGTCCCCCGGCGTCCCCGCCCCGCGGGCGGTACCGGATCGCGTGGGACCAGACTAGTCGGTGCGCTACGCGGGGTCGGAGGCCGGTCGGCCATCCAGCCGTGCGGCGACCGCGTCGAGGATCCGACCGGCCATGAGGTCCTTGCTCCCGCGGTCCAGCTCGGTCTCGCCCCCGGCGGCGTCGAGGATCCAACCGCCGTTGACGTCCTCGCCGAAGGTGGTGCCGCGCCCCACCTCGTTGACGACGAGGAGGTCGCATCCCTTACGGGCGAGCTTCCTGCGCCCGTGCTCGAGCACCGACGCCGTGGCGTCGCCGGTCTCGGCCGCGAAGCCCACGAGCACGGTGCCCGCGGGGACCTCTCCCCCCGAGCGGGCGGCCACGAGGTCGGCGAGGATGTCCGGGTTCTGGACCAGCCGGATCTCCGCGGGCTCGGACCCGCTGCCCTTCTTGAGCTTGGCCTCGGCCACCTCGACGGGGCGGAAGTCGGCCACGGCGGCGGCCTTGACCACCACGTCGGCGTCGGCGGCCAGCCGGAGGACCTCGGCATGGAGCTCGCGAGCCGACTCCACCCGGACGCCCTCGACGGCCGGCGGGACCGGAAGGTCGGCAGAGGTCACGAGCGTCACGCGTGCGCCCCGGGCCGCAGCGACGGCCGCGATCGCGTGCCCCTGCTTGCCGGAGCTGCGGTTGCCGAGGAACCGGACGGGGTCGAGTTCCTCGCGGGTGCCGCCGGCGGTCACCACGACGTGTCGACCGGCGAGGTCCCACGGGAGCGCACCGCCGTCGAGCAGCAGCGCGGCGAGCCGGCCGATGTCGGCGGGCTCCGGCAGGCGCCCCGCCCCCGAGTCGGCGCCGGTCAGGCGCCCCGACGCCGGCGGCATCACGTGGACGCCGTCGGCGCGCAGCGTGTCTACGTTGCGGCGGGTGGCGGGGTGCTCCCACATCTCCGTGTGCATGGCGGGCGCGAGTAGCACCGGACACCGGGCGGTGAGGAGCGTGGAGGTGAGCAGGTCGTCGGCCCGTCCGGTCGCCGCCCGCGAGAGCAGGTCGGCGGTGGCGGGGGCCACCACGACGAGGTCCGCACGCTGCCCGAGGGCGACGTGCCGGACGGAGGGCACGTCGGAGAACACCCCGGTGGAGACCGGGTTCCCGGACAGGGCCTCGAAGGTGGCGGCACCGACGAAGCGCAGCGCCGCCTCGGTGGGGATCACGTCGACGTGGCAGCCGGACTCCGTGAGGATCCGGATGAGCGCACAGGCCTTGTAGGCGGCGATCCCGCCGCCAACGCCGACGACGACGCGCCGCCGGCGCACCGTGTCCCCGCTCTCGGTCACTCGCCCTCGGCGCAGTCGAGGAGGTCGGAGTGGAGCTCGCGGAGCGCGATGGTGAGCGGCTTCTCGTGCAGGCCCGGGTCGACGAGCGGGCCGACGAACTCGAGGATGCCCTCGTCGATCTGGTTGTAGTACGAGTTGATCTGGCGCGCGCGCTTGGCGGCGAAGATCACGAGGGCGTACTTCGAGGACGCCCGCTCGAGGAGCTCGTCGATCGGCGGGTTGGTGATGCCGATCGGCGTGTCGTACAGCGGGGTGGTCGCTGCGGCTTCGGTGGTGGTGGCCACTGTGGGATCTCCTCTGGGTGGGTCTACGGGGCCGTGTCGCGGCCGACCAGCAATGATACCAACTGTTCCACCGCGGTTTCGAGTTCGTCGTTGACCACGACGTCGTCGAACTCGTCCCGGGCGTCCATCTCGACCCGTGCGGTCTCGAGGCGGCGCGTCACGACGTCCTGCGGTTCGGTGCCCCGGCCGCGCAGGCGGCCCTCGAGCACTTCCCAGGAGGGCGGGCTGAGGAACACGGTGCGTCCCTCGGGCATCGACTCGCGGATCTGGCGCACACCGGCGAGGTCGACCTCGACCAGCACGGGGTGCCCCGCGTCCAGGGCACGGTGCACCGGGTCGGCCGGCGTGCCGGAGAGCTGCAGCCCCCCGTGGATCTCGGCCCACTCGAGCATGCGCCCCTCGGCGACCGCGCGGCGGAAGTCGTCGGTGGTGACGAAGTAGTAGTCACGGCCGTCGACCTCGCCCGGCCGCGGGGCCCGGGTCGTCATGGAGACGCTGAAGTACAGGTCCGGGACGCGCTCGCGGAGCCGGGCGACGACGGTGGACTTACCGACGGCGGAGGGGCCGGCCAAGACGATCAGCCGGCCCCTCCCCGCCGTCGTTGCCGGGGACGCGTCCCCGGACGACGGTGTGTTCATACGACGGTCAGTCGACGGTGAAGTCGAACCGCTCGAGCAGCGCACGACGCTGACGGTCGCCCAGGCCGCGCAGGCGGCGGGTGGGGGCGATCTCCAGCTCGGTCATGATCTCCTGAGCCTTGACCTTGCCGACCTTCGGCAGCGCCTCGAGCAGGGCGGACACCTTCATCTTGCCGAGGATCTCGTCGTTCTCGGCGTCCTTGAGGACCTGCTTGAGGTCGGTGCCACCGCGCTTCAGGCGCTCCTTGAGCTCAGCCCGGGCGCGACGGGCGGCAGCCGCCTTCTCCAGAGCAGCAGCGCGCTGCTCATCGGTCAACTGGGGAAGGGCCACAATTCCTCCGTCTCGTTCGTGTGTGTCTCGTGACTCACGCGGGTGTCCACCGTAGGACATCCACGTTCGGTGAGCGTTGACCGGCCCCGGCGCGTCCGCGGGCTGCGGATCGCATCGGGAACGGGCGCTCCCTCGTGCTCACCGTACCCGCGGGATCCGTGCCCTCCGGGGAGGACGAGGACCGGTCACGGGCCTGATGACCTCCGCAACAGTACTCGGCTGTCAGGCCGTGCACCCGCACGGGGGTCCGGCGTGGCACCCCGTCTGATCTGCGCTTTGATGCGTGAGGATACGGGCAGACTAGCGCCGTACGTCACGCAGGGCGACACGAAACGTCCGAAACCCGGCCGATTCCCCCGTCAGCGGTGACGCGCGTGTGAACGGTGTGACGTCAGTTGTCCGACGGGGTCCGATGGGAGCTCGAGCGGGCTCGTTCAGCCGGCCCCGAAACGGTACGTCGCGGCGAGGTCGAGCACGGTCAACCGCATGGCGGCAACGTCCGGCCCGGCGCGGAGCACGTGCCGGGAGACGTTGACGAGGGTGTCGGTGAGCGCGGGCCCGGCGATCCGGCGGACGTCGTCGAGCGTGCCCCCCTGCTCCCCCACCCCGGGCATGAGCACCGGGCCCGCGAGTGCGTCCAGGCGCGGCGGGTCCGCGACGGTCGCGCCCACAACGACGCCGAACGACCCCAGCGAACCGGCGGCGTCGTCTGCCCGGGCGGCGTTGCGCCGCCCCACCTCGTCGACCACCGCCTGGGCCACGGTGGCGCCCCCACCCGTGGCGGCCTGCAGGCCGCCGGCCTCGGGGTTGGAGGTCCGGGCGAGGACGAACAACCCGCGACCAGTGTCTGCGGCGGCGTCGAAGGCCGCGTCGAGCGCACCCACGCCCAGGTAGGGCGAGACGGTGAGGGCGTCGCACGCGAGCGGCGAGCCGTCGGCCAGCCAGGCGCGGGCGTACCCGGCCATCGTGGAACCGATGTCTCCTCGTTTGGCGTCCGCCACCGACAGGGCACCGCAGGAGCCGATCTGACCGAGGACCTCCTCGAGGACGGCGATGCCGGCGGAGCCGTGCTCTTCGTAGAAGGCCACCTGCGGCTTGACGGCCGGGACCAGGTCGCCGAACGCCTCGAGCGCCCGACGGGAGAACTCGCGCACGCCGGCGGCGCCGACGCCCAGGCCCCAGGCCTCGAGCAGCGCCGGGTGCGGATCGATGCCCACGCACAGGTTCCCCCGTTCGGCCACCGCCTTTCGGAGCCGGTGGCCGAACGGGGCCCGGGCGCCGGTGCTCACTGCGCGAACCCGGTGTGCAGCTCCTGCAGCGGGCTCACGGTGACCTCGCCGCGGCGGATGGCCTCGATGCCGTGGACCGCCGCGGTGGCGCCCTGCACTGTGGTGATGCACGGCACGCGCCGAGAGATGGCCGCGGAGCGGATCTCGTAGCCGTCCGCGCGGGTCCCGCCCGTCGAGGACGCGATGTTGAGGATGAGGTCCACCTCGTCGGCGTTGATCCGGTCCACGATGGTCCTCGCCGGGTTGCCGTCGGCGTCCACGGGCCGGGGACCCGACTCCGTGAGCTTGGCCACGGTCTCGCAGGCGATGCCGTAGCGGCGCAGCATGAGCGCGGTGCCCTCGGTGGCCAGGACCGTGAACCCGAGCGCGGCAAGTCGCTGCGCCGGGAACACCATCGAGCGCTTGTCGCGGTTCGCCACGGAGACGAACACCGTCCCGGAGGTGGGCAGCACGCCCTCGGCCGAGAGCTGACCCTTGGCAAAGGAGACGGCGAAGTCTGGCCCGATGCCCATGACCTCTCCGGTCGACTTCATCTCCGGGCTGAGCAGCGAGTCCACGGTCTGTCCCTCGGGGGTGCGGAACCGATTGAACGGCAGCACCGCCTCCTTGACGGCGACCGGGGCGTCCGCGGGCAGGGAGCCGCCGTCGCGGTCGGACGGCAGCAGCCCCTCGGCCCGAAGGTCGGCGATGCTCTCCCCCAGCATGATCCGGGCGCACGCTTTGGCCAGGTGTACGCCGGTGGCCTTGGAGACGAACGGGACCGTGCGGCTGGCGCGCGGGTTGGCCTCGAGCACATACAGGACGTCGTCCTTGAGCGCGTACTGGACGTTCATCAGGCCCTTGACGCCGATGCCGAAGGCCAGGGCCTCGCTCGAGCGCCGCACCTTCTCGATGTCGTCCTGTCCCAGGGTGATGGGCGGCAGGGCGCACGCCGAGTCGCCGGAGTGGATGCCGGCCTCCTCGATGTGCTCCATGACGCCGCCGAGGTAGACCTCGGTGCCGTCGCACAGCACGTCCACGTCGATCTCCACGGCGTCGTCGAGGAAGCGGTCCACGAGCACCGGGCGATCGGGGCTGACCTCGGTGGCGCGGTCGATGTAGGACCGCAGCGACTCCTCGTCATAGACGATCTCCATGCCCCGCCCGCCGAGGACGTAAGACGGGCGCACGAGCACCGGGTAGCCGATCCCGGCGGCGATCTCGGTGGCCTCGGCGGCGGTGATCGCGGTACCGAACGCGGGCGCGGGCAGCCCGGCGCCCACGAGCACCTCGCCGAACTCGCGGCGGTCCTCGGCGAGGTCGATCGCGGACGGGCTGGTGCCCACGATCGGCACGCCGGCCTCCTCGAGCTGCGCGGCCAGGCCCAGCGGCGTCTGGCCGCCCAGCTGGACGAGCACGCCCGCGACGGTTCCGGACTGCGACTCCGCGTGGTAGACCTCCATGACGTCCTCGAACGTCAGGGGCTCGAAGTAGAGCCGGTCAGCCGTGTCGTAGTCGGTCGAGACCGTCTCCGGGTTGCAGTTGACCATGACGGTCTCGTAGCCGGCCTCGGACAGGGTCAGGGCGGCGTGGACGCACGAGTAGTCGAACTCGATGCCCTGGCCGATCCGGTTGGGGCCGGAGCCCAGGATGATGACCTTCTCGCGCTCGGTCTGCGGCGCGATCTCCGACTCCGCGGCCGGGTCGAGCTCGTAGGTCGAGTAGTGGTACGGCGTCTTGGCCTCGAACTCGGCGGCGCAGGTGTCGACCGTCTTGTACACCGGCCGCACGCCGAGGCGGTGACGGAGCCGCTGGACGCCCTCGGCGCCCGCGAACTCGGGGCGCAGAGCCGCGATCTGCGCGTCGGACAGGCCGTTGTGCTTGGCGCGGCGCAGCAGCGCCTCGTCCACCACGGGGGCCTCGACGATCTCCTCGCGCAGCTCGACGAGCGCCGCGACCTCCTCGAGGAACCAGGGGTCGATCGCGGAGGCCTCGTGGACCTGCTCGACCGTGGCGCCCAGGCGCAGCGCGAGCTCGACGTCGTACATCCGCCCCTCGGTGGGGCGGCGCAGGTCCTCGAGGACGGCCTCGACGTCCGTCGAGCGGCCGGGCGCGAAGTACTCGTCGGGCATGGTCCAGAAGCCGGACTGCTTGGTCTCGAGCGAGCGCATGACCTTGCCGAGCGCCTCGCGGTAGTTGCGGCCCAGGCTCATGGCCTCGCCCACCGACTTCATGGTGGTGGTGAGCGTGTCGTCGGCACCCGGGAACTTCTCGAAGGCGAAGCGGGGGGCCTTGACGACGACGTAGTCGAGCGTGGGCTCGAAGCACGCCGGGGTCTCGCCGGTGATGTCGTTGGTGATCTCGTCGAGCGTGTAGCCGATCGCGAGCTTGGCCGCGATCTTGGCGATCGGGAAGCCGGTGGCCTTGGAGGCCAGGGCCGAGGACCGGGACACGCGCGGGTTCATCTCGATCACGACGAGCCGACCGTCGGCCGGGTTGACGGCGAACTGGATGTTGCAGCCGCCGGTGTCCACGCCCACGGCGCGCAGGATCGCGATGCCGATGTCGCGCATGTTCTGGAACTCGCGGTCGGTCAGGGTCATCGACGGCGCGACGGTGACCGAGTCGCCGGTGTGCACGCCGAGCGCGTCGACGTTCTCGATCGAACACACCACCACGACGTTGTCCTTGCCGTCGCGCATGAGCTCGAGCTCGTACTCCTTCCAGCCGAGAATGGACTCCTCGATGAGCACGTTGGCGGTCGGCGACGCGGCGAGGCCACCACCGGCGATCCGCTCGAGGTCCTCGGTGGTGAAGGCGAGGCCGGAGCCGAGGCCGCCCATGGTGAACGACGGCCGTACGACGACCGGCAGGCCGAGTTCGGCGACGGTCTCGTGGACCTCCTCCATCGTGTGGCACACGCGGCTGCGGGCGGACTCGCCGCCGATGCTCTCGACGATGTCTTTGAAGGTCTGGCGGTCCTCGCCGCGGTTGATCGCCGGGATGTCGGCGCCGATGAGCTCGACGCCGTGCTTGGCGAGGATCCCCTGGGCGTCCAGGGCCATCGCGGCGTTGAGCGCGGTCTGCCCGCCGAGGGTCGCGAGGACGGCGTCGACCGGGTGCCCGTCGGCCGCCTCCTTGGCGAAGATCTTGTCGATGTACTCGGGCGTGATCGGCTCGACGTACGTGCTGTCGGCGAACTCCGGGTCGGTCATGATCGTGGCCGGATTGGAGTTGACCAGGGTCACCCGCAGGCCCTCCGCGCGCAGCACGCGGCACGCCTGGGTGCCGGAGTAGTCGAACTCGCAGGCCTGGCCGATGACGATCGGCCCGGAGCCGATCACGAGGACGTGGTGGATGTCAGAACGGCGCGGCATCAGTTCGTGCCCTTTCCGGTGGTGGCGGATCCGGCCCCGGCGGAGCCCAGGAGACCGACGAAACGGTCGAAGAGGTCGGCGGCGTCCCGCGGGCCGGCCGCGGCCTCGGGGTGGTACTGGACCGAGAAGGCGCTGCCGTCGGACAGCGCGACACCCTCGACCGTGCCGTCGTTGGCGCACAGATGCGTGACGGTCGCGGTCCCCCACGGGGTGTCCCACGTGTCGGACTCGGGCGCGCGGAGGGCGAAGCCGTGATTCTGCGAGGTGATCGCCACCTGGCCGGTGGCCTTCTCCACGACGGGGATGTTCGTGCCGCGGTGCCCGAAGCGCATCTTGTAGGTCTCGAGACCGAGCGCGCGGCCGAGGATCTGGTTGCCGAAGCAGATGCCGAAGAACGGGATTCCCTGGCTCAGCACCTCCTTGGTGAGGTGCACGGCGGCGTCCGCAGTGGCCGGGTCGCCGGGACCGTTGGAGAGGAACACGCCGTCCACGTCCAGGTCGAGAACGTCCTGCAGCGTGGAGTCGTGCGGGATGACGTGGACGCGGCATCCGCGCGCCGCGAGCATGCGCGGGGTGTTGCTCTTGATGCCCAGGTCGAGCGCGGCCACGGTGTAGCGGGCCTCGGTGCCGTCTGCGGGCTCCACGACGTAGGCCTCGTCGGTCGAGACCTCGCCGGACAGGTTGGCGCCGGCCATGGACTCCTGGTCGCGGACGGCGGCGAGCATCGTCTCATCGTCGGCGAGGTCCTCGCCGGAGAAGATGCCGGCCTTCATCGAGCCGGCGTCGCGGATGTGCCGGACCACGGCCCGGGTGTCCACGTCGGCGATGCCCACGATGCCCTGGGCGACCATCTCCTCCTCGAGGGTGCGCCGGGCCCGGAAGTTGGAGGCGCGGCGCGACAGGTCCCGGATCACCAGGCCGGCGGCCCAGATGCGGCCGCCGCGGTCCCGGCCGTCGAGCAGGGACTCGCCGTCCTCGTCGTTCCAACCCGTGTTGCCGATCTGCGGCGCGGTGGTGACGACGATCTGGCGGCAGTAGGAGGGGTCGGTGAGCGTCTCCTGGTAGCCGGACATGGCGGTGGTGAAGACGGCCTCCCCGAGGGTGGTGCCCGACGCCCCGAAGGCCGTCCCGCGGTGGATGCGCCCGTCCTCGAGGACGAGGGCGGCGGGCTGCCGCGCGCCCGTGGCGGTGGTGCTGCTCTGCGGTGTCACTGGTTCTCCTCGGTGCTGGAGCGGGGGCTGTCGGTGTGCTGCTCATCGGAGCCGTCGTCGGCGTAGCCGCGCAGCGCCTCCCAGCGGGGGTAGGTGTCCTTGTCGTCGGCACGGAACCCGGAATCGATCACGGTGTGGCCCTCGCGGCCGGCGACGCGCCACCGGGCCACGAGCAGGCCGCCCCCGGGGACGACCTTGTTGGCGAGAGCGGACTCGCGGCGCACGCCCACGAGGTCCGCGCGGGGGATCCACACGGTGCCGTCGGCGAGCGCGAGCGCCAGCCCGCCCGTGTGGGCGGTGAGGGTGCCGGCCGAGCGGTGCCCGAGCGGCGGGCGGGCGACACGCGCCTGCCAGTCGCCGGCAACGGTGCTGCCCACGTACACCCCGCCGAGCGGGCCGAGGACCACCTCGCCCGGGTCCCCGGGCGGCGTCGGTAGGTCGTCGTACAGGTCCTCTTGCCCCGACTGGCGGTTGCGCCAGCCGACCGCCATGAGGCCGACGATCGCCAGGAATACGGCAAGGACGACGACCACGGTCCAGAACTGCTGGCTCACGCGAGCACCTCTCCGTCACGCGACACCAGACGGCCCCGGTAGACGGTGCCCACTACCCGCGCCGAGAAGGACATGCCCTCGTACGGGGTGTTGGCGGAGAGGCTGGCCAACTCCTCGCCGACGACCGTCCACTCCGAGTCGGGGTCCACCACGGCGAGGTTGGCGGGCTCGCCCACCTCGATCGGCCGGCCCTGGTCGGTGAGCCCGGCGATCTCGGCGGGCCGGGTGCTCATCACGCGGGCGAGGTCGCGCCACGTCATGTCGCCGGTCTCCACGAGCAGCGAGGCGACGATCGGCAGGGCCGTCTCCAGGCCCAGCATGCCCGGGCGGGCGGCGGCGAACTCGCAGCACTTCTCCTGAGCGGCGTGCGGGGCGTGGTCTGTGGCCACGCAGTCGATGACGCCCTCGACGAGGGCCCTGCGCAGGGCGAGGGTGTCGTGCTCCTCGCGCAGCGGCGGGTTGACGCGGTAGACGCCGTCGTAGGTCTCCAGCCGCGTGTCGTCGAGCAGCAGGTGGTGCGGGGTGACCTCGGCGGTGATCGCGATGCCCTGCCCCTTGGCCCAGGTGAGCAGTTCGACCGTGCCGGTCGTCGAGGCGTGGCAGATGTGGACGCGGGCGCCGGCGTCGCGGGCGAGGATCGCGTCGCGGGCGACGATGGACTCCTCGGCCGAGCGGGGCCAGCCGGTCAGGCCCAGCCGGGCGGCGGTCGGCCCCTCGTGCGCCACGGCCCCGCGGGTGAGCCGCGGCTCCTCGGCGTGCTGGGCCACCAGGACGCCGAGCCCGGCCGAGTACTCGAGCGCCCGGCGCATGATGAGCGGGTCGTGGACGCACATGCCGTCGTCGGAGAAAATCCTGACCCCGGCCTCGCCGGAGGCCATCTGGCCCATCTCGGTGAGCTGCTCGCCCTTCAGGCCCACCGTCACGGCGCCGACGGGGTGGACATCGCACAGGCCGACCTCGCGGCCGATCCGCCACACCGAGTCGGTGACCGTCTGGTTGTCCTGCGCCGGCTGGGTGTTGGCCATGGCGAACACGGCGGTGTAGCCGCCGCGGACCGCGGCCGCCGAACCCGTGGCGATGGTCTCGGTGTCCTCGCGGCCGGGCTCGCGCAGGTGGGTGTGCAGGTCCACGAAGCCGGGCAGCAGGACGCCGCCGCCGAGGTCGTGGGTCTCGGTGCCGTCCGGGGCCTCCGCGCCGGCATCGGGCCCGATCGCGGCGATGCGACCGTCCACCACGAGAACGTCCACGGGGTCGCCCTCCCCGTAGGGTCGCACCCGGCTCAGCAGCAGGGGCGGGGTCTGGCGAGGGCTCACTCGGGGGTTCCTTCCGTTGCGACGAGGGTGTGCAG
This sequence comes from Dietzia sp. 179-F 9C3 NHS, assembly GCF_045369825.1. Classification (NCBI taxonomy): domain Bacteria; kingdom Bacillati; phylum Actinomycetota; class Actinomycetes; order Mycobacteriales; family Dietziaceae; genus Dietzia; species Dietzia sp. 179-F 9C3 NHS. The sequence continues at coordinate 151,779 of NZ_JBIQES010000002.1, forward strand.
GAGGACGGACATCCTCACGTGAACGCCGTTGGTCACCTGCTGCAGGACCGCGGAGGCCGGGGCGTCCGCGATGTCGAAGCCGATCTCCATGCCGCGCACCATCGGCCCGGGGTGCAGCACCACCGTGTCCTCCCGCAGCCGGGCGGCACGGCCCGGGCCGAGGCCGTACCGGACGGCGTACTCGCGGGCCGAGGGGAAGAACGCGCCGTTCATGCGCTCGGCCTGGACGCGCAGCATCATCACGGCGTCCGCGTCGGCGAGCTCGGCGTCGAGGTCGGTGGAGGCGCGGACCGGCCAGGTGTCCACGCCGACGGGCAGCAGGGTGGGCGGAGCCACCAGGACGACCTCGGCGCCGAGAGTGGAGAGCAGCAGCGCGTTGGAGCGCGCGACCCGGGAGTGCAGGACGTCGCCCACGATCACGACGCGGCGCCCGTCGAGCCCGCCGAGCCGCTCGCGCAGGGTCATGGCGTCGAGCAGCGCCTGGGTGGGGTGCTCGTGCGTCCCGTCGCCGGCGTTGATCACCGACGGGCCCACGCCACCCGGTGCCACCCAGCGGGCCATCTGCACGGCGGCACCGGAGGCGGGGTGCCGCACGATGAGCGCGTCGGCGCCGATCGCGGTGAGCGTGAGCGCGGTGTCCCGCAGCGACTCGCCCTTCTGCACCGACGACGCGCTCGCGGAGACGTTGATGACGTCCGCGCTCATCCACTTGCCGGCGGTCTCGAAGGACACGCGGGTGCGGGTGGAGTTCTCGTAGAACACCGTGAGGACGGTCTTACCGCGCAGCGTGGGCAGCTTGCGGACCTCGCGGCCGAGCAGCGCCTCCTTGAGCCGGTCGGCCTCGTCGAGGATCGACTCGGCCGCGGCGCGGTCCAGGTCGGCGGCGGAGAGCAGGTGCTTCACCGGGTTTCCTCCTGTCCGGGGCGGTGCAGGACCACCGCGTCGTCACCGTCGACCTCCGCTAACCGCACGGCCACGTCCTCGTCACGGGAGGTGGGCACGTTCTTGCCCACGTAGTCCGCGCGGATCGGCAGTTCGCGGTGCCCGCGGTCCACGAGCACGGCGAGCTGCACGCGGGCCGGGCGGCCGAGGTCACGCAGGGCGTCGAAGGCGGCGCGGATGGTGCGGCCGGAGTAGAGGACGTCATCGACGAGGACGACGGTGGCGCCGTCGATCCCCTCGGTGGGAACGGTCGTGGGGCCCATCGGCCGGTGGGGGCCGCCCGCGAGGTCGTCGCGGTAGAGCGTCACGTCGAGGGCGCCGGCGGGGACGTCGACCCCGGCGAAGTCGCGGATGCGGCCGGCGAGCCGGGCGGCGAGGGGTACGCCCCGGGTGGGGATGCCGAGCAGAACCACGCGGGGCGCCTCGGGCGCGTCCACCGCGGTGCGTTCGATGATCTGATGCGCCAGCCGGGATACCGTCCGGGAGACGTCGTCAGACGTGAAGAGTGAGACCGTGCCCGCGCCGGGGCCACCGTCGTTCACCGATCACCACCTCCTTGTCCGCCTCGCTGGACGGCTCGTTAAAGGGATAGCTTTCGGCTCGCCACTCTATCAGCCGACGGGGTCGCTCCCCCCACGGTCGGGCGTGGTCTCCGACACGTCCACCGCGTCCGGTTCGGGTGAGGCGTCGAGTGAGGACACAGCCCGCTCGGCGGCCCGGATGTGCTCGGCCAGGCCCGCGACGCGGTCGAGCACGGCGTTGACGTAGGCCACCGACTTCTCCGCGGACAGGTCGGCGGTGAGCAGGACCGCCTGGTCGATCACCGTGGCCGCCCCCAGGTCCTCGGCGCCGTAGAGCAGTTCCCAGGCCCCGGCGCGCAGCACGGCGCGGTCGACGGCGGGAAGCCGCTCGAGCGTCCACTCGCGCAGATGGTCGGAGATCATCGCGTCGATCCGGTCGAGGCGCTCAGCCACGCCGGTGACGATCTCCATGGTGTACGGCGCCACGTCGTGGAACTCCTGGGAGTCGGCGCCCATGCGGCGCCGCTCCTCGGCGAGTTCCACGACGTCGGCATCCCGCAGCTCCGCCTCGAACAGCAGCGCCACGGCGCGCCTGCGCGCCCGGTACCGGGAGCCCCGGCGCCGGTAGTCGGCGTCCTCGGCCATGGTCAGTCGTTGACCCGGCTGAGGTAGCGGCCGTCGCGCGTGTCGATACGCAGCTTGTCGCCGGTGTTGACGAACAGCGGGACCTGGACCTCGGCGCCGGTCTCCAGGGTCGCGGGCTTGGTCCCGCCGGTCGAGCGGTCGCCCTGCAGACCCGGGTCGGTGTGCTGGACCACGAGGTCCACAGCCACGGGCATCTCGGCGAAGAGCGCCACGCCCTCGTTGAACGAGACCTGCACCGTGGTGTTCTCGAGTAGGAAGCGCGCACCGTCGCCCATCACGGCGGGGGTCACGTTGATCTGCTCGTAGTCCTTCTCGTCCATGAGGACGTAGTCCTCACCGTCGCGGTAGAGGAAGGTCATGTCGCGGCGGTCGACGGTGGCGATCTCCACCTTGACGCCGGCGCTGAAGGTCTTGTCGATGGTCTTGCCCGAGACGACGTTCTTGAGCTTGGTGCGCACGAAGGCGGGGCCCTTGCCCGGCTTGACGTGCTGGAACTCGACGATCTGCCAGAGCTGGCCCTCCTCCTTGAGGACGAGGCCGTTCTTGAAGTCGGCGGTGGACGCCATGGTCGGTTCTCCTTAGGGGGTCTGGTGCTCGGGCCCGGGGCACATCAGAGTACGGCCAGGGCCTTGGAGGTGGTCGTCAGGGCCCGGCCGCCCCCGGAGGTGACGGCCACGGTGTCCTCGATGCGGATCCCGCCGAGCCCCGGGAGGTAGACGCCCGGTTCGACGGTGATCACGTCGCCGTCGGTCAGTGTACTCGTGGACCTCGCGGACACCGCGGGGGCTTCGTGCACGTCCAGCCCCACCCCGTGGCCGAGAGAATGGCCGAAGTGGTCGCCGAGGCCGGCGGCCGCGATGACCTCCCGGCTCACCGCGTCGAGTTCGGCGCAGGGCAGGCCGGGGCGCACCGCCCCGAGCCCGGCGAGCTGCGCCCGCAGCACCACGTCGTAGGCCTCGATGAGCCGGTCCGAGGCGGCGCCGAGGGCCACCGTCCGGGTGCAGTCGGAGGCGTAGCCGCCCACCGTGGCCCCGAAGTCGACGACGACGAGGTCGCCGTCCGCGAGGAGCCGGTCGCCCGGCTCGTGATGCGGGAGGGCGCCGTTCGGGCCGGAGGCCACGATCGTGTCGAAGGCCGTCCCCTCGGATCCGGCATGGCGCATGGCGTGTTCGAGGTCGGCCGCCACCTCCCGTTCGCTCCGTCCGGCGGCGACGAGCCCGGTGGTCAGCACGTGGGTCCACGCCTCGTCGAGCACCCGGCAGGACCGGGTGATGAGGTCGAGTTCCCCGGCGTCCTTGACGCGGCGCACGCCCTCGACGAGCCCGCGGGTCTCGACGACCGGCGCCCCTCCTGAGCCCACCTCGGTGAGCGCGTCGCGCAGGGCGGCCGCCGCCGCGAGGGTGAGGTGGTCCGCCTCGACGGCCAGCGGCGCGTCCGCCGGTTCCCGACGCCGGCCGAGGACACCGGCCACGTACTCGCGGGAGATCACGTGGCCCACGTCGGGCGCCTGTTCGACGATCTGCAACTCGTACCGCGAGTCGGTGCACAGGACGGCCTCGCCGTCATCGGAGAGCAGGACCGCTCCCCCGGAGCCCCGGAATCCGGTGAGGTAGGCGATGTTGCGGGGGTCGGTGACGAGCATCGACCGCGCGCCGGCGGCCACCAGCGCCTCGGCGACGGCCCCCCGCCGCGTCGCGAACGACGCGGCGGGCCCGGTCGGGGTCACAGCAGCACCCCGCCACCACCGGTTCCACGGCCGGAGGAGATGGCGGCGTAGGCGGCCGCCATGAGCGTGGGGTCGGGGCCCTCCATGCGGGCCGGGCGGGCCAGGCCGTCGAGCACGACCAGCCGCAGGACCCCGGAGTGGTTCTTCTTGTCGCCGGCCATGAGCTCGAGTAGGCGGGGGAAGGCGTCCTCGTCGTATCCGGTGGGCAGCCCGAGCGCGGACAGCACGGCGGCGTGGCGGTCGGCCGTGGCGTCGTCGAGCCGCCCGGCCAGGCGGGCGAGTTCGGCGACGAAGCACATGCCCACGCTCACCGCCGCGCCGTGCCGCCAGCGGTACTGCTCGCGGCGCTCCACGGCGTGGCCCAGGGTGTGCCCGTAGTTGAGGTTCTCGCGCAGGCCGGCCTCGAGGAGGTCCTCTCCCACGACGTCGGCCTTGACCTGCACGCTGCGCCGGATCAGCTCGACGATCGTCGCGCCGGCGGGGTCGAGCGCGGCCTCGGGGTCGGCCTCGATGAGGTCGAGGATCTCGGGGTCGGCGATGAACCCGCACTTGACCACCTCGGCCATGCCGGAGATGAGCTCGTTGCGGGGCACGGTCTCGAGGGTCGCGGTGTCGACGAAGACGGCGGCGGGCTCGTGGAAGCTGCCCACGAGGTTCTTGCCGGCGTCGGTGTTGATGCCGGTCTTGCCGCCCACGGCCGCGTCCACCATCGCCAGGAGCGTGGTGGGGATATGCACCACCCGCACGCCGCGCATCCAGGTGGCGGCGACGAAGCCGGCCAGGTCGGTAGCCGCGCCGCCCCCGAGGCTGACGATGGTGTCCTTGCGGGTGAGGCCGATCCGGCCCAGGACGTCCCAGCAGTACCCGGCCACGGCGAGGTCCTTGCCGGCCTCGGCGTCGGGGATCTCCACGCGGTGGGCGTTGACCCCCGCCTCGGCGAGCTGCTCGCGCAACGCCTCCGCCGTCTCGGCGAGCGGGGGCTGGTGGAAGATCGCCAGGTTACGGGCCGTCCGGCAGGTCTCGAGGATCTCCGGGAGCAGACCCCGGCCGATCACCACCGGGTACGGCGCGTCGGCCCGCACCTCCACGACGATCGGGTCGGTGCTCTGGTTCTCCGCGCTCATGTGCTCCTCGCTTCTCTGCTCGCCCATCGGGATCCTCCGCGGGCTCCGCCGCCCCGGGCGTGGGGGTCGCCGGACTCCAACCGGTCCACGATGTCCGTCACCACCTTGCCGGAACTGCGCCGCTCGGTGGTCACGGTGGTCCACGCCACCTCGCGGTACAGCGGTGCCCGCTCGGTGAGCAGGGCCTGGTACCGCGCGGTCACGTCGCCACCCGAGAGCAGCGGACGGGTCGACCCCCCGGAGCGGCGGACGCCCTCGGCGACGCCGATCGTCAGGTGCACCACGCGGTGCCCGCGCAGGCGCTCGCGCGTGACCTCCGAGAGGATCGCGCCGCCGCCCAGGGAGAGTACGCCGTCGACCGTCTCAAGCGCCTCGCCCACGACCCGTTCCTCGACCGCCCGGAACGCGGGCTCGCCGTCGGTGGCGAAGATCTCGGGGATCGCCCGGCCCTCGAGCTCCTCGATCATCTGGTCCGTGTCCCGGAACCCCACGTCCAGCCGGCGGGCGAGCTTGCGCCCGATGGTGGTCTTGCCGGCGCCGGGCAGCCCCACGAGGACGGCGACCGGACGCGTCGCGGCGCTCACGCCGGGCCCGTCTCCCCGCCCCGCACCTCGTCGTCCCAGTCGAGCCGCTCGGCGACCGCGTCGAGGTAGCCCTCGACGTTGCGGCGGGTCTCGGATACCGAGTCGCCGCCGAACTTCTGCAGGACGGCGCGGGCCAGGACGAGCGCCACCATCGACTCGGCCACCACGCCGGCCGCGGGCACCGCGCACACGTCGGAGCGCTGGTGGATCGCGGTCGCATCGGAGCCGTCGGACATGTCCACGGTGCTCAGCGCCCGCGGGACGGTGGAGATGGGCTTCATTGCCGCGCGCACGCGCAGCGCCTGCCCGTTGGTCATGCCGCCCTCGAGCCCGCCGGCGCGGTTGCTGCGCCGGCCCACCCCGTCGGGGCCGCGGACGATCTCGTCGTGCGCCACGCTGCCACGGCGGCGCGCGGTCTCGAACCCGTCGCCCACCTCGACGCCCTTGATGGCCTGGATGCCCATGAGAGCCGCCGCGAGCTGTGCGTCGAGCCGCTCCTCGCCCGAGACGTGGGAGCCGAGACCGATCGGCAGGCCGCGCACCACCACCTCGACCACCCCGCCGAGGGTGTCGCCGGCCTTCTTGGCGGCCTCGATCTCGGCGATCATGGCCTCGCCCACGGCCGCGTCGAACGCGCGCACCGGGCTGGCGTCGATCGCCTCGAGGTCGGCGAAGGTCGGCTCGGGACCGACGTACGGCTCGGAGGCACCGATCGAGATGACGTGAGAGAGCACCTCCACGCCGAGGACGTCCCGCAGGATCGCCCGGGCGACGGTGCCGGCGGCCACGCGGGCCGCGGTCTCCCGGGCGCTGGCGCGCTCCAGGACCATGCGGGCGTCGGCGAAGTCGTACTTGAGCATGCCCGCGAGGTCGGCGTGGCCCGGACGCGGGCGGGTGAGCAGGGCGGCGCGCGCCTTGTCGTCGATCGACTCCGGGTCGATCGGGTCGGCCGCCATGATCTGCTCCCACTTGGGCCACTCGGTGTTGCCCACCTCGATGGCGACCGGGGAGCCCATGGTGCGGCCGTGCCGCACCCCGGCGAGGACCCGCACGGCGTCGGCCTCGAACTTCATCCGCGCCCCGCGGCCGTAGCCGAGCCGGCGGCGGGCGAGCTGGGCGGCGATCTCCCCGCTCGTCACCTCGACGCCCGCGATGGCGCCCTCGACGATCGCCACGAGGGCCTGGCCATGCGATTCTCCGGCGGTGGTCCACTTCAGCACGTCGCCGATCATCCCACGTCCGCGGGCGGCGCGGCACATCAGGCCCGGCTCCTCCCCGGGCGCCGGGCGCGGGCGGGGGTCGTGCCGGTGAGCCTGCGGTAGGCGTGGATGAAGCTCGACGCCTCCGCGTAGCCCAGACGCAGCGCCACGTCCTCCACCGACAGCAGCCCGGTCACGAGCATCCGCTCGGCCAGTTCGAGCCGCACCTCGTCGAGCAGGCGCTGGTAGGAGGTGCCCTCGTCCGCGAGGTGGCGGCGCAGCGTCCGGGGGCTCATCCCCAGCGCCGAGGCCACCTCGGACATCGCCGCCCCGCGCGCGAGCCGGCCGGTGATCTCCACGCGGACGCGACCGCCCAGCGGTCCCCGGGCCCGGCGCGTGGCCGCGAGATCGCGACACATCGCCTCCGCCACGGCCACCGCGGCCTGGCTGCCCTGCGGGAGCGGCCGGCACAGGTGCGCGGCGTCGAATGTCGCGACGATCCCCTCGTCGTCACTCTCGGACGGGGCCACCCCGAGCCGCGCGCCGTACGCCTCGAGCGTGGGGGCGGGGCGCCCGCCGCCGAAGGCGACGGAGGTGAAGGGCAGCCCGTCGGGGACGAGTTCGCCGAGGACCGAGTGGATGGCGAACAGGTCGCGGTCCACGAGGACGTCGCGGACGTCCGGTGGGAGCCCCGCACCGTCCAGCCGCACGACGACCCGGCCGCCAGCCACCCGGACGCCGATCGTGCTCAAGATGTAGCTCAGGTCGATGAAGCGCAGGGTGAGCGCGATGACCTCGCGCAGGGTGGGGCTCGCGAGAAGCGCATAGCCGAGGATCCCGAATGTCGTGAGGCGGTACGCGGCACCCACCTCGGCGGCGAGGGCCGGGCGGTCACCCACGGCGGCGCGGAGGTTGCGGATCGCCGTGAGCTCCCGGCCCGGCGCGACGAGCAGGTCGGGGTTCGCCAGGTCCCCCGGCCCCAGTCCGACGCCCCGCAGAACCGTCCCGGGTTCCACCCCGAGACGGCCCCCGGCCTCGACGAGGACCGCGATCCCGGTGGCCGAGCGCGGGAAGTCCCAGTGCCGCACCGCGGGGCCGTCCCAGGAGATCATGGCCGGGATTATGGATTATTCGGCCGCCAATGTCTGCCGCTCACGCCCCTGCCGGCTCTACCGTCGGGGAATGACGACCACTATCCACCCCGCAGGGACCTCTCCGGCCGACCCCGTCCGTCGCCGGCCGCGCGTCCTCGTCATCGGCGCAGGCTTCGGAGGCCTCGGCGCCGCCTACGAGCTCACCCGCGACGGCCTGGCCGAGGTCACGATCCTCGAGAAGGCCGACGACGTGGGCGGCGTCTGGCGCGAGAACACCTACCCCGGCGCGGCGTGCGACGTCCCCTCGAACCTGTACTCGTACTCGTTCCACCGCAAGACGGACTGGGGACGTCGCTACGCCGAGCAGCCCGACATCCTCTCCTACATCCGCGAGACCGCCGACAGGTTCGGCCTGCGCGGCCTCGTCCGTACCGGCGTCGAGGTGACCGCGGCCGAGTTCGACGAGTACACCGCCACGTGGACGGTGCACACCGCCTCCGGCGAGACCTACGAATCCGACGTACTCGTGCCCGCAGTCGGACAGCTCTCCCGGCCCGCGCTGCCCGCTCTCCCCGGCCTGGACACCTTTGCCGGACCGTCCTTCCACTCCGCGCAGTGGCGGCACGACGTGGACCTGACCGGGCGGCGCGTCGCGGTCCTCGGCACGGGGGCCTCGGCCATCCAGTTCGTGCCGCGTATCCGTGAGGTCGCGGGGCACGTCACCGTCTTCCAACGTTCCGCGCCCTGGGTGGTGCCCAAGCCCGACCGCGCCTACACCGACGGCCACCGCGCCGCCTTCGCCCGCGTGCCCGGCCTGGTCACCGCAATGCGCGGGACGATCTGGGAGACCACCGAGCTCATCGGCCTGGCGCTCACCTCGGTCCGCCCGCTGGCGCGCATCCTCACCGGGCTCGCCCGGGCCAACCTCCGGCTCACGGTGCGGGACCCGGAGCTGCGCGCCGCCCTCACCCCCACCGAGCCGATCGGCTGCAAGCGCATGTTGTTCAGCAACGAGTGGTACCCGGCGCTGGCGAAGGAGAACGTCGACGTGGTGACCGACGCGATCACCGAGGTGGTCCCCGAGGGCGTCCGCACCGCCGACGGCCGCCTGCACTCCGCCGACGTCCTCGTCTACGGCACCGGCTTCAAGGCCACCGAGTTCCTCGCCCCCATGACCATCCGCGGACGGGGCGGCCGCGACCTGCACGAGCAGTGGAGCGACGGGGCCCGCGCCTACCTCGGCATGGCTGTGCCGGGCTTTCCCAACATGTTCGTCGTCTACGGCCCCAACACCAATCTCGGCAGCAGCTCGATCATCCTCATGATGGAGCAGCAGGCCCGCTACATCCGCCAGCTCGTCGAGGTGCTCGCCCGTTCCGATCGGCGGGAGGCACTCGAGGTGCGCCCCGAGGTCGACCGGGCTTACGACGCGGAGATCATGTCCCGTCTCCGTGACTCCGTGTGGAGCGACTGCAACTCCTGGTACCGCGCCGACTCCGGGCGGATCACCACCAACTGGCCGGGGCTGGTCCACGAGTACCAGCGCCGCACCCGGACCGCCGACCCGGCCGACTACGCCCGGCTCGCCCCGCGACGCGCCGAAGCGCCGTCCCCCGGGCCGTCCGCGCACTGACCGCCGCGCCCCGCCGGGCCGGGCCGCGGCGGGCCCGGTGTGACCACGGGCCACTGTCACCACGAGGACAGGAGCACGGCCGCCGCGGCGAGGCACATCCCGGGGCCGTGGGGCACCGCCCTCGCGCCCCGCGCGACCCGCAGCACGAGACCGGCGAGGGCGGTGATGACAAAGGGGACGACGAGGACGACGAGCCAGCCGTCGGTGCCGGCCGCGGAGGCGGAGAGCGCCCCCATCGCCGGGGCCGCCTTGAGATCGCCGCCGCCGAGCGACGACGGCGAGATCAGCCGCAGCACGAGGTAGACCGCGCCCAGTGCGGCCCCACCCGCCACCGCGGCCCACGCCGTCCCCGTGCTCGCCGCGACCCCGGCGGCCACCAGGAGTCCCACCGCGGCCAGGGGCCACGGTATGCGACGCGACCGGGCGTCGACGAGGGCCACCGAGAGCAGCCACGCGCAGGAGAGCCCCGAGGCGACGGAGGTCATCGCCTAGGCGTCGGAGCGGCGTCCCAGCGCATCCGCGAGCGCCGCCGCCATCTCCCGGCGCGGCGCGGGGAGCCCCGTGAACAGCTCGACCTGACCGAAGGCCTGGTTGAGCAGCATCACGTCGCCGCCCACCACGGGGATGCCGGCGTCGCCCGCCACCGCGCCGAGCGCCGTGGGCCAGGGATCGTAGAGGACGTCGAACAGCCGCCGCGCGCCGGCGACGAGCCCGGTGAGCTCACGCACGCCGGGCTCGGGGATCGTGTTGACCAGGACGTCCGCCGCGCCGATCGCGTCCGGCAGCGCCGGGTCGTCGAGCCGCACGTCACGCACCTCCAGACCCAGCTCCCGGCCGCACTCGAGCGCGGGGCCCGCGTTGTCGCGCCGCGACGCGAGCAGGACCCGGGTTGCCCCCGCGGCCGCGAGCCCGGCGAGCACCGGCCGCGCCGTCCCGCCGACGCCGAGCACGACCGCCGACGGCTCGGCGGGTAGGTCGCCGAACTCCGCTAGCGCGCCGGTCACGCCGTCCACGTCGGTACAGTCCGCGTACCAGTCCCCGTTCCGGCGCACGAGGGTGTTGGCGCTGGCCACGATGCGGGCGCGCTCGCTCACCTCGTTCGCGAACTCCAGGGCGGCGACCTTGCCGGGCATCGTCACCGAGTAGCCGACCCGGTCGGCCGGCGAGGCGCCCACGAGGCCTGGCAGCCGCTCGGCGACGCACTCGATTCGCTCGTAGGTCCAGTCGGCCAGGCCGAGCGCGCGGTAGGCGGCGCCGTGCAGCACGGGCGAGAGCGAGTGCTCGACCGGGGAGCCCAGTACCGCGGCGGACCGCGCAGTCCCGGCGACGTCCCCCGGGGAGGTGGCGTCAGCGGCCACTGGACAGGACACCGTTCTGGATGGCCATCGACTGGTTCTGTTCGTGCTCGGGGTACTCGTCGGCGAAAAGGGTCGTGCCCTGCATGTCGACGGTGACGAAGTACTTCCAGCCGCCCTCGGCCGGGTTCTCCATCGCGCGCAGCGCGTCCAGACCCGGCGAGCCTATCGGGCCGTACGGCAGCCCGTCCTTGGCGTAGGTGTTCCAGGGGGTCTCGGCGGCGCGGTCCGCGTCGGTGGTGGCGATCTCCTGGTCCGCGAGTGCGTAGTTGACCGTGGAGTCGAACTGCAGACGCATCGGCTCGTCGAGCCGGTTGAGGATCACCCGGGCGATCTTGTCGAAGTCCCCGGTGTGCCCCTCCTTCTCCACGAGCGAGGCTGCGGTGACCACCTGGTACGGGGTGAGCCCGATCCGCTCGGCCGACGGCACGAGTCCCGTCTCGTCGTAGCTGGCGGTGGAGGAGTCGATGAGCTGGCGGAGCATCTCTACGGGCTCGGCGGTGGGGTCGACGTTGTGCACGCCGGGCGCCACCAGGCCCTCGAGGCGGCGCACCGGGTCCGGCGCGGTCCGCACCTCGTTGATCGCCCAGTCCGGCACGCCGAGCTCTAAGGGGTCCGTGTGCACGGCCGCGTCGACGATCTCCTGGGGGTGGCGGCACGTCGGCTCCGCGTCCGGGATGTCGAGGTCGCGCATGCACGTGGCGTCGGCGATGAGGGTGTAGATGCCCTTCTCGGTGTGACCGCCCACGACGTCGGTGTCGAGCAGTCGCCCGCCGGGCTTGATGTCGATGAACCCGACCCGGCTCTCCGGGTCGGCGAGCATCTCCACGACCGCGTCCGCGCTCATCTCCCGGCGGACCTGGTAGTACCCCGGCTGGATGCCCTCGACGGAGGTGCCGGACGCCGCGCCCACGAAGGCGCGGGTACTGGCCACGGTGCCGATCTCGTACAGCCGGTCGCCCACCACGCCGAGCGTGTCCCCGGCCTGCACGTGCAGCAGCGTGCTGCCGGTGCCCTCGCCCTCGTGATCCGGGGCGGCGGTGACCTCGGCGTTGAGGTAGCGGTACGCCATGGCGCCGAAGGCCACCACGACGCCGATGACCGCGCCGATGAGCAGGAGTCGGGCAGTCCCCGCCGTCCGTGAACGTCCTCGTGCCGCAGACATCGTGCTCCTTTTACTTGGCCGTGGGGTACGCGCCCTCACAGGGCTGCCCGGGCGGCAGCACGGTGGTGTGGGCGAGTTTATCCAGTTCGCGCGGGCGGCCCACTGCTCATCGCCGGGCGTGCCGCGAGTCGATCCACGACTGCAGCAGCACCACCGCGGCCGCCTGGTCGATGACGTCGCGCTGCTTCCGCGTGTTCCGGCCGGCGCCGTGGAGGGCCGCGCCCGCCGTCACCGTGGTGAGCCGCTCGTCGACGAGCTCGACCGGCAGGTCCGGCGTCGCCGCACCGAGTGCGGCGACAAAGGACCGGGCCATGGCGGTCGACGCCGTCTCCCGCCCCTTGAGCGAGGTGGGCAGGCCCACGACCACGCCGACGGCGTCGTACTCCTCGACGAGCTCGGCGAGCCGGCACAGTTCCCGCTCCCACCCGGGGTCGCCCGAGACCACCCGGATCGTCTCTACGGGTGTGGCGAGGATGCCGTCGGGGTCGCAGGAGGCCACTCCGATGCGCGCGGTCCCCACGTCCATGCCCAGGCGCCGGCCGCGGGTCCAGGCCGACGCGGCGGGGCCGTCGTGCGTCACCCGGCGCCCCGCACCACGTCGCGCAGAGCCGCCACGGCCGCGTCGACGCCGCCCGGCTCGGAACCGGCACCCTGCGCCATGTCGGGTTTGCCTCCTCCGCGGGCACCGAGAGCCGGAGCGATCGCCTTGACCAGGTCGCCGGCCCGCAGGCCCCGCTCCTGGGCGGCCGCGCTCACGGCGATGACGAAGGGCACCTTGCCGCTCTCGGGCGCGGTGAGGAGGATGACCCCGGCGTCCGAGCCGAGGCGCCCCTTGAGGTCCGAGGCGAGTGTGCGCAGGTCCCCGGCCGGGGTCCCCGGCGCGGAGTGCGCGAGGAGGCGGACGCCGCCGAGGTCCTCGGCCCCGGCCAAGAGGTCGCCGGCCCGGGAGGCGAGCTGGGCGGCCCGCAGCGCCTCGAGCTGCTTCTCCGCCTCCCGGAGCTTGGCGGCCAGCGCCGCCACCCGGTCGGGCAGCTCGTCGGCGGGCGCCTTGAGAGAGGTGGCCAGACCAGAGACGAGCGCCCGCTCGCGGGCCTGGTGGCGGTAGGCGTCCATGCCCACGTAGGCCTCGACGCGGCGGATGCCCGACCCGACGGACGATTCGCCGAGCAGACTCACCGGGCCGATCTGCGCCGAGCTGGTGACGTGCGTGCCGCCGCAGAGCTCCATGGAGAACGGACCGCCGATCTCCACCACGCGCACCTGCGAGCCGTAATTCTCCCCGAACAGCGCCATGGCACCCATCCGCTTGGCTTCGTCGAGGGTCGTCTCGATGGTGTGGACCCCGTAGTCGGCGTCGACGGCGAGGTTGGTCACCTCCTCGACCTGGGCGAGCACGTCCCCGGGGATGCCGCCCGACCAGTTGAAGTCGAAGCGCAGGTAGCCGGGCTTGTTGAGCGAGCCGGCCTGGACGGCCTCCGGGCCGAGGATCTGGCGCAGCGCGGCGTGGACGAGGTGGGTGGCCGAGTGGCCCTGCGTGGCGCCCTTGCGCCACGCGGGGTCGACGGCCGCCGTGACGAGCTGGCCCGCCTCGACCTCGCCTCCGGTGAGCACGCCCTTGTGCACCCAGAGCTTCTTGCCGATCTTCTGCACGTCGTCCACCCGCATCTGGAAGCCGGCGGTGGAAATCGTGCCCCGGTCGCCCAGCTGGCCGCCCGACTCCGCGTAGAACGGGGTGTGGTCGAGCACGAACTCGACCTCGTCGCCCTCCCGGGCCACGCGGACCGACTCGCCGCCGGCGACGATCCCGAGGAGCGTGACCTCGTCGGTGAGCTCGGTGAATCCGGTGAACCGGGTCTCGCCCGCGTCGAGGAACTCCCGGTACACGGAGAGGTCGGCGTGGGCGTACTTCTTGGCCTGCGAATCGGCCTTGGCGCGCGCCCGCTGCTCCGCCATGAGCGAGCGGAAGCCCTCCTCGTCCACCTGCAGGCCCGCCTCGGCCGCCATCTCGAGCGTGAGGTCGATCGGGAAGCCGTGGGTGTCGTGGAGGGCGAAGGCCTCGTCGCCGGACAGGGTCTGCCGGCCCGCCCCTCTGGCGGCGCCGACGGCGCGCTCGAAGAGCTGGGTTCCCGACTCGAGAGTCTTGAGGAACGCGGCCTCCTCGGCCACGGCGACCCGCTCGATGCGCTCGTAGCCCGGAAGGGTCTCGGGGTACGACGGGCCCATGGCCTCCTTGACGGTCGCCATGAACTCGGCGATCGTCTCGCCGGTCGCGCCCAGGAGCCGGGCCGACCGCACGATCCGGCGCAACAGCCGTCGCAGGATGTACCCGCGCCCCTCGTTGCCCGGGGTCACGCCGTCGGAGATCAGCATGTAGGCGGTACGCGCGTGATCGGCGATCACGCGGAAGCGCACGTCCGCGGCGGAGTCGGCGCCGTACGTCGCCCCGGTGAGCCGTTGCGCGGCGTCGATCACGGGCCGTAGGAGATCGGTCTCGTAGACGTTCTCCACACCCTGGAGGAGAAACGCGACGCGCTCGACGCCCATACCGGTGTCGATGTTCTGCTTGGGCAGCGGCCCGAGGATCTCGAACGAGTCCTTGCCCGCCCCCTCCCCGCGCTCGTTCTGCATAAAGACGAGGTTCCAGATCTCGATGTAGCGGTCCTCGTCGGCCTCCGGGCCGCCGTCCGCGCCGTACTGCGGGCCCCGGTCGTAGAAGATCTCCGAGCACGGGCCGCACGGTCCGGGCACGCCCATCGACCAGTAGTTGTCGGCCATCCCACGGCGCTGGATGCGCTCCTCCGGCACGCCCACGACGTCCCGCCAGATGCCGAACGCCTCGTCGTCGTCGAGGTAGACGGTGACCCACAGCAACGCCGGATCGATCCCGTACCCGCCGTCCTCCACCGACCCCGTGAGCAGCGACCACGCGTGGCGGATCGCGCCCTCCTTGAAGTAGTCGCCGAAGGAGAAGTTGCCCGCCATCTGGAAGAAGGTGTTGTGGCGGGTGGTGATGCCCACCTCCTCGATGTCGAGGGTGCGCACGCACTTCTGGATGGAGGTGGCCGTGGCGTACTCGGGCGTCTCCTGCCCCAGGAAGTACGGCTTGAACGGCACCATGCCGGCGTTGACGAACAGCAGGTTGGGATCGTCCAGGACGAGCGACGCGCTGGGGATCTCGGCGTGGCCTGCCTTGACGAAGTGGTCGAGGAAGCGGCGCCGGATCTCATGGGTCTGCACTGGAAGGCCTCACTGGTCTGCTGCGGAGGGTTCGGACGGTGTTCCAGACTACCGCCGGGCCGGCGCCACCCGGAGATCCGGTGCCGCGGCGGGAACGGCGGGAGGGGCCACGACCGGGTGGTCGTGGCCCCTCCCGCCGGCGCGGTCGGCGATGCGGCCCCGGGTCAGCGCGGCATCGGCGGGAGCGTGATGCCGATGTTCTCCGCGGCGATGAAGGCCTCGGGCGGCAACATGCCCATGCTGTGCGCGGCGGTGCCCCAGAAGGCCACGGACGTCCCGAGGCTGACGGCGGTGCCGATGAGGTAGGTGATGAGCTGCACGGTATTCTCCTGTCCTGAGGTGGCGCGCCACGATCGGACGCGTTCACAGGGGATTCTGGCAGCGACAGGAAGACCTGTCCCCGACTCAGAGAAAATCGGGAGAAAATTCCTTCATTCCCCACCTCTGATGATCCCCCTGAGCTTGGCCACCCGGGTGGACAGCTCGCGCTCGTGCCCGTGCCCGCTCGGTGCGTAGTAGTCGCGCCCCACCAACTCGTCCGGCGGGTACTGCTGCCGCACCACTCCGGCCGGGGCGTCGTGGGCGTACCGGTAACCCACCCCGTTGCCCAGCCCCTTGGCGCCAGCGTAATGGCCGTCGCGCAGATGCTTGGGCACCTGACCGACCCCGCCGCCGCGCACGTCGGCCATCGCCGCGTCGATCGCGGCGATCACCGCGTTGGATTTGGGTGCGGTGGCCAGGTGGACGGTGGCCTGGGCCAGCGCGAGGCGACACTCGGGCATGCCGACCTTCTGCACGATCTCCGCCGCCGCGCTCGCGGCGAGCAACGCAGTGGGGTCCGCCATCCCGATGTCCTCGCTGGCGTGCACCATGAGCCGGCGGGCGATGAACCGGGGGTCCTCCCCCGCCACGAGCATCCGCGCCAGGTAGTGGAGGGCGGCGTCGACGTCGGACCCGCGGATCGACTTGATAAATGCGCTCGTCACGTCGTAGTGCTGGTCCCCGTCGCGGTCGTAGCGCACCGGCGCGGCGTCGAGGCTGAGCTCGACGATCTCCGGCGTGACCACCCCCTCCTCCGCGGCCCCGGCCGCCGCCTCGAGGATCGTCAGGCCGCGTCGGGCGTCGCCGCCGGCGAGCCTGATGATGTCCGCCACCGCCTCGTCGGTGACCTCGACCCCGCCGGACAGCCCCCGCTCGTCCTTCACGGCGCGCCGTACGACCTCCGCCACCCCGGCGTCGTCGAGCCCGTGGAGCTCGGCGATGAGCGACCGGCTGAGCAACGGGGCGATCACCGAGAAGTGCGGATTCTCCGTGGTTGCGGCCACCAGCAGGACGATCCCGTTCTCCACGGCCGCGAGCAGAGCGTCCTGCTGGCTCTTGGAGAAGCGGTGCACCTCGTCGATGAACAGGACCGTGCGCTGGCCGTGGACCTGGCGGGTGCGCGCGTCCTCGATCACCGAGCGGACGTCCTTGACGCCGGCACTCAGGGCGGACAGGGACACGAAGTGCCGGCCCGACGAGCTCGCGACCAGGTTGGCCAGCGTCGTCTTACCCGTCCCCGGCGGACCATAGAGGATGACCGACGACCCGCCCCGGCCCTCCACCAGGCGCCGCAACGGCGAGTTGGGCCGCAGGAGATGCTCCTGGCCGATCACCTCGTCCAGGGTGCGCGGTCGCATCCGGACCGCGAGCGGAGCCGAGGGGTCTACCGGGCCGGCCGCGGGCGGGGCCGGTGCGGCGTCCCCGGCGGCGAACAATCCGGCGTCCTCGGTCACGCCCCCAGGCTAGACGAGGGCCTCCGACAGGGCTCCCGGTGAACTTCTGGCGACGAACCCGCCCGAATCCTTGTGCCGGGCGTGCGAACCGGGTTGAGTTGACGGACGACTGTCCCGAACTGCCGGGGCCGCCCCTCGACCAGGAGTCCCCTCGCATGTGCACGTCCGGCAACGCCAGCCACCGTCCCACCACGATCACCCGCCGGGAGGCCCTCGCGGGTGCCGGGCTCATGGCCGCGGTGGGCGCCACCGTCCTCGCCGACCCGGCCCCGGTCTGGGCATCGCCGGTCCGGCCCGTGGCCGACGACCTCGACGTCTACGTGATCGTCACCGACGGAATGCGGCCCGACGAGCTCAATCCCGTCCAGTCCCCGACCCTGCACCGCTGGGCCGCCGAGGGCACCCGTTATTCCCAGGCCTCGTCGATCATGATCGCCGAGACCCTGCCCAACCACGCGGCGATGGTCACCGGCGTCCTGCCCGCCCGCAACGGCGTGCCCTCGAACTCCATCTGGGACCACGCGGTCGGTGACGAGCGCACCCTCGACCGGCCCGACGACCTGCGCGCGCCGACGGTCCTCGACCGCATCCGGACCGAGGCGGGGCTCACCACCGCGAGCGTACTGAGCAAGGATTACCTCCACGGGCTGTTCGGCGGCCGGGCGAGCGTCCAGTGGGCCCCGTTCCCGCTCGTGCCGATCACCGATCACTCGCTCGACTGGTTCACGATCGAGGCGCTCAAGCAGACCGTCACCGACCACTCCCCCCGGTTCACCTTCGTCAACCTCGGCGACATGGACCGGTTCGGGCACATGGACCTGTCCGGCACCTCGTTACGACTCGCCCGTAACCAGGCGGTCTACAACTCCGACCACAAGCTGTGGGAGTTCGAGCAGTTCCTCCGCTCGACCGGCCGGTGGGACCGCTCGGTCCTCATCGTGCTGGCCGACCACGGCATGGACTGGTCCGAGCCGATGAGCCTCATCAGCGCCGCCGGCGCCATCGACGCCGACCCGGCGATCCGCGGCCGGTTCGGGGTGGCCCAGAACGGCGGCGCCGACACCTTCGCCTACCTCGGACCTGCGCACGAGCGCGACGCCTCGCTGCGCCGGCTGCGCGAGGTCGTGGGCGGCCTGCCCGGCGTCAACCGGCTCTACGACCCGGCCGAGCTCCACCTCGGGGACCGCGCGGGCGATCTCATCGCCACCTGCCACCCGGGCTGGCGGTTCTCCGACCCCACGCCGTTGTCCAACCCGATCCCCGGCAACCACGGGCACGAGGTCACCCTCGGCATCCCGTTCTTCGTGGGCGGCGGCCACCGGATCATCCGGCGCGGCCAGGTCGTCGACCGCCCGGTGTGGACGGTCGACGTGGGCTCGACGGTCGCCCGGCTCTTCGGCCTCGACCACCGGTCGATGGACGGCGCCCCCGCGCTCGAGGCGTTCCACCTCTAGTTTCCGGCGCCGGGCACGGACCCCGGTGCCGGCGCGGGCGGTCCGGCCTGTCCGGGGCCGCTGGCGGGCCCCGGCCACGGCCATGATCAGGCCTGCGGGGCCGCCGCGCCGTCGCCGTCGGCCGCACCGGCCGGGGCGGTGGTACCCCGCTGGACCGGCTGGGCGTCGATGCCCGACTCCTTGCGCTGCTCCGGTGTGATCGGCGAGGGGGCGTCCGTGAGCGGGTCGACGCCGCCGCCCGACTTGGGGAACGCGATGACGTCGCGGATCGAGTCGGTCTTGGCGAGCAGCGCCACGATCCGATCCCAGCCGAAGGCGATGCCGCCGTGCGGCGGGGCGCCGAAGGCGAAGGCGTCCAGCAGGAAGCCGAACTTCTCCTGCGCGTCCTCGTGGGAGATGCCCATCACCGCGAACACCCGCTCCTGGACGTCCTTGCGGTGGATACGAATTGACCCGCCGCCGATCTCGTTGCCGTTGCACACGATGTCGTAGGCGTATGCCAGCGCCGAGCCCGGATCGGTGTCGAAGGTGCCCAGGTGCTCGGGGCGCGGCGAGGTGAAGGCGTGGTGCACGGCGGTCCAGGCGCCGGAGCCCACGGCCACGTCGCCGGCGGCGGTGGCCTCGTCCGCCGGCTCGAACATCGGGGCGTCGACGACCCACGTGAACGCCCACGCGTCGGGGTCGATGAGCCCCAGCTTCTCGGCGATCTCGCCGCGGGCCGCGCCCAGGAGCGCGCGGGTGGACTTGACCGGACCGGCGCCGAAGAAGACGCAGTCCCCCGGCTCGGCGCCGACGTGCGCGGCTATCCCGGCGCGCTCGGTCTCGGACAGGTTCTTGGCCACGGGACCGCCGAGCTCGCCGTCCTCGCCCACGAGGATGTAGGCGAGCCCCTTGGCGCCGCGCTGCTTGGCCCACTCCTGCCAGGCGTCGAGCTGGCGGCGCGGCTGGGAGGCGCCGCCCTTCATGACGACGGCGCCGACGTACGGCGCCTGGAAGACGCGGAAGGGGGTGTCCGCGAAGAACTCGGTGCACTCGACCAGCTCGATATCGAACCGCAGGTCGGGCTTGTCGGAGCCGAAGCGGCGCATCGCCTCCTCGTAGGTCATCCGCGGGATCGGGGTGGTGATCTCGTACCCGGCGGTGGCCCAGACGCCGGCGAGGATCTCCTCGGCCAGCGAGATCACGTCGTCCTGGTCGACGAAGCTCATCTCCACGTCGAGCTGGGTGAACTCGGGCTGGCGGTCGGCACGGAAGTCCTCGTCCCGGTAGCAGCGGGCGATCTGGTAGTACCGCTCCATGCCCGCCACCATGAGCAACTGCTTGAACAGCTGCGGCGACTGGGGCAGCGCGTAGAAGGTGCCCGGCTGCAGGCGCGCGGGCACGAGGAAGTCGCGGGCGCCCTCCGGGGTGGACCGCGTGAGGGTCGGGGTTTCGATCTCCACGAACTCGTGCCGGTCGAGCACTGCACGGGCGGCGGCGTTGACCTTGGACCGCAGGCGTAGTGCGGCCCCGGGCCCCTCGCGGCGCAGGTCGAGGTAGCGGTGGCGCAGGCGCGCCTCCTCGCCCACCTCGTCGTCGAGCTGGAACGGCAGCGCCGCGGCCTCGCCGAGCACCTCGAAGGACGTCACGTCGAGCTCGACCTCGCCCGAGGCGAGGTTCGGGTTCTCCGAGCCCTCGGGCCGGCGGTCCACCGTGCCGGTGACGGCCACGCAGTACTCGTTGCGCAGCCGGTGGGCGCGCCCGGCCACGTCCTCGGAGCGGAACACCACCTGGCACACGCCGGTGGAGTCGCGCAGGTCCACGAAGATCACGCCGCCGTGGTCCCGGCGGCGCGCGACCCAACCGGCCAGGGTGACGGTGGCTCCGGCGTCGGTGGCTCGGAGCTGGCCGGCGGAATGGGTGCGCAGCACTGCGGTGGTCCTCTCGATGGGGTGACGGCGAAGGTGGATCGTGCGGTGATCGTCGCCCAGTCTACGACCCCCGCCGGATTCGCCCCGGATGGGTCGCAGCGCCCTGAGCGCCCGCTTAGAGTATCCCCGTGACGATGCGGGGACCCCCGCCCGGGATGACCCCGGGCTCCCCGGCGGTGAAGGGTGGATGGCCATGACCTTCCGTAAGGATGCCGATCTCTCGGGTGGCTCCGTCTCCGGCGGACGCGGTGGCGGCCGGCGCGGAATGGCGGTCGGCGGCGGCGTCGGGGGCATCGTCGTCGTCCTGGTGGCCCTCTTCCTGGGCGTGGACCCCGGACAGCTGGGCCTGGACACCGGCGGTGGCCAGGGCGATCCCCAGTCCCAGAGTCGGATCGACCAGCGGCTCGACGAGTGCACGGGCGAGATGGCCAACACCGATACGATCTGCCGGATCAAGGCCACCACGATCAGCCTCGAGGACGTGTGGGGGCAGCAGCTCCCCCAGCAGACCGGAATGGCGTGGGAGCAACCGCACACCACCATCTTCGAGGGCTCGGTGAGCACCGCGTGCGGCGCGGCCTCGTCTGACGTCGGGCCGTTCTACTGCCCGGCCGACCAGGACGTCTACATGGATCCGTCGTTCTTCGACCAGGTGCTCGCCGGTCAGCTCGGCGGCTCCGACGACCTCGTCGCCACGAGCTACGTGGTGGCGCACGAATTCGGCCACCATCTCCAGAACATGCTCGGCGATCTGCGCCGCTCTCAGCAGGACCCGCAGGGCCCGTCCTCGGGAGCCGTTCGCGCGGAGCTCCAGGCCGACTGCTACGCCGGTATCTGGTTCCACTACGCCACCAGCACCCCGGCCCGCGGATCGCAGGAGCCACTGGTCGAGAGCCTCACAGAGCAGCACATCGACGCGATCATCCAGACGGCCGAGGCGATCGGCGACGACCACATCCAGAAGACCAGTGGCTCCCGCGTGGACCCCAGTTCGTGGACGCACGGGTCGTCCCAGATGCGCCGGCAGTGGCTGGTGACCGGCTACGAGCAGGGCACCGTCGAGGCCTGCGACACCTTCCGCGCCCAGCTCTGACGCGACGTCCGGACGCCCGGCGCCCGCCGCGGATCAGGAGTCGAGCAGACCCCGCACGTGATCGAGCGCGGAATCGAGCGGCACCGGGTGCTGCTCGCCGGTCGCCATGGTCTTGACGACGACCGTGCCGGCGGCCAGCTCCTCCTCGCCGACGACGAGGGTCACGGCCGCGCCCGACCTGTCGGCCGCCTTGAAGGCCCCCTTCATGCCGCGGTCGCCGTAGGCCATGTCGGCACGGAGGCCGGCGCGCCGGAATCCCGCCAGCACGGGGACGAGCGCCGACCTGGCGGCCGAGCCCAGCCCCACGCCGTAGACGTCCACGCGTCCACCGGCAGCGGGGTCGATCCCCTCGGCCCCGAGCGCGAGCATGGTGCGGTCCACACCGATGCCGAAGCCGATCCCCGACAGCGCCTGCCCGCCGAGCTGCTCCATGAGCCCGTCGTAGCGACCGCCGCCGCCGATCCCCGACTGGGCGCCGAGGCCGTCGTGGACGAATTCGAACGTCGTCTTGGTGTAGTAGTCCAGCCCCCGCACCATGCGGGGGTTGATCTCGTAGGGCACCCCGAGCGCGTCGAGGTGCGCCCGCACGGTCGCGAGGTGTTCGGCGCTCGCGTCGGAGAGGTGGTCGAGCATGAGTGGCGCGCCGGCGAGCTGCTCCCGGACCTCGGGCCGCTTGTCGTCGAGGACACGCAGCGGGTTGAGGCGGGCCCGCTCGCGGGTGGCCTCGTCGAGGTCGAGCCCGCCGAGGAAGTCCTGCAGACGCTCACGGTAGGCGGGGCGACACTCGTCGTCACCAAGGGAGGTGAGCTCCAGGCGGAACCCGGTGAGGCCGAGCGATCGGAACGCCTCGTCCGCCACGGCGATCACCTCGGCGTCGAGCGCCGGGTCGTCGACGCCGATCGCCTCGATTCCGACCTGCTGGAGCTGGCGGTACCGGCCGGCCTGGGGGCGCTCGTAGCGGAAGAACGGGCCCGCGTAGCAGAGCTTGACCGGCAGCTGGCCGCGATCGAGGCCGTGCTCGATGACCGCGCGCATCACGCCGGCCGTACCCTCCGGGCGGAGGGTGACGCTCCGGCCGCCGCGGTCGGCGAAGGTGTACATCTCCTTGGAGACGACGTCGGTCGACTCCCCCACACCGCGCGCGAACAGCGCGGTGTCCTCGAAGACCGGCAGCTCGATGTGCCCGTAGCCGGCGTTTCGGGCGGCGGACGTGATGGCCTCGCGGACGGCGACGAACGCCGCCGAGGTCGGCGGTGCGTAGTCGGGCACCCCCTTGGGGGCCTTGAGGGCGGTCTTCTTCTGGCTGCCGGTCACGGGTTACTCGGGTCCTCGCTGGTCCGGGTGGCTGGGCGTCGGCTCAGAGGCCGCGCAGGAAGGGGTTGGCGCGACGCTCGCGGCCGATCGTGGTGCTGGGGCCGTGCCCGGGCAGGACCACCGTCTCGTCGTCGAGCACGAGGAACTTTTTGGCGATGGACTGCAGCAGCACCTCGTGATCGCCGCCCGGCAGGTCGCTGCGGCCCACGCCGTCCTGGAACAGCACGTCGCCGCCGATCACCACCTCCCGTGGCCCCTCCTCGGTCTCGACCGTCGTGCGGAACGAGACCGAGCCGACACTGTGGCCGGGCACATGGTCCACGTCGAAGGTCATGGTGCCGAAGCTGAGCCGGTCGCCGTCGAACACCTCGACCACCTCGGCCGGTTCCACGAAGGTGTGGCCCTTGAGCATGGCCGCCAGGTCGAGGGAGAGAGCCTTGGCCGGCTCGGAGAGCATCTCGCGGTCGTCGGGATGGATGTAGGCCGGCACCCGGTAGTGGTCGGCCACCTGCTGGGCGTTCCAGATGTGGTCGAGGTGCCCGTGTGTGAGCAGCACCGCCCTGGGGCGCAGACCCGCCTCCGTGACCTGGCGACGGACCAACTCCTCGGAGTCCTGGCCCGGGTCCACGATCACGCAGTCCCCCGCGTCGTCCGAGACGATGTAGCAGTTGGTCTGGAACATCCCCGCGGGAAATCCGACGATCCGCACGTGCTGCTCTCCCTTCGTGGTTCTCCCCCACCCCGACCGACCGGGCCAACACCCGCGATCACCGGAGTGGTGTCCGTCGCTCTCAGGCTGACCTGGTAGACAAGGGTCCTGTGCCGGACCCACGTGGGTCCGGCTGACCGTTCCAGCCTAGTCCAGGGACCCAGGAGGGCCAGTGTCCACCAACCAGGAACGCCGCGCGGAGGCCCGGCAGCGCCTGCGTGAGCAGATGGAGGCCCAGGCCAGGCGCGAGAAGCAGCTCAAGATCGCCGCGGCGAGCACAGTCGCGATCCTGCTCCTCGGCCTGGTCGGCGTGGTCGTGTGGAACAAGCAGCAGGAGGCCCGCGCCGAGCAACACGCCGCCGACTGGCTCACCTGCGAGTATCCCGAGGCCCCCAACGAGACACCCGAGAAGATCGCGGGAGCTCAGGCCAAGGAGCTCATCGACTCGGGCCAGGCCGACCAGAAGCAGATCGACGACTACAACAAGGACGTCGACGAGGCCCTCGCGGCCAAGGACAAGGAGAAGATCGTCGCCGCCCCGGAGGGCGAGCAGCCGAGACGCGGAACGGCCGAGGCCGTGCTGTCGCTCGACTCGGGCGACGTCCCGATCACGCTCGATCGATCTCAGGCGCCCTGCAATGTCTCGAGCATGGTCAACCTCATCGAGTCCGGGTACCTCGACAACAACACCTGCCACCGACTCGCCGTGGCGAAGGGCGACGAGGGGTTGTCCGTCCTGCAGTGCGGAGACCCCACCGGGACCGGCGCGTTCGGCCCGGGCTACACGGTGGTCGACGAGCCTCCGACCGATCTCCCGGTGAGCCAGGACGGTTCCGGGATGAGCGTCTACCCGCGCGGTACCGTCGCGATCGCCAATACCGGCCAGCCCAACAGCGGCGGAGGGCAGTTCTTCCTCGTCTACAAGGACTCCACCCTCCCGCCGAACTACGCGGTCGTCGGCAGCATCGCCGAGGAGGGCCTCACGGTGATCGAGGCCCTGGCCAAGAACGTGCCGGACAACAGCGACAAGCAGCCCCAGGACCAGAAGCCGCGCCGGCCGATCGCGATCAAAAAGGCGACCGTCCTCTCCCAGGAGGGCCTTCCCGAGTCCTGACCTCGCCCGCCCGTCGCCCCGTCCCCCTCGTGGAGACGGGGCGGCGGCGCATCAGCTGGAGGTGACCCGGTTGACGTCGAAGACGCCCTCGACGCGGCGGACCGCGCTCAGGACGTGCCCCAGGTGCTTGGGGTCGGCCATCTCGAACGTGAACCGCGAGACCGCCACCCTGTCGTCGCCGGTGGTCTGGACGGACGCCGAGAGGATGTTGACCTTCTCGTCGGCCAGGACCTTTGTGACGTCCGAGAGAAGGCGGTGACGGTCGAGGGCCTCGACCTGGATCGCCACGAGGAACACCGACCCCGGCTGCGGCGCCCACTCCACCTTGACGAGTCGTTCCGACTCCCGCCGCAGTGCCGAGGCGTTGGAGCAGTCGGTCCGGTGCACGCTCACGGCCCCGCCGCGGGTGATGAATCCCAAGATCTCGTCGCCGGGCACCGGCGTGCAGCAGCGCGCGAGTTTGGCGTGCACGTCGGGCACGCCGCCCACGAGGACGCCGGCGCCGGGCGACGGGGCCCGTGGCGTCACGGTCTTGTCGCGTGACCGGGAGGCGATCTCCTCGGTGACCTCGTCGACCCCGCCGTAGGCGGCGATGAGGCGTCCCACGACGTGCTTGGCCGAGACGTGGTTCTCGCCGATCGCTGTGTACAGGGCGGTGACGTCGGAGAATCCGAGCTCGCCGGCGACGGACGCGAGCGACTCGTTGGAGAACACCCGGTGGACGGGGACGCCGCCGCGGCGGACCTCGCGGGTGATGAGGTCCTTGCCCCGCTCGAGGGCCTCCTCGCGACGCTCCTTGGCGAACCACTGCCGGATCGAACTCTTGGCGCGACCGGATACCACGAACTTCTGCCAGTCCAGGCTCGGGCCGGCATTGGGGTCCTTGGAGGTGAACACCTCCACCACCTCGCCGTTCTCCAGCGGGCGCTCGAGCGCGACGAGCTTGCCGTTGACCCGCGCTCCGATGCATCGGTGGCCCACCTCGGTGTGGACGGCGTAGGCGAAGTCAACGGGGGTGGCGCCGACGGGCAGGTTGATGACGTCGCCCTTGGGGGTAAAGACGAAGATCTGTTTGCTCGTCATCTCGAACCGCAGTGAGTCGAGGAACTCCCCCGGGTCGGCGGCTTCCCGCTGCCACGAGAGCAGCTGGCGCATCCACGCCATCTCATCGACCTCGGCCACGTCCCCGCCGTGTCGGCCCCGGGTCTCCTTGTACCGCCAGTGCGCCGCGATGCCGTACTCGGCGTTGCGGTGCATCTCGTGGGTGCGGATCTGGATCTCGAGCGGCTTGCCGTCGGGACCGATCACGGTGGTGTGCAGCGACTGGTAGACGCCGAACTTGGGCTGGGCGATGTAATCCTTGAACCGGCCGGGCATCGGCTGCCACAGCGAGTGCACCACCCCGATGGCGGCGTAGCAGTCGCGGACGTCGTCACACAACACGCGGATTCCCACCAGGTCGTG
This sequence comes from Dietzia sp. 179-F 9C3 NHS, assembly GCF_045369825.1. NCBI lineage: Bacteria > Bacillati > Actinomycetota > Actinomycetes > Mycobacteriales > Dietziaceae > Dietzia > Dietzia sp. 179-F 9C3 NHS. The sequence goes on from NZ_JBIQES010000002.1 coordinate 177,837, forward strand.
GATCTCGTCGAACTCGCGGCCCCGGACCATCATCTTCTGGTAGATCGACCAGTAGTGCTTGGGGCGCCCCTCGACGGTGGCCTGGATGTGCGCCTTCTCCAGGTCAGCGCGCACCTTGGTCGTCACTGTGCCCAGGTAGACGTCGCGGCTCGGCGCCCGGTCCGCCACCAACCGCACGATCTCCTGGTACTTCTTGGGCTGCAGGATCGCAAACGCCAGGTCCTCGAGCTCCCACTTGACCGTGGCCATCCCGAGCCGGTGCGCGAGCGGGGCGATCACCTCGAGCGTCTCGCGGGCCTTCTTGACCTGCTTCTGCGGCGGCAGGAACCGCATCGTGCGCATGTTGTGGAGGCGGTCGGCCACCTTGATCACCAGAACCCGCGGGTCGTGGGCCATGGCAATGATCATCTTGCGGATCGTCTCGGCCTCAGCAGCCTCGCCGAACTGGACCTTGTCGAGCTTGGTGACCCCGTCGACGAGGTGCGCGACTTCCCGACCGAAGTCGCCGGCAAGGGTCTCCAGCGAGTAGTCGGTGTCCTCCACCGTGTCGTGCAGGAGTGCCGCGACGAGAGTCGTGGTGTCCATGCCCATCTCGGCACAGATGGTCGCCACGGCGAGCGGGTGGGTGATGTACGGGTCCCCGGACTTGCGGAACACCCCCTCGTGCTGCCGCTCCGCGAGCGAGTAGGCACGGGAGAGCAGGCCGACGTCGGCCTTGGGCTGGTGGATGCGGTGCACGCGGACCAGAGGTTCGAGCACGGCCGGCGTCGAGGCCACCGTGAGGCCGGAGGTGAGTCTGCGTGCCCAGCGCGCACGGACCCGACGACTCACCGACGGTCGGGCGCCGGGGACGAGGGGCAGCGGCTGGGTGGTGGGCTGCTTCTCCGGCGGCGCCGACCCGGCGCCGTTCGCCGCCTGACCTCCGCGGCCCGCGTCTCCGCCGGGATCCTGCCGTTGGGTCATGGCGGCTCCTCCCTGTGGGTCCCGGCCGTCGGCGGGGGGCTCCGCCGCCGTCAGGCGGTCGCCGTCACGCCACCGTCAGGCAGGTCAGCGGTGTGCCGGTCAGTCTATCCCGGCCGCCGAGTCCGGGGACCTCCAGGACCACGGACAGCCCCGCGACGGTCGCTCCGCAGTCCTCCAGCAGGCCCACGGCCGCGCCGAGGGTGCCGCCGGTTGCCAGGACGTCGTCGACCACCAGCACCCGGCTCCCGGTGAGGTCGAGGCCGTCGGCGGGCAGTTCGAGCGTGGCGGCGCCGTACTCCAGTTCGTAGGAGCGCGAGTGCACCGGCGGGGGCAGCTTGCCGGACTTGCGGACGGCGAGGACGCCCGTGTGCAGCCGCATGGCGACCGCACCGGCGAGGAGGAACCCGCGGGCGTCGAGCCCGGCCACGTAGTCGACCTCGCCGGGCACGAGACCGGCGGACAGGCCCTCGACAACGGCGCCGAAGCCCTCCGGGTCGGCGAGCACCGGCGTGAGGTCGCAGAACTCGACCCCCTCGGAGGGGAAGTCCTGCACGCGGCGCATGAGTCGCTCGACCGCCGAGCTGATGGTGGGCGCCACGTCGGTCATGCCGTCGCCCCCGTCCGCTCACGCCGGGCGAGGACCTTGGCGTTGTGCTCCCGGACCTCGGCCCGGCGCTCCTTGAGCGTGACGAGCAGCGGGGTGGCGAGGAACACCGACGAGAACGTGCCGGTGACGATACCGACCATCTGGACCAGCGCGAGGTCCTTGAGGGTTCCGACGCCGAGGATCCACACGGCGATCACGACGAGCGCCAGCAGGGGCAGCAGCCCGATGATCGTGGTGTGGATGGACCGCATGAGGGTCTGGTTGACGCCGAGGTTGGCCTCCTCCGCGTACGTGCTGCGGGTGGTGTGCCTGATCCCCCGTGTGTTCTCCTCGACCTTGTCGAACACCACCACCGTGTCGTACAGCGAGAAGCCGAGGATGGTGAGCAGGCCGATGACGGTGGCCGGCGTGACCTCGAACCCGACGAGCGAATAGATGCCGGCCGTGGAGATCACGTCGAACAGCAGGGCGACGATCGCCGCCACCGACATGTCGAACTCGAACCGGAAGGCGATGTAGACAAAGACGACGGCGAGGAAGACCGCGAGGGCGATGAGCGCCTTCTGGGTGACCTGGCCGCCCCAGCTCTCGCTACGGGCCGAGTCGCCGATCGCCTCGACGGTCGGCTCCCCGGTGGCACCGACGGGTTGGAACTCCTCGAACAGCGCCTCCTTGGTCTCGCGGATCTCGTCGCTTGTGAGGAACCGGGTCTCCACCTCCACCACCCGCGCGGCGCCGGCGCCGACGATCTGGACCAGCTGGGGCTCCTCGCCCAGCGACTCCTCGACGACCACGGCGACACGGTCCTTGTCGATGTCTCCCGCCGGCATGGTGAGCTTGGTGCCGCCGGTGAAGTCGATGCCGAAGCTGAAGCCGCGCAGCAGGATGCTGGCCAGGCAGATCGCCACGATGACCGTGGTGAGGATGTAGAAGCGCCGCCGGTTCTGGACGATCCGGAAGGCGCCGGTGCCGGTGTAGAGCCGGGTGAACAGACTCTCCGAGGCGGGCGTCGCGTCGTCCGCGGGGGCCGGGGTGGTGCCCGGGGCGCTCATCGGTTCTCCTCCTCGTCGGAGCGGGTGTCGTCGACGGCGTCGGCCTCGGCGGCGGGGCCGTCCTCGCGCCTGGGCAGCGTGAGGGTCGGGGTGGCCGGCGCCACGGCCTGCCCCGGCCCGCGGACCTGAGCGGTGACCCCGCGACGGCCGCTCTCTCCGGAGCCGTCCCCGGCGGCCTCCTTGGCCCGCTGCTGCTCGAGTCGGCGCTGCTCGGCGGCAACGGACCGCAGCGACTCCATCCGCCCCATACCGTTGGCGGACGGCTTGGCGAACAGTGCCTTGGTGGAGGCGAGGTAGACGAACGGCCAGGTGACGGTGAAGGCCACGAGGACGTCCATGACGGTGGTGAGGCCGAGGGTGAAGGCGAAGCCGCGGACCTCGCCGCTGGCGAGCCAGTAGAGGACGACGGCGCCGATGAGGCTCACCATGTTGCCGGTGACGATGGTGCGGCTCGCACTCTTCCACGCCCGCGGCACCGCGGATCTGAAGCGGTGACCGTCGCGCAGCTCGTCCTTGATGCGTTCGAAGAACACGACGTAGGAGTCGGCGGTCATGCCGATGCCGATCACGAGGCCGGCGATGCCGGCGAGGTCGAGGCTGTAGTCGACGGTGTAGCCGAGGAACACGAGCATCACGTAGGTGAGCAGGAACGAGAGCACCAGCGAGATGAACGCCAGGACGCCGAGCAGCCGGTAGTAGAGCACCGAGTAGGCCAGCACCAGTAGGAAACCGATCGCCCCGGCCAACAGTCCGGCCTCGAGGGAGGCCAGGCCGAGGGAGGCGGGCACGTTGTCGACGTTGGGGTCCTCGAACGAGATGGGCAGTGCGCCGTAGCGCAGGTTCGCCGCGAGGGACTGGGCCTCGTCCGGGGTGAACTCGCCGGTGATGGAGGTGGCGGATCCGACCGGGGTCACACCCTGGACGACGGGCGCACTGATCACGGCACCGTCGAGGAGGATGGCGATCTGTCGCTGCAGGTTCTCCTGGGTCAGGCGCGACCAGGTGGCGCTGCCCTCCTGGCCGGGGCCGGCGTTGAAGCGGAACGAGACCTCGTTGCGGCCCTGCTGCTGGTTGAAGCCCGAGCTGACGGAGTCCTTGACGATCTGCTGGCCGTCGAGCCGCACCCCGTCCTCGGGCTGGCCGTTGAGCAACGGCACCGGGCCGAGGACGTACTTTCCGCCCTCGCCGCACGCGATGAGCGCCTGCGAGGGGTCGTCGAACCCGGCCAGGACGTCCCGCTCGGGGCAGCGGAACGCCGGCAGCGCCCCGACGAGCTCATCGGGGTCGCCCTGTCGCTCCTTCCGGGCCTCCTCGACCTCCCTCGCGACGGCCTCGCGGTCGCCTTTCGCCGCGGGAACCGGTTCGAGGTCGTCGGGGGCGACGGGCTGGAACTGGACGACGGGGCGGATGCTCAGCTGTGAGGTCGTACCGAGGTCGCGGGCCTGGCTGGAGTCCTCGCCGGGCACCGTGAGGACGATGTTGCTGCCCTCGATGACCACCGTGGTGCCGGCCACACCGAGACCGTCCACGCGGTCGCGGATGATCTCCTGCGCGAGTCGGAGGTCGGCCTCGTCCGGCTGCCCCTTGGGGATCAGCGTGACGCGGGTACCGCCCTGGAGGTCGATGCCGAGCTTCGGGGCCAGGCCCCGGTCGGCCACCGCGAACGCGGCGAGGAACAGGATGGCGAAGACCAGGACGAAGGCGGACAGCAGGGTCCACGGCTTGGGGCGCGCATCGGCGCCTCGCGTGCGGACTGGGGACACAGGCGGATCTCTCTCGGGGCGTCGTCTGGGTCGTCTGTGGTCGACGACCTCATCACACTACTGGTCGGTCGGCGACGTGCGGGAATCCGGCGCGGCGGGGTCCTGCACCTTCTCGCGGATCACCCGGCGGTCCCATTCGGTGTGGACGCCGGGGGCCACCTCCAGCACGAGGGTCTCCACCCCGGTCGAGACGACGGTCGCGTACAGCCCCGACGTGGTGAGCACCCGGTCCCCCGCCACCAGGGAATTCTGCAGGTCCTGCAGCGCTCGCATCGCCTTGCGCTGCCTCGACCCCTGCAGGAGCATCATCGCGATCAGGGCGATGATCATCAGCGGTAGGAACAGTTCCAGCACCATGAGGCTCCTTCTGGCGTCTGGCCCGCGTGATGCCGGGCCGGTGTGGGTTCGAGGATGCCAGGGGCGGGGTCAGCCGCGGGGTCCGGGTCCCTCCTCGAGGTCCACGGGCAGCATCGGGTCCGATCCCGCGGAGGCGCCGTGGCCGCCCGGGACGGGGTCCGGCCGGGTGAGGCCGAGGTGGTCCCATGCGGCGGCCGTGGCGACGCGACCGCGCGGGGTCCTCGCGAGCAGGCCGGCCCGGACGAGGAACGGCTCGCAGACCTCTTCGAGTGTGGTGGCCTCCTCGCCCACGGCCACGGCGAGGGTGCCCAGGCCGACGGGGCCGCCCTCGTGGTGAACGAGCAGCGAGCGCAGGACCGCTCGATCGAGCCGGTCCAGGCCCAATTCGTCGACCTCGTAGACCTCGAGGGCCGCCTTCGCGACCGGCACGGTGACGCGGCCGTCAGCACGGACCTCGGCGTAGTCCCGTACCCGGCGCAGGAGCCGGTTGGCGATCCGCGGCGTCCCCCGCGACCGACCGGCGATCTCGCGGGCGGCGTCCGCGTCCACGGGGATGGCGAGGATGTCGGCCGCGCGCGTGACGATCCGGGCCAGATCGTCGTCGGAATAGAAATCCATGTGGGCGGTGAAGCCGAAGCGGTCGCGCAGCGGCCCGGTCAGCGCCCCCGCGCGGGTCGTGGCGCCGACCAGGGTGAACGGGGCCAGTTCGAGCGGGATCGACGTGGCGCCGGGCCCCTTGCCCACCATGATGTCGATCCGGAAGTCCTCCATCGCCAGGTAGAGCATCTCCTCGGCGGGCCTGGCTATCCGGTGGATCTCGTCGATGAAGAGGACGTCGCCCTCCACAAGGTTGGACAGCATCGCCGCGAGGTCGCCGGGCCGCTCCAGCGCGGGACCCGAGGTGATCCGGAGCGATCCGCCGAGCTCGGCGGCAACGATCATGGCGAGGCTGGTCTTGCCCAGGCCCGGCGGGCCCGAGAACAGCAAGTGGTCCGGGACCACGCCCCGACGGGTGGCGGCGGTGAGCACGAGGTGGAGCTGCTCGCGGACGGTCTCCTGCCCGATGAAGTCGTCGAGCGCCCGCGGCCGCAGGGCCCCCTCGACGTCCGAGTCGAACGGGGTGAGCGCGGCGGAGAGCTCGGCACCGACCTCCACCGGGCCGGGCCCGTCGGCGGGGTGCTCCATCAGCGCCGCCCGAGGGATCTGAGTGCGAGCCGGAGGGCCGCGGGGGCGTCGAGATCGGGCTCGGAGGCGAGGACCGCCGCGGCGGTCTTCTCCGCCTCCGCCGCGGAGAAGCCGAGACCCTCGAGCGCCTCCGCCACCTCACCGGACGCCGACGCGGCCGGCGTGGACGGGCCTCCCGCACCGGCGGCGTCGGACACCGGGCCGACCTTGTCCTTGAGTTCGAGCACCATCCGCTCGGCGGTCCGCTTGCCCACGCCGGGGACGCGGGTCAGGGCCTTGACGTCGCCGGAGCCCAGGGCCCGGAGCAGCTCGTCCGGCTCGAGGGTCGCGAGGATCGCCAGCGCGAGCCGCGGTCCCACCCCGGACACTGTCTGCACGGTGGTGAACAGACTCCGGGCCTCGACCGAGTCGAACCCGTACAGCGTGAGCGAGTCCTCGCGGACGACGAGTTCGGTGTGCAGCGCACCCTCGGTTCCCCGGCGCAGGCCTGCCAGTGCGGCCGGCGTGGCGTGGACGAGCACCCCCACCCCGCCGGTCTCCACCACGCAGCGGTCCAGGCCGATCTCGACCACCGTCCCCCGGATCGAGGCGATCACCAGCGCACTCCCTTCGCTCGCGCCATGCCGCGGGCGGCCGCCCGGGCGCGCTCCTGATCGGCGCCGGTGCCCCGCGGCCGCGGCACCGCTGCCTCGCGCGCCGCCGCGGCCTGCCGCGACGCGGCGGCCCGCGCCTCGAACCCGGCCCGCGTCCGCGCCACCCGGCCGTCGAGCGCTGACAGTCGGCGCTGCATGGGCGCCCGCCAACTGTGGCACACCGCCAGGGCCAGCGCGTCCGCGGCGTCCGCGGGACTCGGCGGCTTCTGCAGCCCCAGGATCCGCGTGATCATGAGCGTCATCTGCTTCTTATCCGCCCGCCCGTTGCCGGTGATCGCGGCCTTGACCTCCGACGGGGTGTGGAACGCCACCGGGATGTCCCGGTACGCGGCAGCGAGCGCCACGACGCCGGCGGCCTGGGCCGTGCCCATGACGGTGGAGACCTCGCCCCGCTGAAAGACCCGCTCGATGGCCACCACGTCGGGCGCGTGGACTCCCATCCACTCGTCCGCCACCTCGTGGACGGCGCGCAGTCGCCGCTCGAGCGGTTCGTCGGCGGCCGTGCGGACCACGTCCACATCCAGCGCGGTGACGGCCCGGCCGGGTTCGGTCTCGATGAGCGCGAGACCGCACCGGGTGAGCCCCGGATCCACACCCATGACGCGCATCGCCACCTCCACAGGCCTGCGGGTAGAACCTACGTTCGACACCCTACCAGCGGGGGCCAGATCAGGAGTCGAGCGCCGCCAGCACGTCGTCGGGCACGTTCACGTTCGAGTAGACGTTCTGCACGTCGTCACAGTCCTCGAGGGCGTCGACGAGCTTGAACACCTTTTCTGCGCCCTCGGCGTCCACGGTCACCTCGACGGAGGCGCGGAAACCCATCTCCGCGGAGTCGTAGTCGATGCCGGCGTCCTGGAGAGCCGTGCGCACGGCCACCAGGTCGGTCGCCTCGCAGACCACCTCGAACTGCTCGCCGAGGTCGTTGACCTCCTCCGCACCGGAATCGAGGACCGCCATGAGGACGTCGTCCTCCTCCAGGTCGCCCTTGCCCAGGACGACCTCTCCCTTACGGGCGAACAGGTAGGACACGGAGCCCGGGTCGGCCATGTTGCCGCCGTTACGGGTCATCGCGGTGCGGACCTCACCGGCGGCGCGGTTCCGGTTGTCCGTGAGGCACTCGATGAGCATGGCCACGCCGCCGGGGCCGTAGCCCTCGTACATGATGGTCTCCCACTCGGCGCCGCCCGCCTCCTCGCCGGCGCCGCGCTTGCGGGCGCGCTCGACGTTGTCGGCCGGTACGGAGTTCTTCTTGGCCTTCTGGATGGCGTCGTACAGCGTGGGGTTACCGGCCGGGTCGCCACCGCTCGTGCGGGCCGCCACCTCGATGTTCTTGACGAGCTTGGCGAAGAGCTTGCCGCGCTTGGCGTCGATCGCCGCCTTCTTGTGCTTGGTGGTGGCCCACTTGGAATGGCCTGCCATGTGTTGTTCCGCCCTCCGGGGGTCTGGGGTACTCGGTGCGTACGTCCGCTGGGCTGCCAGTCTACGAGGTCTCCAGCGGTGCCCGGCTCCGGCACACCATGTCGACGAAGTACCGGTGCACGCGGACGTCGTCGGTGATCTCGGGGTGGAAGGACGTCGCGAGCGCGTTGCCCTGCCGCACCGCGACCACGTGGTCGCCGCCGTCCGACGCCGTCACCGTGGCCAGCACCTCGACGTCCCCGCCCACCGACTCCACCCACGGGGCCCGGATGAACACGGTCCGCAGGGGGTCGGGGCCGAAGGCCTCCACGACGAGGTCGGTCTCGAACGAATCGACCTGCCGGCCGAACGCGTTGCGCCGAACAGTCATGTCGATCGCCGAGAACCAGCGGGCGTCGGCGCGGGTGTCCAGGACATCGGAGGCCAGCAGGATCATGCCGGCGCACGATCCGTAGACCGGCATACCGTCGGCGATCCGCGCGGCGAGCGGTTCGTCCAGCTCGTACACACCGAGCAGGCGGCTCATCGCCGTCGACTCCCCGCCCGGAAGGACGAGCCCGTCCACCGCGTCGAGCTCGGCGCGGCGCCGCACAGAAACCGCCTCGGCACCCGCGACCTCGAGGTGCCGGAGGTGTTCGGCGACGTCGCCCTGGAGGGCGAGGACGCCGATCCGGGGCCGGGGCGTCACCGGCCCTCGTCGATCGCCTTCTCGGCGGCATCGAGCTTGACAGGGAACGGCTGGGCTCCGTCCCGCAGCAGGCGCGACAGGCCCTCCTGCACGACCGCCGCGACGAGCCGCCCCTGCCGGTCGAACAGCCGCCCCTGGGTCAGGGCCCGACCGGCGTCGGCGGACGGTGAGATCTGGTCGTAGAGCAGCCATTCGTCAGCGCGGAACGGCCGCAGGAACCACATCGCGTGGTCGAGCGAGGCCTCCTGCGTCCGGACGCCCGGGTGCGGGACCTTGGACGAACCGAGCAGTGTCATGTCCGACATGTAGGCCAGCGTGCAGACGTGGAAGTTGAAGTCGTCCGGCAGCGAGTCCACGCAGCGGATCCACACGCGCTGCTGCGAGGCGTAGCCGCGGTCGGTCTCGAGCTTCTCGCGGGGCACCACGCGGATGTCCCACTGCGCCCACTCCTCGAGGAACTTGCGGTGGTCCTCGCGCAGTTCGCTGGCGTCGGGTACCGGGATCTCTTCCGGGTCGATCACGTTCGGCATCGTGTCCTGGTGCTCGATTCCCTCCTGCCCCTCGAGATGGAAGGACGCGGACATCGAGAAGATGGACTCGCCCTCCTGGATCGCGGTGACCCGGCGGGTGGCGAAGCTGCGCCCGTCGCGCAGTCGGTCGATCTGGAAAACGGTCGGTACATCCGGCACACCGGGGCGCAGGAAGTAGCCGTGCAGCGAGTGGACGTGCTTGTTCTCCTCCACGGTGCTCACGGCCGCCATGAGTGACTGGCCGGCGACCTGGCCGCCGAAGGTCCGCTGCAGATGCGTCTCGATGGCCGCGCCGCGGTAGAGATCGCGGTCGATCCGTTCGATCTCGAGGATCTCCTCGATCGGGGCCATGTCAGCTCACCAACCACGCTCGGCGAGCCGATGCGGCTCCGGGATCTCGTCGACGTTGATGCCCACCATGGCCTCGCCGAGTCCGCGGGAGATCTGCGCCAGCTGCTCCGGGTCGTCGTGGAAGGTGGTGGCCTTGACGATCGCGCGGGCCCGTTCGGCGGGGTTGCCGGACTTGAAGATGCCGGAGCCCACAAAGACGCCCTCGGCGCCGAGCTGCATCATCATCGCGGCGTCGGCCGGGGTGGCGATGCCTCCGGCGGTGAAGAGCACCACGGGGAGCTTGCCCTTCTCCGCGACCTCCTTGACCAGCTCGTACGGCGCCTGGAGCTCCTTGGCGGCCACGTACAGCTCGTCCTCCGGGAGGTTCTGGAGGCGCCGGATCTCCTGGCGGATCTGCCGCATGTGGGTGGTGGCGTTGGAGACGTCGCCGGTGCCGGCCTCGCCCTTGGAGCGGATCATGGCCGCGCCCTCGGTGATGCGGCGCAGCGCCTCGCCGAGGTTGGTGGCGCCGCACACGAACGGCACGTCGAAGGCGAACTTGTCGATGTGGTTGGTGTAGTCGGCCGGGGTGAGGACCTCCGACTCGTCGATGTAGTCGACGCCGAGCGCCTGGAGGATCTGCGCCTCGACGAAGTGGCCGATCCGGGCCTTGGCCATGACCGGGATGGAGACGGCCTCGATGATCCCGTCGATGAGGTCGGGATCGCTCATGCGGGCCACGCCGCCCTGCGCGCGGATGTCGGCGGGCACGCGCTCGAGGGCCATCACGGCCACGGCGCCGGCGTCCTCGGCGATCTTGGCCTGCTCGGCCGTGACGACGTCCATGATGACGCCACCCTTGAGCATCTCTGCCATACCGCGCTTGACCCGCGCGGTTCCGGTGGTGGTGTCGGTGCCCTGGGAGGTGCTCACCTGTTCTCCTGCTTCGTGGGTGGGATCTGTCGCCGGCGGTGCGTCGGTGGACCGGCCTGTCTACGGGCTCTCAGTGTAGGCCCTCGCCCCCGGGATCCCCCATCTGCCCGGGAAGCGGTGGATCGACCAGCTCCACGAAGTCCGGCATCGGCGCGCGACCGGCCAACCGGAACGCCCGTACCGACCACCGCTCGCGCAGAGCCCGTGTGTCCCGCACGGCGTCGTTGTAGAAGCGTCGGGCGATGGCCACGCGGTCCATGGCGTCGGCGAGCTCGTCGACGAGTCCGGACGACAACGCGTCGGCGTCCACGCCGGCCAGCTCGAGTCCGAGCGCGTTCTCCGCGTGCTCGGCGTCGGGGCCGGAGTCCGCACCGGCGACCGCCACCCAGCGGCGGCGGTCGGGGTCCGGGGCGGGGTCCGCCACGGCGACCGCCTCGGGCGGGTGGGCGCTGGCCCGGGCGAGGGCGCGGGCGAGGCCGTCCGCGCCCGCCGGGTCCCGGGCCGCGAGCTCGCGCGCCACCGCGGAGGCCACGGCGTGGCGCCGCCCCAGCGCCCCCGCGAGGGCACTGCGGGCGAGGTCGGTACGGATGTGCAGGCGGTCCAGGCGGTGGGCGGTGAGGTAGGCGGCGAGCAGTGCCACCGCGACGGCAACGGCGAGGACGACGACGAGGGCGAGCCACTCAGCGGACACGGATCGTCTCCCCGGGGCCACGGATCGTCTCGTAGACACGGACCACACGGTCGGCCACCACCGGCCAGTCGTACTCCCGGACCGCCTCCGCGGCCCGCTCGCACAGCGCCGTCCGGCGGGCGTCGTCGCGCAACAGGCGCAGCAGCGCGTCGGCGAGGGCGTCGCCGTCGCCCACCGGGGTCAGCTCCCCGCACTCCCCGTCCCTCAGGACGCGGCGGAACGCGTCGAGGTCCGCGGCCACGACGGCGGCCCCGGCCGCCATCGCCTCCACGAGCACGATCCCGAAACTCTCGCCCCCGGTGTTGGGGGCGCAGTACACGTCCGCGGCGGCGAGGACCGCGGCCTTACGGGCCTCGTCGACCCGGCCGAGGAACTCCACGTCCAGGCCGTCCGGGAGCCGGGCCCGCAGGGCCCGCTCGTCGCCGTCGCCCATGATCCGCAGCCGCAGGTCGGGGACGCCGCGCAGGACGACGGGCAGGGCGCGCACGAGCACGTCCATCCCCTTGCGGGGCTCGTCGTAGCGGCCGAGAAAGGCCACGGTCGGCACGTCCGCGCGTTCGGACGCGGCGTCCGCGTCGGCGAAGGCGGTCACGTCGACCCCGTTGGGGATCTCCACCGCGTCGGAGCCGAGCGCCTCGATCTGCCACCGTCTTGCCAGCGTGGAGACGGCGATCCGGCCGCGGATCTTCTCGAGCATGGGCGCCAGGACGCCGTCGAAGGTCCCGAGCAGCACCGAGCTGGTGGTGGAGGTGTGGAAGGTGGCCGCGATCGGTCCGGTAGACATCGCGAGGGCGAACATACCCACACCGGGGGCGTTCGGCTCGTGGATGTGCAGCACGTCCAGGGGTTCGCTGCGCAGCCACCGCCGAGTGGCCCGCCAGGTCGCGGGCCCGAAGCTCAGGCGGGCCACCGAGCCGTTGTACGGGATGGGCACGCCGGGGCCGGTGAGCGTCATCCCGTCGATCGGCGCGTTCTCCGGGCGCCCGGGAGCGAGGACGCGGACCGTGTGCCCGCGGCGGCGTAGCTCCCGCGCCAGGTCCACGACGTGGGCCTGGACGCCGCCCGGGGCGTCGAAGGAGTAGGGGCAGATCATGCCGACGCGCACGCGGGATCAGTCCTCGATCCGGGCGCGCCGCTCGGCCGGGAGGTCCACGAGCCACAGCGGCTGGAGCATGTGCCAGTCGGCCGGGTGGCGGGCGATCCCCTCGGCGAAGGCGTCGGCGATCGCCTGGGTCCCGGCCTCGATCCCGCCGGAGACGTCGATCGGCGGGTGGACCCGCACCCGCATCGACGTGGCGTCCGGGTACCAGAACTCGGCGTAGAGCAGCGGGGCGCCGGTCTCCACGGCGAGGCGTGCGGGTCCCGCGGGCATGCGTGTGGGCTCACCGAAGAAGGTCACGGGCACGCCCGTCCGGCGGAGGTCGCGCTCCCCCAGCAGGCAGACGATCCCGCCGCGCGCGAGCACCGCGCGGAGCGCGTCCAGCGGCGGGGTCGGCCCCCCACTGTGCGGGATGATCGTGAAGCCGAGCCCCTCGCGGTAGTCGAGGAAACGCTGGTACAGCGACTCCGGCCGGAGCCGTTCGGCGACGGTCGCGAAGGACCCGTAGCGGCGCGCGAGCCAGGTTCCCCCCAGATCCCAGTTCGCCGCGTGTGGCAGCGCCACCACCACGCCCCGACCGGCGGCGAGGGCGTCGTCGAGGTGCTCGAGCCCGTCGATGGTGCGGTCCATCTCGCGGGCCACGGCCTCGTGGTCCATCGAAGGCAGCCGGAAGGCCTCGCGCCAGTAGCGGGCGTAGGACCGCATGGCGTCGCGGACGAGGTCGTCCGGGACCTCCGCCGGGGCCACCCCCAGGACGCGGGCGAGGTTGCGCCGGAGCTGGGAGTCCGGGCCCTGCCGGCGGGTGGCCAGGTCGGCGCCCGCGGTGAAGAGGCGCCGCGCGACCGACTCGGGCAGGGCCCGGACGGCCGCCCAGCCGGCGGCGTAGCCCAGGTCCGACAGCCGGGCGCCCAGGCCGTCCGGGCCCCGTCCGGCCGCGTCTCCGCCCGTCACGCCGGGCCCCCGGAGGTCCCGGGCGAGGCGCCGCCGTCGGGGCCGATGTACAGGCCGGCGTCCCTACGCTCGAGGTAGTCGCGGCGGCTGCCCCACATCCGTTGGACCACCGTGACCAGGCTGCCCACCGCGACGAGGGTCGCCGCCACCTCGATCGCCCACGGCACCCCGAGTCCCTCGAGTCCGGCGCCCAGGAGGATCAGCACGAGCCGGTCCGCCCGCTCCATGAGGCCACCGGGGGTGTGCAGCCCGCCGGCGTCGGCGCGGGCCTTGGAGTACGAGACCACCTGCGAGAACACGAGGCTTGCCAGCAGCATCCCCAGCGCGAGGGGATTCTCCGGCTCCGTCGCCACGAGCCACCACACGAGCGATGAGAGGATCACGCCGTCGGCCACCCGATCGGACACGGCGTCGACCAGCGCCCCGTAGGGGGAGCCGCCGTCCGAGGCCCGCGCTACCGCGCCGTCAACGAGGTCCAGCAGCGTACACAAGGCGATCACGATCGCGCCAGCGACGAGATGACCACTGCCGAAGAGCCAGATCGCCGCCGCGCAGGTGAGGACGAGGCCCGTGAGGGTGATGCCGTTGGCGGTCACGCCCACCCGGACGAGACCGGTCGCGATCGGGTGCGCCACCTTGGCGACACCCGACCGTCCATACTCGCTGAGCATTGTCCCCCTGACGATCCGGCGTGGATTACGACCCGGGCGGGCCCGGTTCGGTGACCGGCCACGCCTCGGCGAGGAGCCGGCGTGACTGGCGCAACAGCTGGGGCAGCACCTTGGTTCCGCCGGTCACGGTAATGAAGTTGGCGTCACCGATCCAGCGTGGCACGACGTGTTGGTGGAGATGATCGGAGAGCGAGCCGCCCGCCGCGCTGCCCAGGTTGAGCCCCACGTTGAACGAGTCCGGGCGGGACACCGACTTGATCACCCGGATGAGGTGCTGCGTGTACTCCATGAGCTCGCGCGACTCGTCCGCGGTGAGGTCCTCCAGCGCCGCCACCTTGCGGTAGGGCACGACCATCGCGTGCCCGGGATTGTACGGGTACAGGTTGAGTACCACGTACACGTGCTCGCCCCGCGCCACGACCAGTCCGTCCTCGTCGCTCATCCGGGGGATGTCGAGGAACGGCTCGCCGGTCATCCCCTCGGCCGGTTCGGCGCGGGCCTCGGCGATGTAGGACATCCGGTAGGGCGCCCAGAGCAGCTGGAGCCGGTCCTCCCCCACCCCGTACTGGTGGTAGCTCCCCTGAGGTGTACCCGGGCCGTCGTGGTTCCCGCCGGCGCCGCTCATATGCGGTCCGCCGTAGGCGGGTCGTTGCGTCGCGAGTGCACCCAGTGGGTGATCTTGTCGATCGCCGACTGCCGGGAGACGCCGTTGAGCTGCGTGCCGTCGCGGAACCGGAAGCTCACCGCGCCCGCCTCGACGTCGCGGGCCCCGGCCAGGAGCATGAACGGCACCTTGCCGGTGGTGTGGGTACGGATCTTCTTCTGCATCCGCTCATCCGACAGGTCGAGCTCGGCGCGGATCCCGCGGCCGCGGAGTTCGTCGACGATGTCCTCGAGGTGCTTGGCGAACTCGTCGGCGACGGGGATTCCCACGACCTGGACGGGCGAGAGCCAGGCCGGGAAGGAGCCGGCGTAGTGCTCGAGGAGGACGGCGAAGAACCGCTCGATGGAGCCGAACAGCGCCCGGTGGATCATCACCGGCCGCTTCCGGGTGCCGTCGGCGGCGCTGTACTCCAGGTCGAACAGCTCGGGCAGGTTGAAGTCCAACTGGACGGTGGACATCTGCCAGGTCCGGCCGATGGCGTCGCGGGCCTGGACCGAGATCTTGGGTCCGTAGAACGCCGCGCCGCCCGGGTCCGGGACCAGCTCGAGGCCGGAGTTGCTCGCCACGCGCTGCAGGGTCTCGGTGGCGCGGTCCCAGAGGGCGTCGCCGCCCACGTACTTTTCGGGATCCTTGGTGGACAGCTCGAGGTAGAAGTCGTCGAGTCCGTAGTCCCGCAGCAGGGAGATGATGAAGGACAGCACGGAGGCGATCTCGCCCTCCATCTGCTCCTCGGTGCAGTAGATGTGCGCGTCGTCCTGCGTGAACCCGCGGGCCCGGGTGAGCCCGTGGATCACGCCGGACTTCTCGTACCGGTACACCGTGCCGAACTCGAACATCCGCAGCGGGAGCTCGCGGTACGACCGGCCGCGGGAGTCAAAGACGAGGTTGTGCATGGGACAGTTCATGGGCTTGACGTAGTAGTCCTGCCCCGGCTTGGTCTCCCTGCCCTCCGCGTCGTACTCCGCGTCGAGGATCATCGGCGGGAACATGCCGTCGGCGTACCAGCTCAGGTGCTGCGACTTGCGGAACAAATCACCCTTGGTCACGTGCGGCGTGTTGACCAGCGAGTATCCGGCGTCGAGGTGGCGGCGCAGCGAGTGCTGCTCCATCTCGTTGCGGATGACCCCGCCGCGCGGGTGGAACACCGGGAAGCCCGAGCCGATCTCGTCCGGGAAGCTGAACAGGTCCAGCTCCGTGCCCAGCCTGCGATGGTCCCGCTTCTCCGCCTCGGCCAGGCGGTCCAGATACTCGTCCATCGCCTCGGTGCTCTCCCAGGCGGTGCCGTAGATGCGCTGGAGCCCGGCGTTGCTCTGGTCGCCACGCCAGTACGCGGCCGAGGACCGGGTGAGCGTGAAGGCGGGGATGAACTTGGTGGTGGGCGCGTGCGGCCCGCGGCACAGGTCGGACCAGATCACCTCGCCCGTCCGCGGGTTGAGGTTGTCGTAGGCCGTCAGCGCACCGGCGCCGACCTCCATGATCTCGGCGTCGGCGACACCCTCCGCCGCAGCGGCGTCACCGGCGTCGGCGAGGCCCTTCTCCTCGACCAGCTCGAGCTTGTACGGTTCGCCGGCGAGCTCCGAGCGCGCCTCGTCGAGTGAGGCATACTCGCGGCGCACGAAGCGCTGGCCCGCCTTGATGATCTTCTTCATCCGCTTCTCGAGGTCCTTGAGGTCCTCGGGGGTGAAGGGCTCGGCCACGTCGAAGTCATAGTAGAAGCCGTTCTCGATCGGCGGGCCGATGCCGAGCTTGGCGTCGGGGAACTTGTCCTGCACCGCCTGCGCGAGCACGTGCGCGCACGAGTGCCGGATCACGGAGCGGCCGTCCTCGGAGTCGGCGCGGACCAACTGCACCTCCGTGTCGGACTCCGGCGCCCACGACAGGTCCCGCAAGGTCCCTTCCGGGTCGCGGACCACGACGATGGTGCCCGGGCCGCCGCGCGACTGGAGCTCCCGCTCGGCGAGGATCTTCCCGGCCGGCTCGCCCGCGGGGACGACGGTGGTCACCACACCCACACCCGTCGCATCGGCAGCGGCTTCCGGAATGCGGTTCTCGGACACGGGGGTTGGACTCCTCGCTCGTGGGCTGGCCTCGGCGGCCTGACTGACCCGCCCATGCTACCCGGCGACCCCGCGGAATCCCCGACCCACGTGGGGCGTTGCACCCGGCATGCGCATCGACATCTGGTCGGACGTGGTCTGCCCCTTCTGCTGGATCGGCAAACGGCACCTCGAGGCGGCCCTGGACGGGTTCCGGGACGAGCACCCGGACGCCGAGGTGGAGGTGGTGTGGCGGGCCTACGAGCTCGACCCACAGGCCCCCGCGAGCACCGACGAGTCCAACTCCGAGCGGCTCGCCGCCAAGTACGGCATGCACGTGGCGGAGGCGGACGCGATGCAGGAGCAGATCGCCGAGCGGTTCCGGGCGGTGGGGCTGGAGTTCGACTGGCGCGCCGCCCGGGCCACCAACACCCACGACGCGCACCGCCTCGCGGCGCTGGCCACCGCGCGCGACCGGGGCGACGCCGCAGACGAGGCGCTCAAACGGGCCCACTTCACCGACGGCGAGCTGCTGTCGGACCCCGCCGTGCTCTCCCGGATCGGGACGGGGATCGGGCTTCCCGCCGCGGAGGTCGACGCCCTGCTCGCCGGCGACACCTACTCCGACGCGGTGCGCCGCGACCAGGCGGAGGCGCGTGCGCTCGGGGTGACCGGGGTGCCGTTCTTCGTCCTCGACGGCCGTCTCGCGGTGAGCGGCGCGCAGCCGACCGACCTCTTCCGCCGGGCGCTGGAACGGGCATGGCGGGAGCGGACGGAACCGGGCGACTCCCCCGGCCGCGAGGGCGACGACGGCGAGGCGTGCTCCGACGACTCCTGTTCCGTCTGAGTCGAGAGACGAGCAGAGCCCCGTTCCGCGGTATCGGGCGGAACGGGGCTCTGTAGGTGGTGGTCCTAACTGGGTTCGAACCAGTGACCTCTCCGGTGTGAACGGAGCGCTCTTCCGCTGAGCTATAGGACCGCCGCCCCGGCTCGATCGCCTGGGCACCGGAACACTGTAGCAAGCCCGGGGCCGGTGCCCAATTCGGGCTCGGCGCCTCCCGCGCCGGTCCGGCAAGCGCGCAGGTGACACACGATTTCCGGCCCCCGATTTGTGTTGCGGGAAACCGTTGGGCTAATGTTCATTCTCGCAACGCGGTGAGCGCCAAGCCCACCGAGAAGCGATGCGGATGTAGCGCAGCTGGTAGCGCATCACCTTGCCAAGGTGAGGGTCGCGGGTTCGAATCCCGTCATCCGCTCGGAGGGATCGAGGAGCCAGTACGTCCTCACCGGGCTCGATACCTTTGCGGTGGAGTGGCCGAGTGGTGAGGCAGCGGCCTGCAAAGCCGTCCACACGGGTTCGATTCCCGTCTCCACCTCCACACCGGAGCCATCCGGTCGGAGACCCCGCGCGATTAGCTCAGCGGGAGAGCGCTTCCCTGACACGGAAGAGGTCACTGGTTCAATCCCAGTATCGCGCACCACTACACAGTTCCAGGTCAGCCCCGGTTTCGGCCGGGGCTTTCCGCTTTCCCCACCGTCTGCCCGCGGCGCGCACCCCGGACTGCATGCCCATAGCGGCCTCTACGCCGCAGACCTCCGCCGCCGGCGCCGCGGCTCACCATCCCGGCCCTCTGAGCGCCGGCACCCGTCCGCACGGATCGACCGGCGTCAGATACCGGTGAGCGCAGCGACAAGTGCCGGCAGCGTCCTGGCGATGTCGTGCCGGTCCACCACCCGCCGCCGTGCGGTGTGGGAGACGGCCGCGAGTGCCCCGGGCTCGTCGAGCAGCTCGGAGAGGGCGACCCCCAAAGCGGACGCGTCGCCGGGCGGAACGAGGACCCCTGCGCCCCCTGCCAGGTACTCCGCGGCACCACCGTGATCGGTGGCGACCACCGGCACCCCGGCAGCCATGCATTCGAGCACACCGAGCGGGCCAGCCTCCGGCAGGACCGAGGCGGACACCGCCACGGTCCACCGCGGAAGGACATCGGCGCGATCGACATGTCCGAGGAAGTCCACCCGACCGTGGAGATCGTCGCGGGCCGCCCGGGCACGCAGCGCGGCGGCGTACGCGGATTCGCCGGGAAGCTCGGCGCCGGCGATCTCGAGGCGGACCCCGGGGACGCGAGCGATCGCCTCGAGCAGGACATCGTGTCCCTTCCAGGGGGTCAGCGCGGCAAGAATCCCGACGACGCCGATGGGCGAGGCGCCCTCCCTCCATTCGTCGGGCAGCGCGACCCCGTTGACCCTGACGATTACGTCGCGAACGAGCGGACGTACCGACTCCGCTGTCACCTCGGAGACCGCGACCGCCCGATCCAGTCGCCGTGCCCCCAACCGGACGGCCAGCCGTTGTTTCGCGCTCACCACCGTGTCGTGAACCAGCCAGGTCGTCAGACCCCTCCGCCGGGGGCCGGGGAACGCCACGCCGAGCGCCGGGAGCGCGAACAGGGAGTTGACCACCACGACGTCGTCGGGCCGAGTGACCCGCCGCAGCGCGCGTCCCGCCGTCACCCAGTTGACCAGGGCGCCGACCAACGCGACGAGCCGTGACCATCCCGACCGACCCTGCAGACCCAGTGGCCGGATGGGCACGTGGCGGGTCCCCGGTGGAAAGGCGTCTGTGATCCGGCCGGGTGGACTGACCAGGACCACCTCCGCGCCGGATCCGGACACGTGGTGGGCGACGGATCCGAGTACGTTCTCCGCACCGGAACGCACTCCTGTGGCATTCACCATCACCACACGTGGTCCGCTCACGGTCTCCCCCTCCGAGCGCGTCCGGTCACACCGTGATCACCCGACCGCGTCATAGACCGCGAGGGTTTCTGAGGCCACGGCATCCCAGTTCCTCGAGTGGATCCTGATCGCGGCCTCGGCCCGGACACGGGCCCGGAGGTCACGGTCGTCGAGAAGACGCCGGAGCGCACTGGTCCAGGCTTCGACGGACAGGTCGTCCACCACCACCGCACCGTCCCCGACGGCCTCCGGGATCCCCCCGACAGCGCTGGCCGCGACCACGCCACCACACGCCATCGCCTCCACCGGCGGCAGGCCGAAGCCCTCGTAGACGGACGCGTAGGCGACGACGTCTGCCGCCCGGTACAGGGCCGGGATGTCCACCTGGTGCACGTAACCGAGTCCCGAGGCTCCGGCCGGACACCCGGGACCGTCGGTACCGGCCCCTCCCAGGACGAGGGGAACGTCGAGCGCCCGCGCGGCAGCAGCGACGACGTCCGGACGCTTTCGCGGTTCGAGCGTGCCCAGTTGCAGGACGAAGCGAGGAGGGAGGTCGTACTTGTCCCGGACGGCTGACACCGCCTCGTCGGGGGGCACGGTGGCCCAGCGAGCAGGGGCGAGCGGCACCACCGTAGCCTCCCTACCGGTGAGCGCCCGGACGCGTTCCGCCGTGAACTCGGACACGGCGATCACGGCGTCAGCGCGCCGCAGGGACCGGGTCAACAGCGCCCGCTCGCCGCGGGCGCGGACCCGGCTGAACGCCCAGGGGGTGTCGAAGACCGACATGTCGTGGACCGTCGACACGCAGGGACTTCGCTGCGCGAGCGGAAGATCCACGTCCAAGCCGTGGAACAACGACGCACCACCGACAGATCGCAGGCCGACGAGGGCCCGTCGGGTCCCGCTCGACACCGGCCGGGGCACTACCTCGACACCGGCCGGTAGCTCACCGACGGTGTCCGATTGGACGACAGCCGCGTAGCGGTAGGGCGAGTCGGCTCCGGCCAGGCCGCGGATCAACTCCCGTTGGTACGTCTGCACCCCGCTCCCGCCGGGCCGGAGGGCCAGAGCACCGAGGACGACTCGACCGCCGAGCTCCCCCCGCTCGGTCAACGACCGCTTCCCTTGGCGACAACCCAGAGGGTGAGGAGGACCGACCGGATGTCCATCCACGGTGACCAGTTGTTGACGTAGTAGTTGTCAAAGGTCACGCGGTCCGCGATGCTCGTGTCGCCGCGCAGACCGTTGATCGCGGCCCACCCGGTCAGGCCCACGGGGACACGGTGCCGCGCGGAGTATCCGCCGTACTGGCCGCTGAACCGTTCGACGAAATGCGGTCGCTCGGGTCGCGGGCCGACGAGGGCCATATCCCCGCGGAAGACGTTGTAGATCTGGGGAATCTCGTCCAGCGAGGACCGCCGGAGGAAGGAACCGAAGCGCGTGATCCTGGGATCTCCGGCGATATTCCACCGGGTCTGCGACTCCGACTCGTCCGCCGGCTTCATCGAACGGAACTTGAGCAGTTCGAACTCCCGTCCCCCCTCACCGATCCGGACCTGCCGGAACAGTACCGGGGCAGACCGGTCATCGAGCTTGACCGCGATCGCGAGCGCGAGGAAGAGTGGAGACAGCACCATCAGGGCCAGGCCGCTGAGCAGGATGTCCATCGGCCGCTTCAGCCTCCACCAGATGGACCGGTGAGCGGCCCTCCTCACCAAGGTGACCGGCAAGGCGTTTATGCGATCCATGTCGCCCTCGAGGTTCACGTAGCCGAAGAGCCTCGGCACGATGAACACCTCGGCGTCCTCGCGATCGCAGTCGTAGAGCAGTTCCAGCAGCTGACGGTCGTCCGCCGCACCGAATCCGATGATCACGGTGCGGGCGCTGTACCGGCGAATGAGGTCGACAAGGCCGTGGTCGGCGCTCTCGATGGGCAGACCAAGATCCTGTGAGACCACGTCGGCATTAGGAAGTGGCCAGGAATCGACCAGTGCCACCGGAGAGAGTCCGAAGTCGGTCCGCTCGGCGAGCGTCCTGGCCAACTGCAGCGTGGTCTCCCCCGTACCCACGATCAGGGTGCGGTGACGGAAAGCGCGGTACCGCCGGCGGCTCCACTTGAGGAGGGGGGCTACGACCATACGCGACGCCAGGAGCGCGACCACCACGACCGCGGTGAATCCCAGGAGGGAGACGATGCTCATCCCGGGATTGGTGACGATCGCACCGACAAGCGTGATCACCGCGCCGGTCAGGAGCACGCGGGGCATCACGTCGAGCACCGAGATCGTCAACCGCCGCCGGTAGAGACTCGGGGTGAAGGCGAGGGCCAGCACGACCGCACCCGCTGTCAGCCAGGGCCGAGTCGGGACCAGGAGCCACGCGATCAGACAGATGATGACGATGTCCGCGACGCGGTGCCAGACGTCGAAGCGGTACTGCGGGGTGACGAGAAGGAATCGCAGCGTTCGCCGGTACAGCGAGCGCCGGGGCCGTGGGGCGAGGTCGGGTCCCGGCGCGGGCGCTTCATTTACCCCGCCGTCCACCGCTCCGGCGAGACCGGCGTGGGGGTGGGGCTCGACGGTCGACGTCACGACAGGCTCGCCACCGCACGCGCCATGGAGTCCAGAGACGTGAAGGTCGACCTGGTCAACTGGTCATCCGGGAACTCCAGGTCGAACTCGTCCTCCAACCCGAGCATCACCTGCACCGTCTGGTGCGACGTCATGCCCGCAGCGAATAGGTCGTCCCGGGACCCCAGTCTCGCGACCTCCACAGTGTCCCCGATCACCCCGGCCACGGTGTCCCGCACCCGCCGAACGAGCTCGTCCATCCCTTCCCCCCGATTCGTTGCGTCGACCACCTGCATCGCGGGGTCGATCGCCGACCCCGCGCCGGCAAGTGCCGCACTGCTGGACCCCGGCCTCTCCAAGATCATCGCTAACATCGCCATCGCCAAATTCTTCTCATGTGTTACTGAGAGATCCCAGTCGATGACTCCTGCTTCCCTTGCATACTCGGCCATCCGGCCGCTCAATTCGAGCCTGGGTCGGCCGTCCCGGTCGGACGTGATCGCGACCTCGGACCACGGGAACGGTTTGTCTCCGACGGAGAGCGCCTTGGCGACAGCTTCTTTGGCGGCGAACCGGCCCGCCAGAGTCCGCGCGGGCGGGGCGTCCCCTGTGCTGGGATTCACACCGAAGACCCGCGCCAGGTAGCGGCTCCCGTACCGGTCCACGGCACGCTGGACGTCGTCGACGGAGACGAGATCACAACCCACCCTGATCGAGATCGACGACGCCATCGTCACTCCTCTCCGGGCCGATGATGACCCAGGTCACGAAACGCCCGCTCTGTCCGGTCCGATGTAGTATCCCGGAGCGGCACATCACCATTTTCCCATGGTCGATCGGCTACACATCCGACAGTGGGCGCGGGACGAACCGAGCGACGGCAGGAGCCAGAATGACCTCACTCCGATCCCGGCAGGACGCGTTCCGGGAGGAACTGCTCGCCACCGGACTACTGATCGATGCCGGCCTCGAGGGTCTCTACGCGGCGGGCGGGACCTTCGAAGAAGTGCTCCGCGGCGTCGACGATGCGGTCTCCCGCGCCGGTGAGGGCGCGGTGGACCTCACCCCCGGCGGTTCCGGGTACACGCTCCACCAATTCCCGCCGGTCTTTCCCCGGCGCGCCTACGAAAAGACCGACTACGTCGAGTCCTTTCCCGACCTGACCGGGGTGATCCACACCTTCTCCGGTGACACCCGGGACCACCGGGACCTGCTCACCGACCGTGCCGCGGGTCGCGACTGGGACCATCACCTGGCGCCGGGAGACACCGTCCTCGTGTCCTCTGCGTGCCATCCGCTGTACGGCGTACTCCCCAGCCCCCTCCCCGAGGGCGGAATCGCGGCGGAGGTCAATGGCTACTGCTTCCGGCACGAACCCTCGCCGGACCCCATGCGGCTCCAGGCCTTCCGGATGCACGAGTACGTGCGGATCGGCACCCCGTCCGACGCCGCCGGTTTCCGGTCCGCCTGGGTGGATCGCGCACTGGCCCTCCTGCGAGCGTTGGGGCTCCCGGT
The DNA here is from genome assembly GCF_045369825.1 of Dietzia sp. 179-F 9C3 NHS. Classification (NCBI taxonomy): domain Bacteria; kingdom Bacillati; phylum Actinomycetota; class Actinomycetes; order Mycobacteriales; family Dietziaceae; genus Dietzia; species Dietzia sp. 179-F 9C3 NHS. Next base: position 201,256 of record NZ_JBIQES010000002.1, read on the forward strand.
CGAGGCGGTCGCGGCCAACGATCCGTTCTTCGGCCGCGCGGGCAAGCTACTGGCCAGCGAGCAACTCGCCAACAACCTCAAGACGGAGCTCGTGGTCAAGGTCTACGGCGACGAGCACCCCGCCACCGCCGTCGCCTCGTGCAATCTCGCGGAGGACCACTTCGGCCGGAATTACGACCTCCGACTCGCGGACGGTAGGACAGCGCACTCCGCCTGCATCGGGTTCGGGCTCGAGCGCATCGTTCTGGCCCTGTTCGCCGTTCACGGCTTCGACACCCCGTCCTGGCCGGACGCGGTCAGGAAGGTCCTGTTCAGGTGAAGCTGGCCACCTGGTTCGGACCCGTGGACGCCTCCCTGTTCGGTGTCCTCGAGTTCCCCGGGGACCGCCGGGTGCGTGCCGGTGTGGTGGTGGTGCCCTCCCTCGGAATAGAGCAGGTCACCACGTACCGCGGTCTGCGCGCGCTCACCGAACGGCTCGTCCGCGACGGCTTCGTGACCCTCCGCTACGACCACTCGGGAACCGGCTCGTCGACCGGGGACCAACTCGACGAAGATGCCTGGGCGAGGTGGACACGCGGCGTCCCCACGGCCGTGGACACCCTACGGGCACTCGGGGTGGAGGACGTGACAGTCGTCGCGGTCCGCGCCGGTTGCCTCGTCGTCGACGCCGCCTATGCCGCCGACGACGTCGCCCGCCCACGCGTGGTCCACTGGGATCCGCCCGTCTCCGGTCAACGATTCCTCCGGGAGCAGACCGCGAAATACAAGCTCACCGTCGGTGACGACCCCGCCGATCCGGGCACCTCCGTCCTCGGAGGTCACTTCTCCACGTCGACCGCAGCGTCACTGCGCGCGGCGCGATGGTCCGGCAGGACACCGGCCGCGCTGGTCGCAGCTCGTCCTCTCGAGATGGACGACCCGGCGCTCGCCCCCCTCCTCGACGGAGCGGACCGACTCGAGCTGCGCCAGTCCGACCTGTTCACCGCTCCGCTGGCGTTCATCCACCATGTGCCCCTGCCCGACATCGACGCTCTCGGTTCCTGGTTGGCGGCCGCGGCCGGGCCAGGGTACCGCTCCATCAGCCCCAGCCGGCGCGAAACGGCCGTCGTCGGTCGCCGTTCCGACGGGTCCCGGGTTCTCGAAACCGTCCGTCCCGTGACGGACCGCGCGCTCCACCTGTTCACGACATACGTCGAGGGCGAGGAACCCAAGGGGGGAATCGTCTTTCAGTCCACCGCCAACGAGCCACCGTGGGGACCGACCCGGGCCTGGGTCGAAGCCGCCCGGGACAACGCCGGGGCGGGACTCGCCTGCCACCGCTTCGACAAGACCGGTGGTGGCGAGGCGGGCACGGTGACACCGGGCGAGATCGCGGTCCTCTACTCCCACGCCTCACGGCGGGACGCGGTGGACGTCCTCGGGACCCTCGGACTCCCCGCCCAGAACCTGCTCCTCGTCGGCCTGTGTTCCGGCGGCTGGATGTCCGCCGAATCCGCGATCCGTTCCCGGGCCGGCGCCGTCCTGCTGTTCGGGATGATCCAGTGGTCGCGCGTCCGGGAACCCGTGACGAAGACCTTCCTCGACGAGCACGGATACAACCTCGAGAAGCAGATTCCACCCACCACCGAGTCGCGCCGGGCGCGCCTCAAACCCCTTGCCCGGAACGTTCTGCCCTATCGGATCTGGGAAGCACTCGGGCGTCGCGGCACGACGCAGGTGCCCGGCCCTCTTCTCGCCGATCTCATGTCGGCCGGCGCGCGGGTCACGGTCGCCCTCACCCCCGAGGACGAGGAGCACTTCACCACCCAGCGCGGGGACGAGGGACTCCGCCGGCTCCGCCGCCGGGGATTCATCGGCCAGATCCGCCGGATCGACACCCCCCGGGGGGATCACAACCTCTATCGACCCGACGCACGGGCCTCCGCCGCACGACTGGTGAGCGAGGAGGCGGACGCCCTCAGGTCCCGCCTCGGTCTCCCCACCGTCGAGCCCACCTCGTCCCCGATCACGGCCCTGTTCGTCAACGAGAACATTGGCGGGCACGCCACGGTCCACTCGGCGCTACGCACTGTTCTCGCCGACAGGAAGGATATCGAGGCGGACTTCCTAGACGCCCACGGCCCCGGCCCGATCGGGCGAGTGCTCCGGGCGCCGGTCCCCGGTCTCGACCGCCTCGACCTCGACCTTCAGCCGCTACGGGGCCAGCTCGTCCACTCGTGGTCGGTGAAACGGCGGGTGCGGGATCGCCTGGCGCGGGGCGACATCGACGTCATACACCTCTACACCCAGAACTGCATGCTGGGCGGTGCGGGACTGCTGCGCCGGACCCCGACCGTCATCACGACGGACAGCACCGGGCGACGCAACGTCTTCAGCATTCCTTACCGGACCCCGACCCGGTTCACGGCGCGGCTGAGCCTCGTTAACCTGCTCTGGGAGCGACCGGTCCTCCACGCCGCCCATCACGTGTTCGCCAACTCGGTCCCCGTCGTCGAATCCCTCACCTCCTCGGACTACGGGCTCCCGCCGGAACGGGTGACGCGACTCGAGATGGGGATCTGGTCGCCGTTTCTCTCCACCGCTCCACCCGAGCGAAACCGTGATCGGCGGCCGACGATCGTCTTCCTCGGAACCTCGATGGAACGCAAGGGAGGCCACCTCCTCCTCGACGTGTGGCGTCGCGCGTTCCGGGACACGGCGGATCTCCTTCTCATCACCCTCGATCCGGTACCGGAGGAGGAGGGCCTGCGGGTGGTCGGTGATCTCGCGCCGGGCGACGCGCGGCTCTGGGATCTCCTGGCCGACTCCGACATCATGTGCTTCCCCTCCGTCATCGACCAGGCCCCCAACGCCGTCCTCGAGGGCGCGGCAGCCGGACTCCCGGTGATCGCACACCCTGGCGGCGCGATCCCGGAGATGGTCGTGGACGGGGAGACTGGCCTCCTCGTCGACGGGGCGGACCCCGACGCCGTCGAGTCGGCCCTCAGGACCCTCGTCACCGATCCGGACCTCCGGCGGAGAATGGGTGCGGCCGGGCATCTCCACGTGGTGAACCGTTACAGCATCGTGGGGTCCGCCGACACGATCGTCACTCGACTCCACGATGCCGCCCGCAAAGGGACCCGACCATGACCACCTTCGCCGTCCACGAGCGCGTCGACGAGCAGCTCCGCCGTGAGTGGCACGACCTCGCCGAGCGGGTGGGCACACGGTTCGCCTCCCGGCCGTCCTACGGCCTGGCCTGGCACGCCCACCTCGCGCGCGGCCCGCTCCGTGTGGCGACCGTCCATCGCGGGGGACGGCTGGTCGCCCTCCTCGGCCTCCATCGACGGCGTCGGCTCGGGGTGCCCGTTCTCCGCCTGCTCGGGCACGGCCTCGGCACCGTCGGCGAGGCGCTCGCCGACGACGACGGCGCCCTGGCGGATCTGGTCGACGGCCTCGCCTGCTCGGGCGCCGTCCTCGAACTCACCCATCTTCCCCTGAACTCGCCCCTCGCCGCGGCCGTCGGTGCCCACCCACGGTGGCGAACGACGCTCACCGGGGACGACCACTGCCCCGTGATCGAGCTGCCCCCCGGAACCCGCGCAGCGGATCTCCGAAGTCGATCCACCCTCTCGCGGGCCGCGTCCACCCGTCGCAAACTGGCCCGCGAGGGCAGGGAGCTCGTCACCGAGACCGTGCGCACCCCGGACCAGTTCGACCACCGGTGGCCCGAGATCGTCCGCACAGCCGCCGCCGCGGGCACCGGCGAGGCCGAGTACCGACTCAACCTCTGCGCACCGCCTCACGACGCCTTCACCCACGATTTCCTCCGACAGGAGGCCGAGAACGGCCACCTCCTGCTGTGGGGGGCAACGTTCGGCGGCGACTGGGGGGCACATTTCGCGACCCTGGCCACCGGCTCCCGGGCCGAGCTGTGGTTCACTCGCTTCCACCCCGCGTACCGGAGGATCCGGCCCGGGCACCACCTCATCGAGGCGGTGTGCGACCAGCACGACGATCTGGGGATCACCGAGGTGGACCTCCTCATCGGCCGGAGCGGCTACAAGGCGGACTGGCAGACCCACGAGTACGCGGTGGGCACCCTCGTCGCGACACCTGTCGGTCGGCCCGACGCCCGGTGGCAGATGACTGCCGTCGACCGTGGCGTAGACCTGCTCCGCCGTGCCGGCACGTCCGCCCGGACCGCGCCGGATCGAGCCCGGGACGCCCTCGCATGGTTCCGCTCCCGCCGGAGTTCGAGCACCGGGGACAGCGCACCGTGACCGAGGTCGCCGAACCCGACACCACCGAGGGGCGGGCGCTGCTGAGCAACTCGACGGCCATGGTCGTCAGTCGCGTCGTCGCGGCGGTCCTCGGGTGGGCCGGAACGGTGGTCATCGCCCGGACGCTCTCGCCGGACGACTGGGGCCGCTACTCGTTTGTGTTCGGCCTGCTCGGCATCATGGCCCTGGTCACCGATCTCGGGGTCGGACGCGTGGTCCTCGCTCGGTTGACCTCCGACGATCCCGCCGAGGCACAGCGGGTCGCCGGCTCGTTCATCCTGCTCCGCGTGCTCCTCGGACTGTTCGGCTTCGGCATCGCGGTCGCCTACGCGGCCGTCGCCGGACTGTCCGTCGCCCTGGTCGCTGTCGTGGCCTTCGCCGCCACGGGTGTCGTGCTCGCCACACCGTCCAACGCACTTCTCGTGCTCTACCAGGCCCGGCTACGCCTCGTCCCGGTGGCCGGTTGGGATGTGCTCGCGCAGGTCGTCCAGTTCGCAACTATCCTGGCGATCGCCCGCTTCCACCCCACCCTGGCGGCCTTTGTCCTGCCCTCGGTGATCAAGGAGGTCCTCGTCCTCGCCGCCCGTGGCGCCGGTGTCCTCCGGGGTATGGCGGGTCCGCGTCCGACGTTCTCGGCGGGCACCTCCTACTGGCGCGAGATGCTCCGCGAGGCGGTCCCGATCTCCATCGGCTTCGCGCTGATCATGTTGCTGACCAAGGTCGACATCCTGCTGCTCCAACTCCTCGACAGCTACGAGGCCGTCGGCCGCTACGCGATCGGGTACAAGTTTTCCGACCTGCTCATCGTGGTGACCGTGACCATCGCGGTCCCCTTCACCACAGTTCTGGTCAGGGCCTGGCCGGACGACCACGGCACCTTCCGCCTGCGGACCCGGCAGGCGATGGCCGTCGCCGGCGTCCTCGGTGCCCTCGCGGTAGTCGCGTTCTGGCCGGCAGCCGGATTCCTGATCAGGATGTTGTACGGCGAGGAGTTCGTCGAAGCCGGCTTCACCGCGCGGTTGCTGGTCGTGTCCAGTGCCCTCAGTGGCGTGACCAACATCGCGCTCGTCGCACTCGTCGCGGCCCGTAAGCTGACCGGCTTCCCCGTGCTCGCTGCCGGCGGCGTCCTCCTCAACGTGGTCCTCAATCTCGTCGCGATCCCCAGGTGGTCCTACGACGGTGCCGCGGTGGCGACCCTCATCACCGAGGGGATCATGTTCGTCGCCGGACTCGTCCTGGCCCAACGCAGTCTGGGGATCTCCGGACTGATCCCCTGGGGGCCGCTCACGCGTCAGGTCCTCCTCGCGCTCTCGGTGACCGCTCCCGCCGCGGTCCTCGTCGGCTTCAGCGGGTGGCCGTGGATTCCCGTGGTGGCCGTGGCCGTGCTCGTGTACCTTTCGCTCGTCGAGTTCACCGATTCGGTGGAGTACCTGGCGCTGCTCGGCCGGATCCCCGCTGCCCTGAACCGAACCCGGAAGGTCCCCTGATGGCCATCGTCACACGTGCCTCGAAGGTGGCGGCTCTGGCCGTACGTCGTATCCGTCGTCGGGTCCCGGCGGCCTTACGCGGTCGGTCGGGGGTCGTCCTGGCCTACCACGACGTGCTCCCGGATTCGGCCGACGCCTACCCCTATGCCGTTCGCCGCTCCACGTTCCTCCGACAACTCGACGTGGCCAGCGTCGCCGGGTTTCGCTTCGTCACCCTCACCGAGTTCACTGACGCCCTCCTCTCCGGTGACGCCTGCGGACTCGCCGCCGTCGTCTTCGACGACGCCCTATCCGGCGTCCACCGTCACGCATTGCCCGCGCTCCACGAGCGTCGGATCCCCTGGACCCTCCTGCCCGTTACCGACCGCACGGGTGTGGCTCCGGAATGGTGGCCCGAGGCGGAGCGCACCATGACGCTCACCGAAATCCGGGAGGCGCTGGACGCCGGGGCGACCTTGTGCAGCCACACTGCCACACATCGGTCCCTGCCCGAGCTCCCGCCTGCCGTCGCTCTCGACGAACTCCGGAGATCCCGGGACACGGTCTCGGAGTGGGCAGGGACCGAGATCCGGGAGATCTGCTATCCGTTCGGCCACCAGAACGCACAGGTGCGGGCCCTGACCGCCGAGGCCGGCTACCGGTGTGGCTACACGTTCACCAACGGCAGGAGCCATCCGGCGACGGACCCCTTCGCCCAACCTCGGCTCGCGATGCGCGAGGGCATCCCCAGCCACAGGTGGGCGCTGACCCTCCTTCGCCCCCACCGCAGCTGGCCGCCGGTCCGCGACCTCCGTGACGAGCTCCACCGGGGAGGGGGCACCTCATGATCGCCGGCATCGCCGTCACCCTCGTCGGTTGCGCGTTCCTGTTCGCGCTGTCCATCCGACGACCACAGTGGGGGGTCATCGCCGTGGCCGGTCTTATCCCCTTCCACGGCCTCCTTCTCGTCACCCCGTTGAGCATGTCGTTCTGGAAGGAGGCGGCGGTCCTCACGGTGCTGCTGTCCGGCGTCTTCGCCCGACGACGCACCACCGATCGCGTGGTTCCCGCGCCCTGGCTGCTCCCTCTGGTGCTCCTCGTTCCGTTCGGGGTGATCTCGGCCGTCGTCGTCCTGGGGACGGGCTCGTTCTTCCCCATCAAGATCGCCTTCTTCTACGTCCTGCTCGGCCTCGTCGCCGTGCTCTTCCCGTTCACCCGTCGCGACAAGGACCTCTTCGTCACTGTCCTGTTGACGGCAGGGATCGTGTCCGCCCTCTACGGGATCTGGCAGCAGTTCGCCGGCCCCTACGCCCTGGCCGACATGGGCTACGAATGGAACGAACAAATCCGCAGCGCCGGGCCGCTACTCCGCAGCTTCGGAACTTTCAACCAGCCGTTCCCCTTCGGGCTCTTCCTCATGCTCGTCATCATCGTCGGTGCGGCCGCGGCGCTCGCCGAACCCCGCCGCCTCCGGTCCACGATCTACCTCGCCGCCTTCCCGGTCCTGACGGCGGGCATGATCCTGTCGGTCGTCCGAGCCAGCTACCTCGGGGCCGCGGTCGGGCTCGTCGTCATCGGTGTCCTCGTCCACCGTCGCTTTCTCGGCTGGCTCACCGTGGCCACGATCGTCGCCCTACCCGTCGTCGCAGCCCTCGCGGCCACCGTCGGGACCTCGGTCCTCGCGACGTTCACGTCGAGCAGCAGCCTCGAAGAGCGTGGCGCCCACTGGTCCGTGAACCTGCCGCTCATCCTGTCCCAACCACTGGGGCAGGGCCTGGGTACAACCGGTTCCGCGGCGGCGAGGAGTGTCGAGGGTTACGACCCGGCGGCACCGCTGTACCAGCCGGACAGCTACTACGTGAAGGTCCTGCTCGAGCTGGGACCGTTGGGCATGGCCGCGTACGCGGCCGTGGTCGCCCTCATGATGATCTCGCTCGTGCGCATCATGCGCCTCACCGAGGACCCGTTCGAGCGGGGCCTCGCCGCGTCGGCCGTCGCCGTAACCGCTGCAGCCTGTGTTGCCGCCGGCTTCTCCACCTATCTCGAGATCTTCCCGATGGACGCCTACTTCTGGCTCCTGCCCGCCATCGCCGCCAGTACCTCGCCGTGGGTCCGGGACCTGGTCCTCGCGCCGGCGTTCCCGTCACGCCGCAGCGGTACGGATGCTCAGAGGACCGAGTCCACCACAGCCGAGATCCCGGAGCGGAACGACGCCTCCGAGAAGCGTGCGGCGAAGCGTGCCAGTCCGGACGCCGAATAGGACGCGTCGTCCCACGACCGCATCGCGCGCGCCAGGGCGTGCACCACCTCGTCGTCGTCCCGACCGTTGACGAGCTCTCCGCTCACCCCCGGGACGACCGTGTCGAGCGCCCCGCCACGGCCCAACGCGAGGACCGGGGTGCCCGCCGCGATCGCCTCGACGGGCACGATGCCGAAGTCCTCCTCCCCCGGCATGAGCAGTGCGCGGGCGCCCCGGATCACCTCGCGCATCTCCTCCCTCGGGAGGCGGCCGAGGAACTCCACGCCCGGACCCGAACGTGCGCGGCACCGGTCCATGTCGCGGCCTTCGCCGACCACCAACAACCGGACGCCCGCCTCGACGGCCGCCGCGACCGCGAGATCGACCCGCTTGTAGGGGACGAGGCGTCCCACGCTGACGAAATAGTCTTCCTTGGCCCCGCTCCCGGGGGTGAAGAACCCGGTGTCGACGGGCGGATGGACCACCTCGGCGTCCCGCCCCCACCACGCACGGATCCGGTCGCGCACTGCCGCGGAATTCGCCACGACGACCTCCGGTACCGGGGCCCACCGACGCTCGTTTGCCCTGGCGCGGGCCGCCAGTACCGACAGCGCAGAGCGACCGAGGACCGAACCCGCCTCGCCCCGTCGGAAGCCGGCATCCCATGCCCACCGTGCCGGGCTGTGGACGTAGGCGACGGAGGGCACCTCAACCGCCGCGGCCGCCAGGGCGAACGCGTGGTGGCTGATCACCACCACGTCCGCCTCGGCGGGGTCGATCCGTGCGTGCCTCAACATGGACGGGACCAGAGGCAGCAACGGAGCATGGGACCGGCAGCCGATCATCTGGTACGCGCGCTGCAACGGTCCGGTCACGACGCGTGAGCCGAGGCCCCGGGGAATGCCGCTCGGGCGCGCGAACGGTACGTGAATCCGGGCCTCGGGCCAGGCCAGCGCCATCTGCTCGACGACGTGCTCGCTCCCAGCGACGTCGGTGAACCGCTCGTGGACGAGGGCGACCCTGGGGGTCACGAACGGGCCCCGCGTCTCCGGACGACCAGGCGGGTAGGCACTCCCACCTCTGTGAACGTGCTGAGGCACTGCTCGGCTTCCCGTGTCGACGAGCCGCCCGCGTCCACCACGACGACCCCGAGGGCCACGTCGGCCACCGGCAGATCACGCCACCACGGTTCGTCGTAGTCCGCGACGAGCATCCGTGCGGACTCCACGCCCTTGCCCAACGGAGGCGTACCGAGGTCAACGTCCCCCAGGACGACCACGGTGCCACCCCGGGACAGCACACCCGAAACGGCCGCATCCGACCGCACGGGCAGCCCGTCCTCCGCCGCCGCGTCCACGTCGATCTCGCTGCCGTGGCGGTGGCCCATCGACCGCGCCCATACCACGTCGGTACGGCGCGAGCGCCGGAGTCGGAACGCCGCGAGGAGCGTGGCCGCGACGAGGAGGACGACGAGACCACCGACGACGCCCGTGGCCACGGGCTTGGGCCATGTGGGCTCCCCGCCACCGTCGTCCTGCGAGATGATGCTCGCCGACGAGTAGCCCACCCGAAGCATCTGGGTCTGCGCCCGCGAGTCGTAGATCATCTGCAGGAGATCCGACGTGTCCGCCTTCGGGTCGATCCGGCGACGCGCCTTGATCTGCTCGTTCAGATCGTCGATCTGTTCCTGCGTCGCCTCGTCCACCGAGGCGAGGAACTCGTCACGGACCTCGTTCGCCCGCAGGTTCATCGCGTCGACCGTGACCCGGCCCATTTTGGAGGCCGCCAGGGGCCCCGTGGTGCTCCGGGTGATGATCTCGATCACACCGGGGATCTTGGTGGTCGAGGCCTCGACGGTCGGGAACAGTCCGGACAGGGTCACCTTCTCGCCGGTCTGTGCCTCGACGAAGTGCCGGACCTGATCGTCGGTGACGAACTCGGACATCCCCGCACCCAGCGCCTCCATGGTCGCGGCGTCCTTCTCCGCTCGGGAGGGCGTGCCGACGGTTACGGTCGTCGTGGTGGTGTAGGTCGGTGCGATACCCGACAGGATGACGGCCACGAGGACCCCGACGATCACACCGAGCACCGCGGCGAGAGGGAGCGACGCGACGAACGCCCGGATCATCAGTCCGAGATCGAGGACCGGGGGCCGGCCGGAGCCCGTCTCACCCGTTGCTGTCGCGTCAGGGCGGAATTCGTTCGCAGTACGCGTCACCAGGGGTCCTCTCATGGAACCGACGCTAGTCGTCGGCACGAAAACAGGGGTGGCCGGCCACCGTTCCCGGTGATGTTACCGCCATCATTCCACCGAAGAACATGCTCACCTTGTGTGTTCTTTGGCTCACCACCTCGCGCCCGAGAGGGCTACCATCCCCGAAGAGCGGCTCCACTCAACCCGAGACAAGGGCGTCACATGACCTCATCCGATCCCACCCGGTTCCCCCTCCTCCCGTCCCAGACCGGGATGCGGGACGGGCACCTGCAGGATCCCGACAACGCCGCCTACACGGTGTCCCAAATCGTCTGGTTCTCTGGAGACGAACTCACCGAGCAGATGATCGTCGATGCCACTGTCCGCGCCCTCCACGACACGGACGCGCTCATGATGCGCGCGGACGTGGACGCGGACGGGATGTGGTTCCAGGAATCGCGGCAGGGCGAGGACATCCCCACTCACCGGGTCGATCTCTCCGACGCGGAGGACCCCGTCCAGGCGGCACGCGACCTGGCCTTCCGCGAGGTCCGTCGTGCCTTGCAGATCAGCGGCCCCGAGTTCCCCTTCCGCTCGTTTGTCCTGACCCTCGGCGAGCACTCTTACGGATGGTTCGGTGTCTGCCACCACATGTTCGTCGACGGCTACGGTGCGAGCCTGCTCCGTGCGCGGGTCGGGCAGATCCTCGGGGCGCTCGCGGCCGGGGACGACGTCCCCGACTCTCCGCTCGGTTCCTTCGCGGACCTCGTGGCACGGGTCCCGGAACAGGACCCCGCCGACCTCCGCTTCTGGAAGGAGCATCTCGAGGGTGCCCCGGACGTCATCTCGTTTTCCGACCGGGTCGCTCCGCCCGCTCCCCTCTACGAGATGCTCGACTTCCGCACCCCCAGGTTCGCGAGGCGGGTCGCCGAGGTGCTCGAGGGGGTCAACTGGGCCCACATGGCGGCGTCCGCGGCGATCGCCTACGTCTCGGTGGTCGTCGAGGATCCGAGGGTCGTCGTCGGCCTCCCTATCACGGGACGTTTCACGGCAGAGGAGAAGATGACCCCATCCCAGTCGATGGGTGCGCTCCCTCTTCATCTCAGGGTCGACCACGGGGCATCGCTGCCGGATCTGGTCCAGACCTTCCGGGACACCGTGCGCTCGACCAAGTGCCACCAGCGCCAGGCCCCCGACATCCTGCGGGCGGAGCTGCCCACGGCGTGGCGCACCGGCCGGATGTACGGCCCGATGGTCAACGTGATTCCCTTCGAGATGCCGTCGATGGCCGGACACCTGGAAACCGGTCTGGAGGTGATCAGTCATGGCCCCTGCGACGACGTGTCGTTCACCATCACCCCCTCGGACGAGGACGGGGTGCGCACCGAGCTCCTGTTCAACCCCTCGCTCTACGGTCCGGTGCAGCGTCGGGCGCACACCGACCGGTTCGAGCGGTGGCTGCAGCAGGTGGCCGACCATCCGGACGCCGCGCTGTCGGACCTCATCTGCCTCACTCCGGACGAGGAGCGGATGCACGCCCGACTCGAGGTGACCCCTGCGGATGGGGAGGCCGCATCACTGGTGTGGGGCACGCCGTGTTCGGTCGCGGACCTCGCGGCCGCTGCCGGTGTCCACTCCGCCACCGGACTCACGCTCCGGTCCGCCCTGGGCCGCCCCTCACTCCTCGGTGCCCCGGGCCGGGTGGTTCTGCGGACGGCCGACGGCCCACGGGAGACGGATCTGCTCGCGGCCCTCACCGAGGTCGGGATAGAGTACCGCGGAAAGGCGGCTGACCGGGTGGTGGTCAACGGGATCCATGTGGAGCTCGCGGCCGTCCGTGACGCCGTCACTAAGGGCGGTCTACACCCGGGCGCCGAGGTCTCCGCGTCCGCCCGGCGGATAACCGTGCGTCTCGGCGACGGTTCGGACGAGGCCGAACGGGAAGCTGTCGCACAGCGGCTCGCGAGGGTTACCTCCGCGCCCGTCACGGTACGGTGAACGCGCCGATGCGGGTGCTCCACCTGGTCAACGAGGTGGTCGACACCGGTAACGGGATCGTCAACGTCACGGTGGACCTCGCCATCGAGCTCGCGCTGCGAGGCGACCACGTGGTCGTAGCCTCCGCAGGTGGCGGTCACACCGGACTGCTCGCCGAGCACGGTGTCCGGCACAAAACGATCGACTTTCGCCGGCGACCGTGGAGCGCCGTCCGTGCTCTGACCCGTCTGATCCGGGAGGTCCGTCCGGAGATCGTTCACGCACACACTGTCGCACCGTGTGTGCTCGCCGCGGCGGTACGCCGGATCCCCGGGGCCCCCACGTTCCACCTCGTCGCATCTATGCACAACGTCTACCAACGCTCGGCCGCGCTGATGGGCTCCGCGGACATGACCATCGGGGTCGCCGAATCGGTGTCCGAGACCGTGAGGTCGCTCCGCTGGCATTCTCCCCGCGTGGAGACCGTAGTCAACGGCGTCGTCGGCTCACCCCGGCGGAAGGCCGGGTCGGCCGACGCCGACCTCGACCTCGGCCCCAGGTCCATCGTCACCGTGGGGGCGGTCTCGCACCGGAAGGGCGCCGACGTACTTTTCGACGCCTTTCGCGCCCTCGCACCAACCCGCCCGGACGTTCACCTCTGGTATGTGGGGAACGTGGACTGGGAGGAACTCGCCGAACGGATCCGGAACTCGGACCTCGCGGACCGGGTGCACCTCACCGGTCTCTCACCCGCCCCCGGGCGGCATCTGGCCGCCGCGACTGTTGTGGCCGTGGCGTCACGGCGCGAGGGACTCGCCCTCTCCCTTCTCGAGGCCCGCGAGGAGGGCGCCGCGATTGTCGCCACCGACACGGACGGCGCCCGAGAGGGACTCGACGAGGGGCGCGCCGGGGTCCTCGTCCCCGTGGACGACGCCGCGGAACTCGCCGACGCACTCGCTGCCGTGCTCGACGACCCCGCACACCGCGACGCGCTCCGCGAGCGGTCGGCGGCCGACCTCGACCGGTTCTCCGTGCGCAGGATGGCCGGGGACTATCGTGGTTGGTACGACGACCTCATCGGGACGTCGCCCGGGGGCCGACGCAGCTGACCGGTCAGGATCCCAGGCCGGGCAACTGCATCGACCCCGCGCCGGGTGCTGACGGCAGCGAGTCACCGGGGTGCGGGCCCGCCGGCGGAGGAACCTCTGCGTCGTAGTCCCGCACCGGGCAGTCGACCACCGCGTCCTGGAGAGCGCGCACGGCGGGTTTGGGGGTCTGATCGACGTAGTACAGACCGAAGTGGAACTCCGGGTCCCATTTCGGCGCACCACCATCAATCATCGTGTACACGAAGACGGGGCCGAGCATCGGATCCTCCGCGGCCAGGCGGTACGCCTCCACGATCATCGCCGCCTGGGCGTCCGGGCTCACGCCGTTCGATCCGCCGGTCGGTGCCCCGTATTCGGTGATCCAGATCTTCTTGCCCCAGTCCCCCCTGCTCGCCATCAGCCGCTTGACGTCCTTTAACGACCTGAAGGTGTTCCAGACCGAAGTTCCGGACGGCATCTCCGGGTACGAGTACGGGTGCATCCCGATCGCATCGAGGTACTCCCGGCCCCCGAGGTCGTACAGGCGCTGGAGGAAGGTCAACGGCGCTATCGAGCCGTTGGCGTCGGGGGCGGGCGCGAGCCCACCGGTGATCACCGTGGCCCCCGGGTCCGCGCGGTGGATCGCCCCGTAGGCGGCCCGGAGGAACTCAAGGTAGTGAGTCACATCCGGCTCCGGCCAGAACCTGGGTAGATTCGGCTCGTTCCAGACTTCGTACGCGTCCACGTCGTCGCCGTACCTCGCCGCGACGGCGTGGGCGAAGTCGCCGAACCCCTCGGCGAGTCGAAGGTGTTCCGGGGAGGTCGGACCGGACGGGATCGTCACCCACGACGGCACCGTCTGGAGGACGAGCAACGGATCGAGGCCCGCCTGGCGGGCGATACGCACCCTCTCGTCGAGAGCCTCCCACCGGCGCCGGCCGGGTTCGGTCTCGATCTCGCCCCAATTCGCCCCGATCCGGACGCGTCCGGCGCCGAGCGCCCGGGTCTCACGGAGCGCCTGGACGTACTCATCGGAGGAGTACCGGTCCCATTCCGCGTTCCCCGAGATCCCCAATGCGTGGCACCCCGGCCCCTGGTCGAGCGAAAGTACCGTGGAGGTGGGGCGGAACGCCGAGAACGGCGGGTAGCCCCAGAGGACGCCCAGCACGAAGACCCCGGAAGAGATCATCGCCACGACGACCGTCCCCCAGGAGCGCATCGAAGTGACGCGTCGTCCCCGGTTGATTCCCATTCGGCACGTTTCCTCTCGGCGATGACGCGAAGCATCGACTTCCCGTACCGGAAATCCCCCGTCCCGGCGAACCCGTCATTGTCCATCGGCCCCCTGCGGACATTGCCCCAAGATCATAAGAAAACACCGGTTGTTTTGCACACAAGCTGCCCCAACTAACCCATCTCTTCACTTCCTTGGCAACGCGGGTTCGTCCGCGCAGCCAGCTGCCCCGGGAGACCCTGCTCTAGGGTGGCTCACCGTGACGCTGTCGATCAGACTCGCGCAGGTGGACGACGTCCCCGAGATCGCCGATCTCGCCGCACGGACCTTCCCCCTCGCCTGCCCTCCCGAACTGGCGCCGGACGTCGTCCGTGACTTCGTCGCCGAGCACCTCACGCCGGACGCCTTTCGCGGCTACCTCGCCGCGGACGGACACGAGGTGCTGTGCGCCCGGGACGCCGGCGGCACCGCGGTCGCGTACGCGTTGCTCGTCGACGGCACGGCGATGGACCCGGGATGCGCGTCCCAGATCGAGCACCGCCCCACGGTGGGCGTGAGCAAGTTCTACGTGGACCCGGCCCACCACGGCACGGGGGCGGCCACGGTTCTGCTCGACGACGTCGTCCGGCGGGCCGTCACCCGCGGTGCCCGCAGCCTCTGGCTGGCCACCAACGTCGCCAACGAGCGGGCCCGGCGGTTCTACACCCGCCACGGGTTCGTCGAGCGGGGCGGGCGGACCTTCGTGGTGGGCGGCGTGCCCAACACGGACGTCGTGTACGAACGGCCGCTCGTCCCCGCCGACGGTCAGTGCTCCTGACCGGGCTCGAAGCGCGAGAGCGCGAGGAGGCGGGACGTGGCGCGCAGGTACTTCTTCCGGTAGCCGCCGGCCAGCATCTCCTCGGTGAAGATCGCGTCGAGTTTCTCCCCCGAGTTCCGCACGGGGATCCCGGCGTCGTAGAGCCGGTCGGCGAGCACCACCATCCGCAGCGCGATGGACTGGTCCGGCAGTGCGCCCACCCCGCGCAGGCAGACCTCGGTGATCCCGTCGACGAGCCGGTTGTACTTGGACGGGTGCAGCGTGGACAGGTGCGCGCACAGCTCGTCGAAGTCGTCGAGGGTCGCGCCCGGGGTCGACGCGGCCTCCGCCTCGAGTTCGGAGTCCGAGAGCGGCTCGGGGGCCGGCGGCAGGTTGCGGTGCCGGTAATCGGGGCCGTCGACGCGGATCGACTCGAAGATGCCCGACATCTTGCGGATCTCGCGCATGAAATCCTTGGCGGCGAAGCGTCCCTCGCCCAGCTGCTCGGGCAGCGTGTTGGAGGTGGCCGCCACGCACACCCCGGCGGTGGTGAGCTCGGCGAGCAGGCGGGAGACGAGCATCGTGTCGCCGGGATCGTCGAGCTCGAACTCGTCGATACACAGCACCGAATGGCCCGAGAGCTCCTCCACCGCGCGGTTGAAGCCCAGGGCGCCCACGACGTGGGTGAGCTCGACGAACGTCCCGAACGCCTTCGGCTCGGGGCAGGTGTGGTAAATCGACGTGAGCAGGTGCGTCTTGCCCACGCCGAACCCGCCGTCGAGGTAGATGCCCGACCCCTGGGTGACCTTGGGCCGGCGGCCGAACAGTCCCTTCTTGGGCGTGCGCCGGGCCACGACGTCCTCCGCGAACGCCCGGCACGCGGCCAGCGCGGCGGCCTGGGACGGTTGCGCGGGGTCGGGGATGTACGAGTCGAAGCTCACGTCGTCGAACATCGACGGCGGGACCATCTGGGCCACGAGCTGGTCGGCCGGAACCACCGGTGTGACGTCTGCGAGGCGAGAGACCATGCGCAGAGCCTATCGTGGAGGTTCCCAGCCCCAGAACGAAAGGACGGCCGGTGCCCTCGACCCGACTGACGGAGCTCGGCAGCGACCCGGCGTCCCTCGCGGCGATGTGGTCGGCCCTGGCCCCCGAGCCGGGCGGACGGACACCGACGATCCGCGCCGTGATGATCGCCTCCCTGGACGGCAGCACCACGGTCGACGGCCGCAGCGGCGGACTGGGCACCCCCACCGACCAGTTTCTGTTCCACGCGATGCGGGCCCGGGCGGACCTCGTCATCGTTGGCGCCGCCACCGCGATCACCGAGGGGTACGGCCCGGCCCAGCTGCACGAGGCCTGGCGAGCGTACCGGGGCACCCCACCGCCGCCCGTCGTCCTGCTCGCGCGCACGCTGTCCGATCAGCTCGTCGAGCACTGCGCCGGTCACGGGGACGCCCTCGCCGTCGCCGTCACCCCCGACGTCGACCGCGACCGGATTACCGAGGCCGAGCGGCGCGGGGTCCGGGTCCACGTGCTCGATCCCGGGCCCTACGGGGCCGCGGTGCGCGCGCTGGCCACCCGGCTCGGGGCCGAGGAGGTGGACTTCGAGGGCGGTCCCCGGCTGCTGGCGAGGCTCCTCGCCGAGGACGCGGTGGACGAGCTCGTCCTCTCCCTCGCCCCGGAGGTGATCGTGGGCGCCCACGGCGACCCCCTGGTCCGGACCGAGGGCGGGGCCTCGGCCCGTGTCCCCCTGCGGGTCTCCGACGCCTTCACCGGGCCCGACGGCGGCCTCTACACCCGCTGGGTCGTGGACCGGGACGGCCGGTGAGGCGCGCCCGCGTCGCCGCTGCCGGCCTGGTGGCGGCCGTGGCCGCAGTCCTCGGCGCATGTGCTCCCCCGCCCGCGAGCGGGCCCGAACTGGCGACGGGCGCCGGCTCCGGGGGGCGCGCCGCGGGCGCCGGGAGCGACGACCCGGCGGTGGCGCCGGACTGGGTGGCGCCCAGCACCGACCTGCCCTGGGCACCGTGCCCGGCCCACCGGACCACGGACGTCCCCGCCGACGCGGAACTCGAGTGCGCCGACCACTCCGGCTCGACGGTCGTCCGGCTCACCACCGCGCGGACACCCGAGCAGGCCCCGCCTCTGGTCGTGGTGGGCGGCCCCGAGAACCCGGCACTCGAGTTCGGCGTCCGACTCGCCACCGGCGGCACCGAGTTGACCGATGCGCACCCCGTCGTCCTCCTCGACCACCGGGGCCGGGGCGAGGCCGCCGGGTCGTGCCTCACCCCGGACGCGCGGTACACGCTCGACCACCTCGCCGACCGGGGCGCCGACCCGGGCTCGCCGGAGGCCCGCGGCGCGCTCGCGGACGCCTCGCAGGCCTGCACCGACGAGCTCATCGGCCGCGAGCTGCACTTCGGTTCCGCCCACGCCGCCGAGGACCTGGAGACGCTGCGCAGCGCCTGGGACGTGCCCGGGCTCGCCGTTCTCGGGGTGGGGACCGGCGCCCGGGTGGCGCTCGCCTTCGCCGCCGAGCACCCGGACCGCCTCTCCCGCCTGGCGCTGGACTCCCCGGCCCCCCTGGAAGGCGACCAGGAGGCCGCCGCCCGTGCCGCGCTCGACGGGTCCGACACCGCCCTGCGCCTCTGGGCCGCTGCCTGCGGCCGAGAGGCGTGCGGGCCGGAGGACGCCACCACCCGGGTCGAGGCCGTGACCCGCGCCCTGGACGAGGCCCGCACCCCGGACGCCGCCGTGCCCGCTGCGCTGCTCTCCGACGTCGTCCGGTCCGCGCTGGCCGACCTCGCGGGGGCCTCCTCCCCCACTGCCGGTCCCGGCGACAGGATCCTGGGCGAGCTCGTCGCGGCGCGCGACGGCGAGGTGCCGGCGTCGGTGCGCACCCGGGCGGCCGACCTGTCCCACGACTCCCTGTCCTACGTGGCCGGCTGTTCGGACCTTCCGCGCCGCGTCCCGGTCAACCGCGTCCTCGAACTCGCCGACGAGTGGTCGGAGAACCCGCCGTTCGGCGAGATCCTCGCAGCCCAGCTCGCGGCGTGCTCCACGTGGCCCGTCCCCTCCCCCACGCCGCTCGAGGTGTCCGGCCCCACGCCGGTGTGGCTCGTGTCTGGGGTGGCGGACCCGGTGGCCGGGGCCGGGACGCTCGAACCAACGGCGGGGCTACTCACCGCCGCCGGCGCCCGGGACGTGCGGACCGTCGCGTGGGGCGCCCCCGGCTCGCGGGCGCTCCTGCACTCCTCGTGCGTCCGCGGCGAGCTCGTCGGGTTCCTCGCCGACCCGGGGTCCGGGGAGTCGGACGCCGCCTGCCCCTCGTGACGCCGGACGGCGGCGCCCGTCGCGCCGGTGCTCCCCGGAGCGCCTCCGGTCCGCGCGATGACCCGACCGGTACCCTCCTCACCGTGCCGATGACGACTGGACGCGCGACCACTGTGCCCCGAGTACTCGCCCACGTCCTCTGGCCCCTCGCGGTCATGACGGTGATCCACCGCGTCCTCATCAGAGCGGTCAACGGGTCCGTCACCAACGACTTCGGCACCGTATACGTCGCCACCAGGCACTTCCTCGCCGGCGAACCCGTCTATGCGGAAAACCTCCTCACCGTCCAGCCGCACTATCTCTACGCCCCCAGCGGGACCCTGCTGCTGGCGCCGTTCGGGGTGATCGACGACTACTCGGTCGCGCGGTGGCTGTTCATCCTCGTCAACGCGGCCGCGATTCTCGCCGCCCTCTGGCTGCTCATGCGGCTGTTCGACCTCGACGTGCGGTCCTACGTCACGCCCGCGCTCATCCTGGCGACGTTCCTCACCGAGGCCGTCACCAACACCCTGGTCTTCACGAACGTCAACGGCGTGATCTTCCTGTGCCAGGTCGCGTTCCTGTACCTGCTGCACCGGCGGCGGCTCTGGTGGTCGGGCGTCGCGATGGGATTGTCCCTGGCCATCAAGCCGATGCTCGCGCCGCTGCTCTTCCTGCCCCTGGTACGCCGCCAGTGGCAGCCCTTCGTGGCCTCGGCCGCGATCCCCGGCGCCGCGATGGCGGCCGGCTGGGCGCTCACGGTGGACGCCCGCTCCTACGTCGACAAGACCCTGCCCTACATGGGCGAGGTACGGAACTACTACAACAGTTCACTCGCGGGGCTCGGCGTCTACTACGGCGTCCCGGAGCCGCTGGTGCTCGTGGCCAGGATCCTCGTGGTGGTGGCGACCCTCGTGGCGGTGTGGCTGCTGCTGGACTACCGCCACAACCACGAGGTCCTGTGGCTGGCGACCACCTCCGGGGTCATCCTCACCGGCGTCTTCCTGGTCTCCAGCCTGGGCCAGATGTACTACTCGATGACGCTCATCCCGCTGCTGCTCACCGTGGTCCTGGACCACTCGTTCGTGCGGAACTGGGTGGCGTGGCTGGCCGCCTATGGTTGCCTCACCCTGGACTATTGGGAGTCGGAACGCTGGCCGTACTACGGTCGCCTGCTCGAGTTCTCCCACCCGACCCTCGGGTGGCTGCTGCTCCTGGCCACGGTGCTCGTGGGGCTGCTCTGGCGCCGCACCGACCCGCGGCGGCACGAGCGGATCGCACCGGCGGCCGCCGCGGTGTAGCCTGCGGGCATGACCGACACCCACGACGCCCGGCAGCCGGAGTTCACCCTCGACGACGCGGAGTGGCGCCGCCGCCTGACCCCCGAGGAGTACCAGGTGCTCCGGCAGGCGGGCACCGAGCGGCCCTTCACCGGCGAGTACACCGACACCACGACGGAGGGCGTGTACCGCTGCCGGGGATGCGGGGCGGAACTCTTCCGCAGCGATACCAAGTTCGCCTCACACTGCGGCTGGCCCTCGTTCTTCACCCCGCTCGCCGGGGACGCGGTGATCGAGCGGTCCGACACCTCGCTCGGCATGGTGCGCACCGAGGTGATCTGCGCGCGCTGCCACGGCCACCTGGGCCACGTGTTCGCCGGCGAGGGCTACCCCACGCCCACCGACCTGCGGTACTGCATCAACTCGGTGAGCCTGACGCTCGAGCCCGCGGAGGACTGACCTCCGCGGCCCCCCGGCTCAGGGCAGGCTCGTGGCGAGGTGCTCGGCGCTCACCCGCGGCCCGGTGAAGAACGGGATCTCCTCCCGCACGTGCCGGCGCGCCTCGGTCGAGCGCATGACGCGCATGAGGTCCACGATCCGGTCGAGCGCGGGGGCCTCGAAGGCGAGGATCCACTCGTAGTCGCCAAGCGAGAACGCGGGCACCGTGTTGGCGCGGACGTCCGGGTACTCACGGGCGGCGCGGCCGTGCTCGGCGAGGATCTGGCGCCGCTCCTCGTCGGGCAGCAGGTACCACTCGTACGAGCGAACGAACGGGTAGACGGACACGTAGGCGCCCGGGTCCTCCTCGGCGAGGAACGCCGGGATGTGGCTCTTGTTGAACTCGGCCGGCCGGTGCAGCGCGGTGTTGGACCAGTAGGGCGTGCTGGCCCGGCCCAGGATCGTGGTGCGGCGGAACTCGTTGTAGAAGCGCTGCAACTCCTCGATGTGCTCGGCGTGGGTCCAGATCATGAAGTCCGCCTCGGCCCGAAGGCCGGAGACGTCGTAGAGACCGCGGACCACCACGTCCGTGCCCTCGTACCCGGCGAGGAACCGCTCGAGGTCGGCCGCCACGTCGGCGCGGTCCTCGCCGAGTTCTCCGGGCTTCACGGTGAAGACGGAGAACATGAGGTACCGGAGGGTGGAGTTGAGCTTCTTGTAATCGAGACGGGCCATGGCTCAATCCTGCCACTTCGCGGCCAGTCGACGCGCCGCGGCCCGGGCCGAGCCGATGCACGCCGGCACTCCCACGCCCTCGGTCGCGGCGCCCACGAGCTCGAGCCCGGGCGCGTGCGCCGCCAGCTCCTCACGGATCCCCGCGACGGTGCGGGCGTGGTCGGGGCCGATCTCCGGCAGCCCGTCCGGCCAGCGGCGCACCCGCGCGTGCAGGACGGTCGGGGTGGTGCCGCAGACCTCGGCCAGGGCCGATACGGCGGTGCGCGTCAGGGAGTCGTCGTCGGCGGACAGGGGTCCGTCGGGGGCGTCGTCGAGCCGACCGAAGGACACCCGGACGAGGTGCCCCGGGCGGGTGTCGAGGTGCGGCCACTTGCGGCTGGAGAAGGTCATGGCCTTGAACGACACCGGCTCGTCGGTAGCCACGAGGACCCCCGAGTGCTCGGGCAGGTCGAGGGTGCGTTTTACCTCCATGGCCACGACGGCCGAGGACGCGGTGCGGACCCCGGCGAGCGCGGCGGCCGCGTCGTCAACGCCCCCGAGACCACGCAGGAGGGACGCCGCCCGGGGGGCGGGGACGGCCACGACGACGAGGTCGGCGGTTTCCGTCGCGGTGCCGGACTCCGACCGCGCCCTGAGCGCGTATGCGCGGCCGGCTCTGGCCAGGCCGGTCACCTCGCTGCGGGTCCGGATCGCGGCGCCCGACGCCTCGGCCAACGCCGCGACGAAGCGACGGTAGCCGCCGTCGAAGGTGGCGAACACCGGTCCCGGAGCCGAGGCGCCTGCGAGTGCGCCGATCGCCTCGGTGAGCGAGGGGGCCCCGGCGTCGAGTCGTTCGGCGAGCCCGGGTACCACCTCGCGCAGCCCGAGTCCCGTGCTCCGGGCGGCGTAGACGCCGCCGAGCATCGGGTCGACGAGGCGGGCCACGACAGCCGGTCCGAAGCGTGCAGAGGCGAGGTCGCCGAGGGAGACGTCGCCGCCTGGCTCCCACCGGAGGGGCAGGTCCCGCTCCCGGGCGGCCACGGCGAGCTCGGCGGGCGACAGGACGCCGTCCAGGGCGCGCACGTCGGAGGGCATCCCCATCACCGTCCCCGTGGGCATGGGGACGAGCCGACCGCCGGTGAGGATCGCCGATCCCCGACCGCTCGGGTGCCGCAGCGTCTCGGTGAGGCCGAGCTCGTCGACGAGGTCGGCGGCCTCACGGCGGCGGACGATGAAGGCCTCGGCGCCGAGTTCCATGGGTCCGGACGGGAAGTCTGTGGTGTCGAGTTTCCCGCCGGTCCCGGGCGCTGCCTCGTGCACCGTGATCTCGGCGTCCGGCAGCTCGCGCCGCAGCTGGTAGGCCGCGCTGAGGCCGCTGAGGCCGCCGCCGATCACGGCGATCCGAGGCGCCATCGTCTACCGCCCGGTGAGCTCGTGGACGAGTTCCACCACGTGGGTCAGCGCACCGGGGTCGGTCGCGGGCAGGACCCCGTGGCCGAGGTTGAACACGTGCCCGCGGGCCCCGAGGTCGCGCGCCCGGGCGGCCTCGTCGAGGATCCGTCGGACCTCGGCGTCGAGCGGCTCGCGATCGGCGAAGAGCATCGCGGGGTCGAGGTTTCCCTGCAGGATCTTGCCGGGGGCGCGCGTCGCGGCGTCGTCGAGCGGGATGCGCCAGTCCACCCCCACCACGTCGACTCCGGCCTCCCCCATGGCGCCGAGGAGTTCTCCCGTGCCCACGCCGAAGTGGGTGCGCGGGACCGAGGAGACGACCTCGTCGCCGAGGACGTCGGCCGAGTGCGGCAGGACGAGGGACCGGTAGTCGCGAAGGCTCAGAGCGCCGGCCCACGAGTCGAAGAGCTGGACGGCGTCCACGCCGGCCTCGATCTGCGCGCGCAGGAACACCGTGGTGAGGTCGGCGAGCTTGGCCAACAGCGCGTTCCACAGGTCGGGCCGGGAGTGCATGAGTGATTTGGTTCGCTCGTGGTTGCGGCTCGGGCCGCCCTCGACGAGGTAGGAGGCCAGGGTGAAGGGGGCGCCGGCGAACCCGATGAGGGCCACCTCCGGGTCGAGCGCGCGCACCACGAGCCGGACCGCCTCGGCGACCTTCTCCAGCCGGTCGGGCGTGAGCTCGGGCAGCGCCGCCACGTCGTCCTCCGAGCGGATCGGCTGCGCGACCACCGGGCCGGTGCCGGGGACGATGTCGATGTCCACGCCGGCGGCGGCGAGCGGGATGACGATGTCGGAGAAGAAGATCGCCGCGTCGACGCCGTGCCGACGCACCGGCTGGAGCGTGACCTCGCACGTCATCTCGGGGTCGAAGCAGGCCTCGATCATGGTGGTGCCGGCGCGGAGGTCGCGGTATTCCGGTAGCGAGCGGCCGGCTTGGCGCATGAACCACACCGGGGTGTGGCGCCCCCCGGCGCCGGTGATCTCGTCGAGGTACGGCCCGGTCCCGGGGCGGCGGGCGGTCCCGCCCTCGGAGGTCCGGGCGGTCTGCTGGAGAGGTACATCGGAGTTCTGCACGTCCCCCATGGTCCCATGCCTGGCCGGGTGGGGTCGCCCACCCCACCGCGGCGGGCCACGGCGCGCCTCCCCGGAGCGTCCCGCACCGCTGGCTAGCGTGACGACCCGTGAGCACATCGGTGAACACGGGCGCAGCCGAACCCGAGATCTTCCGGACCGCGGTCGAGTCGCTGTCCCGGCTCGAGGTGCGACCCGAGATCTCGGTCGGACCCATCCGCCCGCCGCAGCGCCTGGCCCCGTACAGCCACGCGCTGGGGGTGGAGGTGGTGCCGCCCGCCACCGACGACGTGCCCGAGTTCTCCGACGGCGACGCGTTCGGCCGCCTCATCCTGCTCCACGACCCCTCGGGCGACGACGCCTGGAAGGGCACCTTGCGGCTGGTGGCGTATATCCAGGCGGACATGGAGGCCGCCCTCGCCGGCGACCCGCTCCTGCCGCAGGTCGCCTGGAGTTGGCTCACCGAGGCCCTCGGCGAGGACGCGGGCCCGTACACCGCCCTGGGCGGGACCGTGACGAGCACCGCTTCCGTCCGGTATGGCGACATCGCCGGCCCGCCGCAGGCGCACCAGCTGGAGCTGCGGGCCTCGTGGACCGCCCTCGAGCCCGACCTGTCCGGCCACGCGGCGGCCTTCTGCCGCGTCCTCGCCCTGGCCGCCGGGCTGCCGCCGGTCGGGGTGACGGCCCTGCACGGGCGGGCGTGAGCGACCGACGCCGCGGTCCTGCCCCGCAGGGGGCCCCACCGCCGCCCGCGGACTACACGTTCGTCGACGACGCCGCCGGGATCCGCGAGGTCGCCGACGCCCTCGCCGGTACCGACGGCCCGATCGCGGTCGACGTGGAGCGCGCGTCCGGCATCCGGTACTCGGAGCGGGCGTTCCTCGTCCAGCTCCGGCCCGACTCCGGCCCGGCGCTGCTCGTGGACCCGGAGACCCCCGGGCGCACCGTAGGCCCGCTCGCGGAGCTCCTCTCGGACCGCCCCCTGCTGCTCCACGCCGCGAGCCAGGACCTGCCCTCCCTGCGTGAGCTGGGGATCGCACCACGCACGCTCATCGACACCGAGCTGGCGGGACGCCTGCTCGGGGCCGAGCGCGTCAACCTGGGCGCCATGATCTCCGAGCACCTCGGCATCGGCCTGGCCAAGGCGCACTCGGCGGCGGACTGGTCGCGGAGGCCCCTGCCGTCGTCCTGGCTCGACTACGCCGCCTACGACGTGCTGTTCCTCCACGAGCTCGCCGGCGCAGTGCTGCCGCTGCTCGACGACCTGGGCCGCCGCGAGTGGTTCGAGGCCGAGTGCCGCCACCTCGTCGAGGCGGGCGCCGCTCCCCCGGCGGCCGAGCCGTGGCGCCGCCTGTCCCGCCTGTCCACGCTGCGGGACGCCCGCCAGTACGCGCGGGCCCGCGAACTCTGGGCCGCGCGCGACCGCGTGGCCGCGGAGCGCGACATCGCCCCCAAGCGGCTGCTCTCCGACGCCGCGATCGTCGAGGCCGCCCGGCGGGGCCCCGCGTCCCGAGCCGAGCTCCTGGCGATCGACGGCTTCGACGGTCCGCACCGGCGCCGGCTCGTCCCGGCCTGGCTCGAGGCCCTCGAGTGGGCGGACGGCCTGGGGCGGGGCGACCTGCCGGACCGCCGCGGCCCGCAGGGCGAGCACCCGCCGCACACGTCGTGGAAGCGGACCGAGCCCGCGGCGGCGGCGCTCCTCGAGTCGGCCCGGGACGCCCTCGGCGCGGTCGCCGACGATCTCGGCCTCGACCCCGCACTTCTCCTGCGCCCCGCGACGCTGCGGCTGTGGGTGTGGCGCGCGGCGACCGGCGACGTGGCCGACGACGGCGCACTGCTCGACGCGGTCCTGCGAGAGGAGGGCGCCCGCGACTGGCAGCGCGACCTGAGCACCCCGGCGCTCCTGGCGGCGGTCGGCGCGTTCCGCGCCGCCTCCTGACGCGGGCCCGTCCCGTCCGGCCCGTCGGGCGGACTCAGGCGGTCAGCCGGCGGCGCACGGTGGCTGCGATGCCTTCGGCGTCCAGGCCGAGGTCGGCGAGGATCTCCCCACGCGAGGCGTGGTCGAGGAAGTCCTGGGGCACGCCGAGCGCGACGCGCGGCCCGTGGACGCCGGCCGCGTCGAGTCGGATGGCCACGGCGGACCCGACGCCCCCGTGGAGCCCGTTGTCCTCGACCGTCACCACGAGTCGACGGCCCCGGGCGGTGTCGATCAGCGACTCCGGCACCGGATAGACCCACCGCGGGTCCACGACGTCGACGGAGACTCCCTCCGCAGACAGCGCCTCGGCGGCCTCGACGCTCGGGGCGACCATCGCGCCCACGGCCACCACGAGCACCTCCCCGGAGCCGGTGCCGTGGACGCGGTCCACGCCGTCGGCCGAGGCGTCCAGCGCCGGGATCGGCGCGCTGACCGAGCCCTTGGGGAACCGGATCACCGTGGGTCCGTCGGTCACGGCGACGGCCTCCCGCAGCTCCTGCCGCAGCGTGTCCGCGTCGCGCGGGGCGGCCACTCGCACCCCGGGGACGATCCCGGTGAGCGAGAGGTCCCACATGCCGTTGTGGCTCGCGCCGTCGGGACCGGTGATCCCGGAGCGGTCCAGCGCCACGGTCACCGGCTGCCGGAGCAGGGCCACGTCCATGAGGAGCTGGTCGAACGCGCGGTTGAGGAAGGTCGAGTAGACGGCCACCACCGGGTGCAGTCCGCCCAGGGCGAGGCCGGCCGCGGAGGTCAGGGCGTGCTGCTCGGCGATGCCGACGTCGTACATCCGCTCCGGGAACCGGTCGCCGAAGGCGGCCAGTCCCGTCGGCCCGGCCATGGCGGCGGTGATCGCCACGACGTCCTCGCGTTCGGCGCCGATCGCGCAGAGCTCCTCGGAGAACACCGACGTCCAGTCCCGCCCCGAGGACGGGGACAGCGGGAGGCCCGTGTCCGGGTCGATGACGCCGGTGGCGTGCATCTGATCCGCCACGTCGTTCTCGGCGTGGACGTAGCCGTGGCCCTTGCGGGTGACGACGTGCACCACGACCGGCCCGCCGAACTCCTTGGCGCGCCGCAGCGCGGCCTCGGTGGCGGCGAGGTTGTGGCCGTCGATCGGGCCGTCGTACTTGAGGCCGAGGTCGGCGAAGAGCTCCTGCGGGGCGACGGCGTCCTTGACCCCGGCCTTGATGCCGTGCAGCAGCGCGTAGACCGCCTTGCCGAGGCGGTCGGTGCGGGCCCCCAGCGTGCGCTTGGTGCGGTCCATCGCCTTCTCGTAGGCGGGCTGGAGCCGCAGGTCGCTGAGCCGGTCCGCGAGGCCGCCGATGGTGGGTGAGTACGAACGGCCGTTGTCGTTGACCACGATGACCAGCGGCCGGTCCCGCCCGGCCGCGATGTTGTTGAGCGCCTCCCAGCACATCCCGCCGGTCATGGCGCCGTCGCCGATCACCGCCACGACCGTGCGATCTGGCTCCTCCCGCAGCGCGTACGCCTTGGCCAGGCCGTCCGCGTACGACAGGGACGCGGTGGCGTGCGAGGACTCCACGATGTCGTGCTCGCTCTCGGCCCGACTCGGGTAGCCGGACAGGCCGCCGCGGGACCGCAGGTCGTCGAACTTGTGTCGCCGGCCGGTGAGCATCTTGTGGACGTAGGCCTGGTGGCCGGTGTCGAACACGATCGGGTCGCGGGGCGAGTCGAAGACCCGGTGCAACGCCACGGTGAGCTCCACCACGCCGAGGTTCGGCCCGAGGTGACCGCCCGTGGCGGAGACCTTGGTGACGAGGAACCGCCGGATCTCCTCGCAGAGCTCCTCCAGCTCCGCGGGCCCCAGGCCGCGCAGGTCGGTGGGGCCGTCGATACGATCCAGCACGCTCATGGCAGGCGGGTTCTCCTTTCGCGGCCGGCTCCGGCGCAGAGACGAACCGTCAGTCTACGTTCTCCCGCCAGACGCCTCCGTCCGTGGTCGGCGCGTCGAGCACCGCGAGCCCCTCGACGTGGTGAGTCCCCGGGAACGCGGCGACCCCCCGCAGATCGACGAGCCGCCAGCCGGCGGCCACGAGGACCCCCACGTCGCGGGCCAGGCTCGCCGGATCGCAGCCCACGTGGACGATCCGTCGGGCGCCGGCGGCCGCCAACGCGGACATCACCTCAACGCCCGCGCCACCGCGGGGCGGGTCGAGCACCACGACGTCCGGACCCCCGGCGTCCGCGTGCCCGTCCGCGAGGAAGGCCTCCACCCGGGCCCCGACCGTGCGCACGCGGGCGCCGGCGCCCAGGGCGGCACCGGCCGCTCCGAGCGAGGCCGCAGACGACTCCACGAGCGTGACGCGGGCTCCGGGAACCGCGTCCAGCGACGCCGCCGCGAACAACCCGGCACCGCCGTAGAGGTCCCACACCGCGGGGTCCCCGCCCGGCCCGACGACCTCGGCGACCGCGTCCCGGACCACGGCCGAGTAGTGGCGGGCCGCCGATCGATGGGCCTGCCAGAACGCGTCCACCGGCAGGTCCCACGCGCGCCCGCCCACCGTCCGGAGAACCGCCCCCGTCCCGGCGACGACCCGCCACGGCTCGGCACGGGAATGGCGTGCACGGGCCCGCGCGGCCGCGGCCCGGCGGCCCCGGCGGGAGGCGGGTCTGGCCGTCAGGTCGACGTCCCGGCGGGTCGCGACGTGCACCTCGTCGTCGTCACCGAGGACGCCGAGGACCTCCCGTCCCGGACCGAGATCGGCGGCGAGCACCGCCTCGGTCAAGCGCGGATCGGGTTGCGCACACGGCTCGGTGACGAGGGCCCGGGACCGGGGGCGCCGCACGCCGGGCCGGCCGTCCGGGCCGGTCACCCACCGCGCCACCGTCCGCCAGCCCGTCGCGGCGCCGTCCCCCGCCGGCACCTCCACGGCCACGGCGTCGCCCCCGGGGGCCGGGTCGAACCGGCCGATCCGGTGCGCCTGCTCGGCCAGCACCCGGCCGGCGAACCCGCGCGCCGCCGGCGGGGCCACGTGGCTCCAGTCGCAGCAGCCCGCCCCCGCAGCGGCGGCCGGGCACGACGGCGGCACCCGGTCCGGTGAGGCCTCGACGACCTCGCGGACGGTGCCGCGGCAGAAGGCACGGCCCGGGTCGTCGTCGACCTCCACGTCGACGAGCTCCCCCGTCAGCCCACCGCGGCAGAACACCACCCGCCCCTCGTGCCGGGCCACGAACTCCCCGCCGTGGGCGGGCCCGCCCACCCGCACGCGCAGGACGCGGCCCGTCCAGTCCGTCCGCGCCGTCATCGCGCATCCCTGCCGCCCCAGCGTCCCACCGTCGGCCCACGGCGGGTCTGCTCGGCTCGCCCGTCCGAGGACGAGAGCTGCCACGGCACGCTCGTGACCATGACGCCCGGCTCGTAGAGCAGGCGCGTCTTGAGGCGCAGCGCGCTCTGGTTGTGCAGCACCTGCTCCCACCAGTGCCCCACTACGTACTCGGGGATGTACACCGCCACCACGTCCCGCGGCGCGGCCTCCCGCAGCCGCCTGACGTAGTCCACGACCGGACGGTTGATCTCCCGATACGGCGACTCCACCACCTTGAGCGGCACCGAGATCCTCCGCCGCTCCCATTGGCGCACCAGCGCCCGCGTCTCGGCGGTGTCTATGTTCACCGTGATCGCCTCGATGGAGTCCGGCCGCGTGGCGCGGGCGTAGGCGAGCGCCCGGAGCGTGGGTAGATGGAGCCGGGAGACGAGCACCACGCAGTGGGTGCGGCTCGGCAGGACGACCTCCCAGGAGGACTCGTCGAGCTCGCGCGACACCGTTGCGTAGTGCCGGTGGATGAGTTTCATCACCACGAACACCGCGAGCATGGCGAGCACCGCGATGTAGGCGCCGGCGAAGAACTTGGTGATCATGACGATCACGAGGACCGTCGCCGTGAGGCCGAGCCCGATCGCGTTGATCACCCGCGAGCGCCTCATCCGCCGCCGCACCGCCGGGATCTGCTCGTCCTCGAGGCGCCGGGTCCAGTGCCGGATCATCCCGAGCTGGCTCAGGGTGAACGCCACGAACACGCCCACGATGTAGAGCTGGATGAGGACCGTCACCCTGGCCTCGAACATCACCACGAGGACGATCGCCGCCACAGCGAGCAGCACGATCCCGTTGGAGAACGCGAGCCGGTCGCCGCGGGTGGCGAGCTGGCGCGGCAGGTAGGCGTCGCGGGCCAGCACGGAGGCCAGCATCGGGAACCCGTTGAACGCGGTGTTGGCCGCCAGCACGAGGATGACGGCCGTGACCACCATGATCACGTAGAAGGCCACCGGGAGGCCGGCGAACACCGGCTCCGCGAGCTGGGCGATCATCGTCTTCTGGTGGTAGCCCTCCGGAGCACCCACGAGCTGGGTCTCCGGGTCCTCCGCGATCTGCACCCCGAGCTGGATCGCCAGCGCGATGAGGCCCACCAGGAAGGTCACGGCGATCGCCCCGAGCAGCGTCAGCGTGGTGGCGGCGTTCCGGGACTTCGGCTTGCGGAACGCCGGGACCCCATTGGAGATCGCCTCGACGCCGGTGAGGGCCGCGCAGCCCGAGGCGAACGACTTGGCCACGATGAAGGCCAGCGCCAGGCCCGTCACCGCCCCGCCCTCGGAAGAGACGAGCTCGAAACCCGCCGACTCGGCCCGCAGGTCGCGCCCGAGGACGTCGACCTGGAACAGGCCCCACGCCACGAGTACCGCCATCGCGGCCATGAAGGCGTAGACCGGCACCGCGAAGGCCGCGCCGGACTCCTTGACCCCGCGCAGGTTGACGGCGGTGATGAGCACGATCGCGGCCACCGCGAAGAGCACCTTGTGGGTGTTGACGAACGGGACGGCCGAGCCGATGTTGGCCGCCGCCGCGGAGATGGACACCGCCACCGTGAGGACGTAGTCGATGAGCAGCGCCGCCCCCACCCCGAGGCCGGCGTTGGGGCCGAGATTGACGGTCGCCACCTCGTAGTCGCCGCCACCCGACGGGTAGGCGTGGACGTTCTGCCGGTAGCTGGCGATGACGACCACCATGACGACGGCGACAGCGAGGCCGACCCACGGGGTGAACGCCAGGGCGGACAGGCCCGCCAGCGAGAGGACGAGGAAGATCTCCTCGGGCGCGTACGCCACCGACGACAGGGCGTCGGAGGCGAACACGGGGAGCGCGATCCGCTTGCGCAGCGTCGCGTGGCCGACGGTGTCGCTGCGGAACGGGCGGCCGAGCAGCAGCCGCTTGGTTCCCAACGAGACCTTGGAGATCCTGGACACCGACACATCGTAGGACCCGGAGTGCCGCGGGAACAGCGGTCGCCACCGGGGTAGCGTGAACCGACGGGTCCGCACCCCGCGGACCGTGAGGAGCGGGACTCGCGATGAGGGTCATCATCATGGGCTGCGGCAGGGTCGGGGCCGCCCTGGCCACCGAGCTCGACGAGGCGGGTCACGAGGTCGTGGTGATCGACCGCCAGGCGTCCGCCTTCGTCCGGCTCCCCGACGCCTTCCGGGGCCGGACGATCACGGGCGTGGGCTTCGACCAGCGCGTCCTCGAGGAGGCCGGGGTCGCCGGGGCGGACGCGTTCGCCGCCGTGTCCTCGGGCGACAACTCCAACATCATCGCGGCGCGCGTGGCCCGCGAGCGGTTCGGGGTCGAGCGGGTGATCGCCCGTATCTACGACGCCGGGCGCGCCGAGGTCTACGAGCGCCTGGGGATCCCCACCATCGCCACCGTCCCGTGGGCCACGCGCCGCTTCGTCCACTTCCTCACCGGCGGCTCCGGCCCCGTCGTGTGGCGGGACGAGACCGGCTCGGTCTCGGTGGTGGCCCTCGACGCACCCGACGTCTGGGTGGGCGCCCGCGTCGACGAGCTGGGCACCCGCGCCGGGGGTCGCGTGGTGGCGGTGACCCGGTTCGGCGAGTGCCGGGTACCCGACGCGCGGACCCTGGTCCAGGCCGACGACCTGCTCCACCTCTCCCTCCCCTCCTCCGCGCTCGACGATCTCGACACCGCGTTCGCGACAGGACCGACCGATGACTGACCTCCCCCTCTCCGACGACCGCGGCGTCCCGGACTACGCCGACGGGCGGGGCCTGCTCGCCCGCGCCCCGCGCCCCGGACCGGTCCGCTCGGCGACGATGCGGGTGGCCGTGGCCGGCGCCGGCGCGGTCGGTCGGTCGATCGCCCGCGAATTGCTGCTCAACGACCACCGGGTGACGCTCCTCGACAAGCGTGGAGACGTCCTCGACCACGACAAGGTCCCCGGCGCCGACTGGATCACGTGCGACGCGTGCGAACTCAGCCACCTCGAGGAGCTGGGGCTCGCGGACTTCGACGTGGTGGTGGCGGCGACCGGCGACGACAAGGCGAATCTCGTGGTGAGTCTGCTCGCCAAGACCGAGTTCGCCGTCCCCCGCGTGGTGGCGCGCGTCAACGACCCCCGCAACGAGTGGCTGTTCGACGAGAGCTGGGGCGTCGACGTGGCGGTCTCCACGCCCCGTCTCCTCGTCTCGCTCGTCGAGGAGGCAGTCTCCGTGGGTGACGTCGTGCGCCTGCTCACCCTGCGCCGCGGCGAGGCGAACATCGTCGGCGTGACCCTCCCCGACCAGACCCCGCTCGCGGGACGACCCGTCTCCCGGGTGGAGTTCCCCCGTGACGCCGTGCTCGTGGCGATCCTCCGCGGCGGGCGCGTGATCGTGCCCGAGCCGGACGTCCCGTTCGAGGCGGGCGACGAGCTGCTCGTGGTGGCGTCCGAGGACGCCGAGGCCGGTCTCCGCGAGACGATCCTCGGCGGCTAACCGCTCAGCGGCCCCCGGCCGCGCCTTCCCGCGCCACTGTCACGGCGATTTCCCGGCCGTACGACCACCCGGGGGCGAGCGGCAGGTCGTCCCCGCTCCAGAACCGACCCGGGTCGTACCAACTGGCGCTGCCCGCGGGCAGGAGCACCCCCATCTCCTCGAGGGTCACCCCCACGACCTCGGCGCAGTAGGCGGCCTCCATCCGCATCCCGGCGCCCGGAGCCGACCGTCGACGGCGCGAACGACCGACCAGCGTCCGCAACCGCTCGCCGAGGCCGCGGGCCTCGTCGTCGTCACCGCCGACCCCCTCCCCCGATCCTCCGGGCCGCGCCCCGACGCCCCGGGCCGTCCACCTGCCCCGCGCCCAGCGGCCGAGCACCCGCCCCGCCGACGGGAACGAGACCCCGTCAAGTCGCGCGATGGTCGCGAGCAGCGCGTCCTCCTGCTCCGGCCCCACCTCGGGCGAGATCTGCCGGAACCAGGCCCGCTGCCCGTATGGGCCGGTCCACTGCCGCACCGCGTCCTCGAGCACGTGGAGCTGGACGCCGCGCTGGTGGCGGCCGGTCCACACATCCGGCAGCGCCCTGCCCATCTCGGCGTGCCACATCAGTGGCGGCATGTCGTCGAGCACCACCGCCACGCCCACGTGGTTGACGGGGGCGTTGGTGAGTGTCTGGATGAGCCGGTCCGCGGCGGTGCGGCCGCGGAAGATCCACAGGTCGCCGGTACGGGTCCGGTGGACGGCCGCTGCCAGGGGCACGGTGTCGACGCTCACGCTCATGAGTCGATCCTGCCAGCGCCGCCGGATCCGGGGGCCTACCCTGGCGGCATGGCTCCCCGTGGACGGCAGTGGCTCAAGATGCTCGGTGCGGCGGGCGTCGTGGGGGTGGCGGCGTCCGGCGTGCTCATCGCGCGCGACGAGCGGCGCCGGCGCGCCTACGAGCCGGACGAGATCCGGGAGCGGCTGCACTCGCGCTATGCGCGCATCCAGGCCCGGGGCGCGGCGACCGGGGAGTGACCGCGCCCCGTCGGTCGATATCCTGACGGGCATCATGCCGAGTTCCCCCGCGCCCACGCCCGAGCTGCGCCGGGCCCGTCACCGCCTCCTCGAGCGCCTCGACGACGTGGGCTCCCTCGACGCCCACCGCCTGCGGTCGCGGATCCGCCGGGCCGGGTCCGAGCAGCTCGACGAGCTCGGGGCCCGCGTCGACGAGGCGGCCGAGAGGCTCCGGCGCCGCGCGGCGTCGGTCCCCACCCCCGACTACCCCGCCCAGCTCCCGGTCTCGGCGCGCAAGGACGAGATCGCCGACGCGATCCGCGAGCACCAGGTGGTGGTGATCGCCGGCGAGACCGGCTCCGGCAAGACCACGCAGATCCCCAAGATCTGCCTCGAACTGGGACGTGGGGTACGCGGGATGATCGGGCACACCCAGCCCCGGCGCCTGGCCGCCCGCACCGTCGCCGACCGGATCGCTCACGAGCTCGGCGTGGAAATCGGCGGGCTCGTCGGCTCCGCCGTGCGCTTCGACGACCGCACCGGGCCCGACACCGCGGTCAAGCTCATGACCGACGGGGTGCTCCTGGCAGAGATCCGTCGGGACCGGCTGCTGCGCGCCTACGACACGATCATCATCGACGAGGCCCACGAGCGCAGCCTCAACATCGACTTCCTGCTCGGCTACCTCAAGCAGATCCTCCCGCGGCGGCCCGATCTCAAGGTGATCATCACCTCGGCCACCATCGACCCCGACAGGTTCGCCCGGCACTTCGCCGACGCCGGCGGCCGGCCCGCGCCGGTCATCGAGGTCTCCGGGCGCACCTACCCCGTCGAGATCCGCTACCGCCCACTGCAGGTCGAGCACGGCGACCGCGTGGTGGACCTCGACCCGCTCGACGCGCTCGCCGACGCCGTCACCGAACTGCTCGACGAGGGTGACGGCGACGTGCTCGTCTTCCTCTCCGGCGAGCGGGAAATCCGCGACGCCGACGAGGTCCTGCGCAGCCGCCGCCTCCGCGACACCGAGATCTTCCCCCTGTTCGCCCGCCTGAGCACCGCCGAGCAGCAGCGGGCGTTCCGGACGCACAGTAGGCGCCGGGTCGTGCTGTCCACCAACATCGCCGAGACGTCGGTGACCGTCCCCGGCATCCGCTACGTCGTGGACACCGGCCTCGCGCGCATCTCCCGCTACTCCACCCGCACCAAGGTCCAGCGCCTGCCCATCGAGCCCGTCTCCCAGGCCTCCGCCGCCCAGCGCTCGGGCCGGTGCGGGCGCGTGGCGGACGGCATCTGCATCCGCCTGTACTCCGAGGAGGACTTCGAGTCACGGCCGGAGTTCACCGACCCCGAGATCCTGCGCACCAACCTCGCCTCGGTGATCCTCGCAATGGCCGACCTCGACCTCGGCGCGGTCGACGAGTTCCCCTTCGTGGAACCGCCCGACCGCAAGGCCGTGCGCGACGGCACCACCCTGCTCACCGAACTCGGGGCGATCCGGGTGGACGACGACGCGCGCCCGCGACTGACCCGCGTCGGACGCGACATGGCCGCCCTCCCCCTCGACCCGCGCCTGGCGCGCATGGTGGTCGAAGGGCACCGCAACGGATCGCTGGGCGACCTCCTGGTGGTGGTGTCCGCCCTCACCGTGCAGGACGTGCGCGAGCGGCCGGCCGAGGAACGCGACAAGGCCGACCAAATGCACCGGCGCTTCGCCGACAAGAGCTCGGACTTCCTCGGCTACCTCAATCTCTGGCGTTACCTCACCGAGCAGCGCCGTGAGCTCTCCGGTAGCGCGTTCCGGAAGATGTGCCGCACGGAATACCTGCACTGGCTCCGGATCCGCGAGTGGCAGGACCTCACCGCCCAGCTCACCCGAGTGTGCCGCGAGCACGGCTGGCACCCCGCCTCCGGGCACGCCCCCGAGGACGACCTCCA
This sequence comes from Dietzia sp. 179-F 9C3 NHS, assembly GCF_045369825.1. Classification (NCBI taxonomy): domain Bacteria; kingdom Bacillati; phylum Actinomycetota; class Actinomycetes; order Mycobacteriales; family Dietziaceae; genus Dietzia; species Dietzia sp. 179-F 9C3 NHS. Next base: position 236,476 of record NZ_JBIQES010000002.1, read on the forward strand.
CAAGGCGATCCTCACCGGGCTCATCACCAACGTCGGCATGCGCGACGAGGAGTCCCGCGAGTTCCGCGGCACCCGCGGGATCCGGTTCCAGGTGTTCCCCGGCTCCGACCTCGCGCGCAAGCCACCGCGCTGGGTGATGGCCGCCGAGCTCGTCGAGACCTCCCGCCTGTGGGCCCGCGACGTCGCCCGGATCGATCCGGCGTGGCTCGAGCAGGTGGGCGGCCACCTGGTCCGCACGCAGTACTCGGAGCCGCACTGGTCGGACACGCGGGGCGCCGCGATGGCCTACGAGAAGGTCCTGCTCCTGGGGCTCACCGTGGTCGAGGCACGCCGCATCCTGCTGTCCCGCGTCGACGCCCCCCTCGCGAGGGAGATGCTCGTACGCCACGGGATCGTCGAGGGGCGCTGGGCTTCCCGGATACCCGTGCTCGCCGAGAACGCCGAGGCGGTGGCCGAGGCCCGCGAGCTCGAGACGCGGAGCCGGCGCCGGGACCTGGTGATCGACGACGAAGCCCTGGTCGCCTTCTACCTCGGCCGGCTCCCCGACGACGTCACCTCCGGCAGGCACCTCGACGCGTGGTGGAAGAAAAAGGGTCACCGCGACCCCGACGCGCTGCGCCTGCGCCCCGAGGACCTCCGCACGGCGGAGGCAGCGCCCGACGCCGCCGGATTCCCACCGTCCTGGAGGCAGGGCGAGCGCACCTTCGAGCTCCGTTACGCCTTCGATCCGGGCGTCGACGCCGACGGCATCACCGTGCGGATCCCACTGCCGCAGCTCGCGACGGTCACCACCGCGGGTTTCGAATGGCTGGTGCCCGGTGTCCGCGAGGACCTGTACACCGAGATGCTACGAACCCTGCCCAAGTACCTCCGCAGGCTCTGCTCGCCGCCCGCCGAGTACGCGGCGCTTCTCGCCGGCGACCTCACACCCCGGTCCGCTCCCCTGCCGGTCGCCCTCGCCGCCGCCCTCTCCGCCAGGATCGGCACGACCGTCGAGCCCCGGGACTTCCGGCCGGACCAGCTGCCCGGCCATCTCCGGATGCGGTTCGAGGTGGTCGATGGCGAGGACGTCGTCGCAGCCGGGACCGACCTCGCCGCGCTCCGCTCCGAGCTCGTGGACCGGGTCCGCGCCACCCTCAACGCCCGCCTCGTGCCGGACGACGGACCACACCGCGCCTGGACGGCGGGCACCGTCGGGGACCTCGCCGAGTCCGTCACGGGAACCGTCGACGGTGTGGAGGTCACCGTCTACCCTGCGCTGCAGGTCCGCCCGGACGGCATCCACCGGATCGCGTGCGCAACCGAGGAGGAGCGTCGCCGGGCGCAGGCCGCCGCGGTGCTCGCCCTGCTCTCACGCGGCCTGGTCTCGCCGACCTCGGTCACACGGGGACGGGCCGTCGAGGAGCGGCTCGCGCTCACCCAGTATCCGCACGGCGGGATCGAGGCACTCGTCGAGGACGCCGCGCTGGCGGCACTCGGCCGGATCATCGCCCGCCGCCGGGGCGCGCCCGTCCTAAGGGCAGCCGAGTTCGCCGAGCTCGAGGCCACTGCTCGCGCCGAGGTTCCCGCCGCGGTGGCCGCCGCGATCACCGCCGCCCTGCCGGCGCTGGTGGAGGCGCAGGCGGTCGCGGCCCGACTCGAGTCCGCGACCCCGGAGGTGCGGGCCGCGGTCGCCCCGTCGGTGGACTTTCTCGTGGGCAAGGGTTTTCTCGCCCGGCACCCCGCCGACGCGCTCGCAGGGTTGGAACGGCACGTCCGGGCGGTCCGGATGCGGCTGGATATGGCGGAGGCGTCACCGGCCCGGCACGCGGAACTCTCCCGCCGCATCGCGGAGTCGGAGGAGGCCGTCGGCACCGCCGTCGCGACCCTGCGTGGCCGGCCGGGGACCGCGCGGACGATCCGGGACCTGCGCTGGATGCTGGCCGAGTACCGGGTGGGGCTCTTCGCCCAGTCGTTGGGGACCGCAAGGCCGGTCTCGGCCGAGCGCATCGACCGGGCGATCTCCGCCGCCCTGGCGTCCCGGGCCGGGCGCTGAGGTGGCGGCCTACCCGGACGCCACCCGTTCGCGGCGCTCGCGGAGCGCGATGATCTCGCGCTCGAAATCCGCTGCGGAGCTGAACTGTTTGTAGACGGAGGCGAACCGCAGGTAGGCCACCTCGTCGAGATCCTGGAGGGGACCGAGGATCGCGAGCCCGATCTCGTGCGCCGGGACCTCCGACGCACCCCCGGACCTAACGGTGTCCTCCACCTGCTGGGCGAGGCGCCGCAACGCGTCCTCGTCCACGTCACGACCCTGGCATGCCCGTCGCACGCCCTGCACGACCTTTTCCCGACTGAACGGCTCGGTCACACCGTTACGCTTGAGCACCGACAGCAGCGGGGTCTCGAGGGTCGTGAACCGTCGACCGCAGTGCGAGCACTCCCGGCGCCTGCGGATGGCCTGCCCGTCATCGGCGGACCGCGAGTCGATCACCCGCAGATCCTCGTGGTGACACGTCGGGCAGTACATCCCCACACCGCCCTTCTTCGACCGGGTCCGCGCGCACCCTCCCGGGAGCACGGGACCTGGCGCGGGGGCGGCGGTCGGCCACCCCACGACCATTCTAGGAGGCCCGGACACCGATCACGCGTAGGCGGGGCCGCCGATGAACGCCAGCGCGAGCACCATGAGCAGTCCCACGATCACACCGCAGGCGACGAGGACCCACGCGGGGACGTCGTCCACGACCGCGGCGGGCGCCACCCGCGACGGTCGGCACGCCCGCACCCCGGCCCCCGCCGACGACCGCGATCCGGCGGGTCGGGTCCGGGCAGCCGGTCGCGCACCCGACACGGTCGGTGCGGCGCCCAGCACCCGCACCGAAGACGCCGGACGGTTTGCGGTACGCGCACTCGCGGCGGCGGGGATTCGGGGGGCCGCGAGGCGGCGATCCACCCGGTGATCTGCGGCGCAGACCCCGGTCCAGCGCACGGGAGAGACTGACGGAGGCAGTTCCAGGACGGTCATGACGGCTCCCTACTCGATATGTTGTACGAACACTGTTCGCACACTCATGGCACATCTGTTCGATTTCGAACTCGTCTAGAGTTGTAGCACGCGGGTCCGACAGAGTCATCCCGCGGAGCGCAACTTTCTCGAACAGGTGTGTGGCGCACCCGACCGTCACGCGCTAGGGTAGAAGTCGATTCGCCGTCGAACACGCATTCGCTGAAGGGACTGCCGACATGGCCAAGCCGGACTTCGAGGCACTGACGCCGCGCCAGAAGAGCGTCCTCCTCCACATCCACGACACGGTGCGCAACCGTGGTTACCCGCCGAGCATCCGGGAGATCGGGGACGCCGTGGGTCTCCAGTCGACCTCGTCCGTCGCCCACCAGCTGCGCACTCTCGAGAAGAAGGGCTTCCTCACCCGCGATCCGCACAAGCCCCGGGCGGTCGACGTCCACGGGGTTCCCGGGCAGCGGTCCCGCGGCCGCCGTCCCGCGGCACCGGAGGCGGCCCGGCCCAGCGGCTCCGTCGAGCCCGTGTACGTCCCGGTCCTCGGTCGGATCGCCGCCGGCGGCCCGATCCTCGCCGAGCAGGCCGTGGAGGAGGTCCTCCCGCTCCCCTCGGATCTGGTGGGGTCGGGGGAGCTCTTCATGCTCCGCGTGGTCGGTGAGTCCATGATCGACGCGGCCATCTGCGACGGCGACTACGTGGTGGTACGCCGCCAGAACGTGGCGGACAACGGGGAGATCGTGGCCGCCCTCATCGACGGCGAGGCGACCGTCAAGGTCTTCAAGAAGGACTCGACCGGCGTCTGGCTCCTGCCGCGGAACGAGTCGTTCAGCCCCATCCCGGGCGAGCACGCGACGGTGCTCGGCAAGGTGGTCACGGTGTTCCGCAAGCTCTGACCCGTTTCACCCCGGCGCCGCCGGCACCGTCCGCCGGTCAGTCGGCGCCGTCGTGTGTGGCGCCCTCGGCGAACTCCGACAACTCGCCTGCGATGGAGGCGGGAAGCCGCACCACGATCCGGGTGCCGGACTCGGTGTACTCCTCGTGGACCACCGCACCCTCCGCGTGTACCCGGGAGACGACGTCGCCGCGCTGATACGGCACGACCAGGGCCACCTCGACGTCGCCCTCGGCGATGATCTCCATGATCCGCGTCAGCAATTCGTCGATGCCCTCGCCCGTCACAGCCGAGACGAAGACCGCCTCGGGAAGGGCGTGGTGTAGCTCGGTGAGCACAACGGGATCGGCGGTGTCGATCTTGTTGATCACCACGAGTTCCCGCGGGTGTTCGGCGTTCTGCTCGGCTACCACGTCGTTGACGACCATGCGGACGGCCTCGATCTGCTTGAGGGGGAAGGGGTCGGATCCGTCCACCACGTGGAGCAGCAACTCGGAGTCCACGACTTCCTCGAGTGTGGACCGGAACGCTTCGACTAGCTGGGTGGGTAGGTGCCGCACGAACCCCACTGTGTCGGTGAACACCACCATGCGGCCGTCGGGCAGCTCCGCCCGCCGCGTGGTGGGGTCGAGGGTCGCGAACAGGGCGTTCTGCACCAGGACGCCCGCACCTGTGACCCGGTTGAGCAGGCTGGATTTTCCCGCGTTGGTGTAGCCGGCGATCGCGATCGAGGGCACCGGCGTCGCGCGTCGACGGTGCCGCTTGGTGTCGCGGGCCTGCTTCATGCCCTTGATCTCGCGGCGCAGCCGCGCCATCCGCTCGCGGATGCGCCGCCGGTCGGTTTCGATCTTGGTCTCACCCGGACCGCGCAGGCCCACGCCGCCGTTGCTGCCGGCCCGTCCGCCGGCCTGCCGAGACAGCGCCTCACCCCAGCCGCGCAGCCGGGGCAGCATGTACTCCATCTGGGCCAGGGAGACCTGCGCCTTGCCCTCGCGGCTCGTGGCATGCTGCGCGAAGATGTCCAGGATGAGTGCGGTCCGGTCGATCACCTTGACGTTGACCGCCTTTTCCAGGGCGATGAGCTGGCCGGGGGTCAGCTCACCGTCGCAGATCACGGTGTCCGCGCCCGTCGCCGCGATGACGTCCTTGAGTTCGCTGGTCTTGCCCGAGCCGATGTAGGTGGACGGGTCCGGCTTGTCGCGCCGCTGGATCAGCGCCTCGCACACCTCGGATCCGGCGGTCTCGGCGAGCTGGGCCAGCTCGACCATCGCCGCCTCGGCGCGCGCTGCAGAGCCCTCTGTCCACACTCCCACGAGCACCACGCGTTCGAGTCGCAGCTGGCGGTACTCGGCGTCGATGACGTCCTGGAGCTCGGTGGACAGCCCGGCGACGCGCCGCAGAGAGGACCGTTCCTCGAGCAGGAGCTCACCCGTCGAAGGATCGTCGAGGAATCGGGAGCGGGCGGGGGTCTTGCCGTTGTCTGTAGTCATTCCCCTCGATCTTCTCACAGGTCCGGGACCACGGGTCCCCGACCACCGGTAGAACGTGCCCTCGGCGACCAGTCGCGAAGGTCCGGTGAGCCTGGAGCCGTCGCCGGTGAGAGCCACCTCGACCTCGCCGCCGGGGACGACCACGGTCACCTCCCCCGAGTCCCGGCCGACATCGGCGAGCGCCGCCACCGCCGTGGCGACGATGCCCGTCCCGCAGGACTGCGTCTCCCCCGCCCCCCGCTCGTGGACGCGCATCGAGACACGCCCGGCCTCCAGCGGCGTGGCGACCTCCACATTGACCCCCTCGGGGAAGAAGTCGGTGTCAAACCGGGGCGACTCGTGCACCGGGAGCGCGGCGAGCGCCGCGGCGTCCAGTCCCGGGACGACGCAGGCCAGATGAGGGTTTCCCATATCGACGGCAACGCCGGCGAACGAACGACCCCCGAACTCGGCTGTCGAGACCCCGAGCAGGCCGGGGCGCCCCATGTCGACACGCACGACGGCGTCGTCGCCCGTGTGGGTGAGCACCTCCGCCGGTCGCGGACCCGAGCGCGTACCGACCGGGACCACGCCGGCCGGGGCCCTCCCCGTGGCCACGAGGGCGTGGGCGAACACCCGGACCCCGTTGCCGCACATCTCGGCGATCGAACCGTCCGCGTTGCGGTAGTCCATGAACCAGTCCGCGGGGCCCACGCCGTCGGGCAGCACGTCGAGCACGCCCCGGGCGACGAGCGCACCGCCGGTGGCGATCCGCAGCACACCGTCGGCACCGATCCCCGCCCGCCGGTCACACAGGACGCGCACGAGGTCGGCGTCCAGGTCCACGGCCGCGTCGTCGTCGGGCAGGATCACGAAGTCGTTGAGCGTTCCGTGTCCCTTGAGGAAGGGCAGGCCCGCCCGGTCGACGGCCAGCTGGTCGGTGGTCATGACCTCCGATGGTAACGAAGACACCCGCAGCGTTCCGCGATGCGGAATCGGCAGGTGAAGCGCGGGTCGTCGCGCACTACAGTCAGGAGAGACAACGGTCCCCTATGTCAGGAGAGCATCGATGACCGAGCGCATCACCGTCGGCGGAATCCAGGTGGACGAGGTCCTGTACGAGTTCGTCAACACCGAGGCCCTTCCCGGCACCGGGATCGACCAGGACGCCTTCTGGGCCGGCACAGCGGAGATCTTCGCCGATCTCGCCCCCCGCAACCGGGAGCTGCTCGCCAAGCGCGACAGCCTGCAGCAGCAGATCGACGAGTGGCACCGCGCCAACCCCGGCCCGGTGGACGCCGCCGCGTACAAGGAGTTCCTCACCGGGATCGGCTACCTGCTCCCGCAGCCCGAGGGCGTCACCGCCACCACCGAGAACGTCGACGACGAGATCGCGGTCATTGCCGGCCCGCAGCTCGTGGTGCCGATCCTCAACGCGCGGTTCGCCCTCAACGCCGCCAACGCCCGCTGGGGCTCGCTGTACGACGCGCTCTACGGGACGGACGCCATCAGCGAGGAGGGTGGCGCCGCGAAGGGCGACTCGTACAACAAGGTGCGCGGCGACAAGGTGATCGCCTGGGCCCGTGAGTTCCTCGACGAGGCCGCGCCGCTCGAGTCGGCCTCGCACGCGGACGCCACCGGCTACGCGGTGGTCGACGGCGCGCTGCAGGTGACCCTGGGCCGTGGGGAGACCGTCGGGCTCAAGGACCCGGCCCAGCTCGTCGGCCTGCTCGGTGACGCCGCCGCACCGACCAACGTCCTGCTCCGTAACAACGGCCTGCACATCGACATCCAGATCGACCCCGACTCCCCCATCGGCTCTACCGATGCCGCGGGCGTCAAGGACGTGGTGCTCGAGTCCGCGGTCACCACGATCATGGACTTCGAGGACTCCGTCGCGGCGGTCGACGCCCGCGACAAGGTCCTCGGCTACCACAACTGGCTCGGCCTCAACCGGGGTGACCTCACCGAGGAGCTGTCCAAGGGCGGCAAGACCATCACCCGCGCGCTCAACGACGACCGGGTCTTCACCGCCCCCGACGGCTCCGGCGAGGTGCGCCTGCACGGCCGCTCGCTGCTGTTCGTCCGCAACGTGGGTCACCTCATGACGAACCCCGCCGTGCTCGACGCCGAAGGCGAGGAGCTACCCGAGGGCATCCTCGACGGGATCGTCACCTCTCTGTGTGCGCTGCAGGGCATGGCCGAGGAGAACGAGCGCCGTAACAGCCGCACGGGCTCGATCTACATCGTCAAGCCCAAGCAGCACGGCCCGGAGGAGGTGGCCTTCACCACCGAGCTGTTCGGTCGCGTGGAGAAGCTCCTCGGACTGCCGACCAACACGCTTAAGATGGGCATCATGGACGAGGAGCGGCGCACCACCGTCAACCTCGCCGCATGCATCGCGGAGGCCCGCGAGCGCGTCGTCTTTATCAACACCGGTTTCCTCGACCGCACCGGCGACGAGATCCACACCTCCATGGAGGCCGGGCCCATGATCCGCAAGGCGGACATGAAGTCCGCGCAGTGGATGACCTCGTATGAGGACTGGAACGTGGACACCGGCCTGGCCCTGGGCCTGCGCGGCCGCGCCCAGATCGGCAAGGGCATGTGGGCCAAGACCGAGCTCATGGCCGACATGCTCGCCGAGAAGATCGGCCAGCCCCGCGCGGGCGCCAACACCGCGTGGGTGCCCTCCCCGACGGGAGCGACCCTGCACGCCACCCACTACCACCGGGTGGACGTGGCCGCGCGACAGGAGGAGCTGCTCGCCGCTGGCCCCCGCGCGACGGTCGACGAGATCCTCACCATCCCGCTCGCCCCGGCCAACATGGTCTCGGGCTGGACAGAGGAGGAGAAGAAGGAGGAGGTCGACAACTCCTGCCAGACGATCCTCGGCTACGTGGTGCGCTGGGTCGAGCAGGGCGTCGGCTGTTCCAAGGTGCCGGACATCCACGACGTGGACCTCATGGAGGACCGGGCCACCCTGCGGATCTCCTCGCAGATGCTGGCAAACTGGATCCGCCACGGCGTCGTCACCGAGGAGTTCGTCGAGGACTCGCTCACCCGGATGGCCGCGATCGTCGACGAGCAGAACGCCGGCGACTCGCTCTACATCAATATGGCGCCGAGCGTCACCGAGTCGATCGCGTGGCAGGCCGCCCGTGAGCTCGTGCTCGAGGGCACCACGCAGCCGGCCGGCTACACCGAGCCGATCCTGCACCGCCGCCGCCGGGAGTTCAAGCAGGCCCACGGCCTCTGACCCCCGGCCCCGCGCCGCGCCACCCCGCCCCCGGCTCAGCTACATACGTAGAGGAGCCGGGGGCGGGGTCCGTCTATCCCGGCGACATCCCGAGGCCGGCGACGGCCGAGCGGAGGACGTCGACGGCAGCGTCGCGCCGGTCTGGCGTGAACCGTGCCTCCGGACCGGACGCGGAGATCGCGAACGCGGCGTCCCCCTCGCCGACGGCGATGGCCACGCAGCGCACGCCCTCCTCCTGCTCTGACTCGTCCGTGGCGTAGCCGGCCCGGCGGACCCGGGCGAGCTCCGCCAGGAGCGACTCCGGCTCGACGAGCGTCGCGTCGGTGTAGCGCCGCATCCCGGCCCTCCGGAGCATGGCGCGGACCTCGTCGTCATCGAGCCCGGCGACCAGCGCCTTGCCCACCGCCGTGCAGTGGACCTCGACCCGGCGGCCCACCTCGGTGAACATCCGCATCGAGTGGGGCGAGGGCACCTGCGCGAGGTACACCACCCCGTCGCCCTCCCGGACCGCGAGATTCGCGGTCTCACCTGTCCCGGCCACGACGGCTGCGAGCATCGGCTCCGCCCACGACGCGGTCGCGCGGGCCGCCGTGTCGCCCACCCGCTGCAGCCGCGGCCCGAGAAGGTAGTCCCGCCCGGCGTCACGACGCAGGTGCCCGGACTCGGCGAGCGTCGCGCAGAGCCGGTGGACGGTGGCCGCGGCCAGGCCGGTGTCGGCGACGATCTGCCCCAGCGTCGAGCGGCCGCCGCGACGGGTGAGGGCGTCGAGAATCGCGAAGGCACGGTCCACCGACTGGACCCGACCCCGCGACCCGCCCGACGCCGTCACGGCGACTCCCCCAGCAGGTCGAGGGCGCGCTCCACGACGGGCCCTCCGGAGGCGACGGCCCCGGCGTCCGTGTCCACCCACGCGATCCGGTGGTCGCGCCCGAACCACGAGCGTTGCCGGCGGACATACCGGCGGGTCCCGATCACGGTCCGCTCCACAGCCCGGGCCAGGCCGTCGTCGCCGATCCCCAGGCCGTCGTCCATCTCCTCGAGTACCTGGGCGTAGCCGATCGCCCGGCGGGCCGTCACCCCCTCGCGCAGCCCCACCGCGACCAGCCCCCGGATCTCCTCGACGAGCCCCCGCTCGAACATCTTCGCCGTCCGGGCCACGAGGCGCTCGTCGAGCTCGGGCAACACGCACCGGACGCCGAGCATCCGGGTGCCCCACCGTGGCTCGCCGATCGTCGGGCGCGACGCGGAGAACGGCCTGCCCGTCAGCTCCACCACCTCGAGCGCGCGAACGGTTCGCCGCGGGTCGGTGGGCAGGATGGTCTGCGCCGCGGCCGGGTCGATCCTGGCGAGCTCGTCGTGCAGGGCCCGCACCCCGATCTCCTCGAGCCGCCGCTCGTACCGGGCGCGTACCTCCGGGTCGGTGTCGGGGATCTCCCAGCCGTCCACAAGGGCCTGCACATACATCATCGAGCCCCCGCAGAGGATCGGCACGTGGCCGCGATCTCTGATCTCCGCGATCTCCCGCTCGGCCTCCCGCCGGTAGTCGGCGACACTCGCCGTCTCCGTGACGTCCAGCACGTCGAGCCGGTGATGGGGAATCCCGCGGCGTTCGGCAGGCGTGAGCTTGGCCGTGCCGATGTCCATGCCGCGGTACTGCTGCATGGCGTCGCAGTTCACCACCTCGCCGCCGAGCCTCTCGGCCAGGTCCAGGGCGAGCTCGGACTTCCCGGTGCCGGTGGGGCCCACCACCGCGATCGGTGCCCGGCCGGTCACGGGGCACCGCCCGACGACGAGCCAGGCCAGCGTGCGGCGTGGTAACCGACCCCGAACGGGGCGAACGAGACGGCTCCGGCGGCGGGCGCGTTGCCCACGACCCCGGCCAACGCGCGCCAGGCCGGCCAGCTCCACCACCCGATCTCCCCGGCCACGCCGGGCCCGGGGTCGGGCAGGGCGCCGCCGTCCCGCAGCCACGACGCGAGGTCTGCGTCGAGCGCGACCCCCCGCGGGTCCTCGGGCACCGGCGCCCGCGGCGTGAGCGAGGCGGGACCGTCCGCGACCACCACGAGCAGGGCACCGGCGTCCGCAGCGGGCGGGTTGCCGTCGACAGGGACGAAACGCCGCGGGAGGTCGATCCCGGCCCGGTCGAGGAACCACCACGCGATGAGCGCCGCGTCCGGGACGTCGCCGTCGGCCGCGACCGGAGCGCCGCACCGTCCCACCACGACCCGTGCTCCCCACCGCACAAGGCTCGCCCGCGCGTCACCGACGGTCCGTCCGGCCGGATCGACGCCGAGGACCGTCACGGTCGTGGCGTCCCGCGCCGCCGAGACGAGAAGCTCCGTCGCGGCACTGACACCCTCGCCGACGTCCACCGCGGCCGCCCCCGCCAGCTCGGGGACGAGCACGGGGGCGCCGGGGACGAGGACGACGGGGGTGGTCACACCCTGGAACACTACTGACCCCCGCGGCAGCGTCCCGCCGGTACTCGGGCCGTGAACCGCCGACACCAGACCTGCGGTTGGTACACACTAGGGGAATGTCCGGCCCGGAAGGTGTCGGCGAGGCGACGACCGGCGGGACGCCGGCGACGGTGCCGCGGCACGTGGCAGAAGGAGACGATGACGAGATGAGCGACCAGGCAGCCCCGACCCCCGGCGACACTCAGACGGCCGGTTCCGCTCCCAAGCCGGGCCCCCGCCCGGGCGCGCCCTCCCCCGCGGCGCTGGCCCGCAAGGTGGCACCGCGCCCGGCTCCCGTGGTCGAGCCGCACGCGCTCCCCGCATCGGACCCCTCCGCCTGGGGCCGGGTGGACGAAACCGGCGCCGTCTTCGTCCGCACCGCCGACGGCGAGCGGCAGGTCGGTTCATGGCAGGCCGGCTCCCCTGAAGAGGGACTGGCCCACTTCGGCACCCGCTTCGACGACCTCGCCGCCGAGGTGGGCCTGCTCGAGACTCGGCTCGACACCCACCCCCAGGACGCCCGGAAGACCCGCGCCTCCGCCGAGTCCCTCCTCGAGCAGCTCCCCACCGCCGCCGTCGTGGGCGACCTCGACTCGCTGTCCACCCAGCTCACCGGCGTCGTCGAGCGCTCCCACACCGTCGAGGCCGACGCCCGTCGACGCAAGGACGACCAACGGGCCGCCGCGATCGCCCGCAAGGAAGCGCTCGCCGCCGAGGCCGAGGAGATCGGTGAGTCGTCCACGCAGTGGAAGGCCGCCGGTGACCGCCTGCGGGACATCCTCGAGGAGTGGAAGACGATCCGCGGGATCGACCGCAAAACCGACGACGTGTTGTGGAAGCGATTCTCCCGCGCCCGGGAGGCGTTCAACCGCCGTCGCGGGTCCCACTTCGCCGAACTCGACCGCAACCGGGCCTCGTCCAAGAAGGTCAAGGAGGAGCTGGTCGAGCGCGCCGAGGCGATGTCCGGATCCACAGACTGGAACGAGACCGCGACCGCCTACCGCAAGCTCATGGACGAGTGGAAGGCCGCCGGGCGCGCGCCGCGCGAGGCCGACGACGCCCTGTGGAAGCGGTTCAAGGCGGCCCAGGACACCTTCTTCGACGCCCGCCATGCGGCGGCCGCCGAGCGGGACGCCGAGTTCGAGGCCAACGCCACCGCCAAGGAGGCACTCCTGGCCGAGTACGAGGGGCGCATCGACCCCGGGGCTGACCTCGCGGCGGCCCGTACCACGCTCCGCGAACTCCAGTCGCGGTGGGAGGACATCGGCAAGGTCCCCCGGAACCGGATCGGCGAGCTCGAGGGGCGCATCCGCGCGATCGAGAAGTCGGTCGCCGAGGCGGCCGATACCGAGTGGCGCCGCACCGACCCCGAGGCCAAGGCACGGGCCGGTCAATTCTGGGACCGGGTCCGCGACTTCGAGGACCAGGCCGAGAAGGCCGACGCCGCCGGTAGAGCCCAGGAGGCGGAGAAGGCGCGGGCCCAGGCCGCCCAGTGGCGGGAGTGGGCCGAGGCAGCCGAGAACGCGGTCGACACGCGCTGAACGCGCTCCCCGCCCGCGGTCCCGCCCGTGGGGCTGGTCAGTCGCCGCCCCCGCGCGTGTTGGCCTCGAGCTCACGCTGCTCCGGGGTGCGCGCCCACAGCACGCCGCCGAGCGTGGCGATGAGGGCCAGGACGAGGATCTCGCTGACATACATGCCGATGCCGGGGGCACCGAAGCCCTCGAAGTCCGGATTCGGCCCGCGGCCCGACTGGCGCAGCCAGATCGCCAGCACTCCGTAGACGGCCGCGATGAAGCTCGCGCTCCACGCGATCCCCGCGGCCCACCACTTCTGCGTGAGAATCATCAGTGCCCCGAACAGAATCGTGCCCACGGAGTAGACGAGCACGAACACGTGTGAGGGAAGCGAGGTCTGCTGCGCGCTCGCGGCGTCGGTGAAGAACAGGACGTCCACGCCCTTCACCCCATCGCTGTGCGGCAGGAGCAGCGCCGCGGCCAGGAGCACCACGAGCACGGCCGACGCGAGGTAGGCCCGCCCGATCACGAGAGTGCGGCCGAGGATCCGGTCCTTCGCGCGGGCTTCGGACTCGGCGGCCCGCGTCACGTCGAGGATCCCCTCGATGGGGTCGGGCCGATCGTCACTGGGGGTCACGCTGGGCATCCCTTCTCCGTGTTCTGCGTGGTCTCGCCACGGCGGATCGTCGGAAGACCGAGACCGACGCCGATCGGCGGCGTCTCGGGTTTCTCCCCCGCCTCGTGACGGTCCCCGGCACGGGTGGCGCGATGGGTGAGGATCCCGTCATCGGCGAGCAGGTGGTGGGGGGCGGCGGCCGTGACGATGGTCGTCACCACGTCGCCGGGACGGATGCGGCCGGCATCGGCGCCGGTGGGCGCGAAGTGCACGAGCCTTCCGTCGCGGGCACGTCCGGTCATGCGCGCGTTGGCCGCGTCCTTTCGGCCCTCATCCGCGGTGACGAGGAGCTCGACCTCACGCCCCACCTGTGCCCGGTTCTCCTCGAGCGTGATCCGCTCCTGGAGGGCGATGAGGCGCTCGTAGCGCTCCTGCACGACCGACTTGGGAATCTGGTTCTCCATGGTGGCCGCGGGCGTGCCCGGTCGCGGCGAGTACTGAAACGTGAACGCGCTCGTGAAGCGCGCCTTCTCGACAACGTCGAGGGTCGCCTGGAAGTCCTCCTCGGTCTCCCCGGGGAAGCCCACGATGATGTCGGTGGTGATGGCGGCGTGCGGCATCGCCGCGCGGACGCGGTCGAGGATCCCGAGGAAGCGCTCCGACCGGTACGAGCGGCGCATAGCGCGCAGGATCCGGTCCGAACCGGACTGCAGCGGCATGTGGAGCTGCGGGCACACGGCCGCGGTCTCGGCCATAGCTTCGATGACGTCGTCCGTGAACTCGGCCGGATGCGGAGAGGTGAACCGGATCCGCTCGATGCCCTCGATCGTCCCGGCCGCGCGGAGCAGCTTGGCGAAGGCCCCCTTGTCGGAGGGCTCGCCGGGGTCGTGGAACGACCGGCCGTAGGCGTTGACATTCTGTCCCAGGAGCGTCACCTCGAGCACACCCTCGTCGGCCAGCGCGCGCATTTCGGCCAGGACCTCGCCGGGGCGCCGGTCCACTTCCTTGCCGCGCAGCGACGGGACGATGCAGAACGTGCAGGTGTTATTGCACCCCACGGAGACCGACACCCAGCCCGCGTACGAGGACTCGCGGGTGGCGGGCAGCGTCGAGGGGAAGTGCTGGAGCGACTCGGCGATCTCCACCTCGGCCCGACTGTTGTGCCGCGACCGCTCGAGGAGGGCGGGCAGGTGGCCGAGGTTGTGGGTGCCGAACACGACGTCGACCCACGGCGCCCGGCCGACGACCGCGTCCTTGTCCTTCTGCGCAAGGCAGCCACCCACCGCGATCTGCAACCGCGGGTTGGCGTCCTTCCACGGCCGCAGGTGGCCGAGGGTGCCGTAGAGGCGGTTGTCCGCGTTCTCGCGGACGGCGCAGGTGTTGAAGACCACGAGGTCGGGCAGCCGGCCGGCGGACACGTCGGCCTCTCCCACGAAGGGAACGTACCCGGCGGCGTCGAGCACCCCGGACAGGCGTTCCGAGTCGTGGACGTTCATCTGGCACCCAAAGGTGCGCACCTGGTACGTGCGGCCGACGACCTCCGCTGAGCGGGTGTCGACCTCCGCCGTCTCCTGGTCCGTCACGAGAGAATCCACGCAGGCCAGGGTACTGAAGGACCGCACCTGGGGGTAATCGCCGCTGGGCCCCCGCCCCCGGCCCTCACCAGCCTGCGGCGGCGAGCTCGGCGTCCACCACGGACATCGCCAGCCCGGTCGGGTAACCGCGCCGGGCGAGGAACGCGACGAGCCTCCGGCGCTCGCCGAGCCGGTCGCGCGCCGCGCCGCCGGTGCCCGGCCGACGAGCGAGTCGGGAGCGGACGAGCTCCGCTGCGTGGTCCCGTTCCTCGTCGTCGGCGATCCCCGCCACCGCGCCGGCGATGTGGACCTCGGCGACTCCCTTCTCCCGCAGCTCGCGTTGGAGCGCGCCGCGGGAGCGCCCCCGGCGGCGGCGTCGGCCCCGGACCCACTCGGCGGCGAAGTCGGCGTCGTCCACCAGCCCCCAGGCCCGGATGCGGTCGACCGCCTCATCGATCGTCGCGGACTCGTATTCCCTGGCCGCCAACCGCTCGCGTAGCTCGTGCTCGCTCCGGGGCCGGTGCCGGAGCAGCCGCAGCGCCGCCTTGGCCGCCTCGTGGGCGTCCGGGCTCAGCGGGGGGAGGTCGGCCGTGGCCGAGCCGCGGGAATCCACCGCGGCGACCGCGGCTCGGAGCGCCTCCAGGTCGATGGGCCGCCGCGGTCCCGCCGCCGGCATCAGAAGTCGACGGGCACGACGTCGATCGGCGCGTCGGCGTCCGCCTCGATCTCCGCGATCTCGGCGCCGGCGCCGATGTTGAGCTTGTCGAGGATCTTGCGCTCGATCTCGTCCCGCACGTCAGGGTTCTCCTTGAGGTACCGGCGGGCGTTCTCCTTCCCCTGTCCGAGCTGGTCGGTGCCGTAGGTGAACCACGAGCCGGACTTCTTGATGAAGCCGTTCTCCACGCCCATGTCGATGAGCGAGCCCTCCCGGCTGATGCCCTCGCCGTAGAGGATGTCGAACTCCGCGATCTTGAACGGCGGCGCGACCTTGTTCTTGACCACCTTGACCTTGGTGCGGTTGCCCACCGCGTCGGCGCCGTCCTTGAGCGTCTCGATCCGGCGCACGTCCAGCCGTACCGACGCGTAGAACTTGAGCGCCTTGCCGCCGGTCGTGGTCTCCGGCGAACCGAACATCACGCCGATCTTCTCGCGGAGCTGGTTGATGAAGATCGCGGTGGTCCCGGAGTTGTGGAGCGCGCCGGTCATCTTGCGCAGTGCCTGGCTCATGAGCCGGGCCTGCAGGCCCACGTGGCTGTCGCCCATCTCGCCCTCGATCTCCGCGCGGGGCACGAGCGCGGCGACGGAGTCGATGACGATGATGTCGATCGACCCCGACTTGACCAGCATGTCCGCGATCTCCAGGGCCTGCTCGCCGGTGTCCGGCTGCGAGACGATGAGGTTGTCCGTGTCCACCCCGAGCCGACGCGCGTACTCCGGATCCAGCGCGTGCTCGGCGTCGATGAACGCGGCGATCCCGCCGGCGGCCTGCGCGTTGGCGACGGCGTGGAGCGCGACGGTGGTCTTACCGGAGGACTCCGGCCCATAGACCTCCACGACGCGACCGCGGGGGAACCCGCCCACGCCGAGCGCCACGTCGAGCGACAGCGCGCCCGACGGGATGACCTTGACCGGCGGACGCGTGTCGTCGCCCAGTCGCATGACCGAGCCCTTCCCGAAGGCCTTGTCGATCTGCGCGAGGGCGAGCTCGAGCGCCTGCTCGCGGCCCTGCGTCTTGTCCTTGCTCTTACCTGCCACGGCCTTACCTGCCATCAGCTGCTCTCCGTTCGTCTACGACCCCGGTGCCCCACCGGCGGGTCTCTGTCTGCCTTCTCGGTCCGGACGCTACGGGTCGGGTACGACACGAACCGCCGCGCGATCCCCCGACGGCCCCGCCCTGTGGAGGGACGGGGCCCTGTGGAGAGGGATCCGCGCGGTCACGGGTCCCGAGTGTAGACGAACGGATGTTCGAGATGGTGCGACACGCCGCGGTGCGGGCGCCCGGGATCGCTATCGATCCACCTCGGGGACGTCGAACTCCTCGCACAGTGCGAGCCACACCCGTTTCACGGATTCGCCGGCGTCGATCGCCTCCGCGGCGGTCCGACCGCCACACGCGGACAGGTGGTGGGTCCGGACGAGGTGGTCGGCCCGCAGCGACCCGAACACCTCCCCGGTCCGTTCCCGGAACTCGGTCAACGTCACCCCTGTTCCCCCTCCCCGGAGACGACGGCGGGCCGCCGGCGCGGACGCCGACGGCCCGGGGCCTATGCGATCACTACTGCTGTTCGGACTGCGCCTGCTGCTGCGGCGGCGTGGCCGGGGCCGACTGGCCCGCCGAGAGCTGCCCGGTGGCGCCGGAGCCCTGCTCGAGCTGCCCGCCCTCGGCCCTCATGGACGCCCGGATCTGCTCGAGGCGGCTGTGGCCGGCGAGTTGGGTGGAGGCCTGCTCGACCTCGAGCATGCGCCCCTGCACAGAGTTCTGGGCGAGCTCAGCGGAGCCGAGCGCGTTGGCGTAGCGGCGCTCGATCTTCTCGCGGACCTGGTCCAGGTTCGGGGTGTTGCCCCCGGCCGACATCTCCGACATGGACTGCAGGGACGCGCTGACCTGCTCCTGCATCTTGGCCTGCTCGAGCTGGCTGAGCAGCTTGGTGCGCTCCGCCACCTTCTGCTGGAGCACCATGGCGTTCTGCTCGACGGCCTTCTTGGCCTGCGCGGCGGCCTGCAGCGACTGGTCGTGCAGCCCCTTGAGGTCCTCGACGCTCTGCTCGGCGGTGACGAGCTGCGCGGCAAAGGCCTCCGCGGCGTTCTCGTACTCGGTCGCCTTCTGCGCGTCACCGTTCTGGCGGGCCTGGTCGGACATCTGCAGGGCCTGGCGCGTGGAGCCCTGCAGCTTCTCGATCTCGGCGAGCTGACGGTTGAGCTTCATCTCCAGCTGGCGCTGGTTGCCGATGACCGCTGCCGCCTGCTGCGAGAGCTGCTGGTGCTGACGCTGCGCGTCCGCGATCGCCTGCTGGATCTGCACCTTCGGATCGGCGTTCTCGTCGATCTTCGAATCGAACAGCGCCATGAGGTAGCGCCATGCCTTGACGAACGGATTGGCCATCGCTGCGTTGTGTCCTTCTGCCGATTCGGACGACGGGTCGGTACCACGGTACCGAACGGGGTCGGTATACGACCACCGACGTCCTGGTGGGTCTGGTGACGTGCGGTTCAGGCCGCGAGCACCGGCTCGGCGACCGTCCCGGGCGGGGAGACCTCGAGTGCGGCGCGGATGAGTATCTCACCCAGCGACACGTCGAGGGCGTCGGACACCGCGGCCAGGAGCTCGCTCGAGGCCTCCTTGCGGCCGCGTTCGATCTCGGAGAGGTAGCCGGGGCTGACCCGGGCGACATCGGCGACGTCCCGGAGGGTGCGGCCGGTCTCCCCGCGCAGCCCGCGGAGGACCGTCCCCAGGGCCTCCCGGAGCAGCGGACGCCCGGGCCGGTCGTCCGGTCGGGGCAGCGTGGTCATCTGGATGTTCGGCATCACGGGGTACAACGCCTCACGCGCCGGTTTCGTTCCCGAGGATCTCGAGCAGCCGGTCGATGGCCACCTCGCACGCGGCCTCACGGATCCGCGCGCGATTCCCCCGCAGCGCCGGCGCGAGGACCTCCGCGTGCCCGTCCGGCCCGGAGACCCCCACGTAGACGGTCCCCGCCGGGTGTCCCTCCTGGAGGTCGGGGCCGGCCACGCCGGTCAGCCCGATCCCCACGTCGGCACCGCACCGCGACCGCGCCCCGTCCGCCAGCGCCGCAGCGGTCTCGCGGGAGACCGCGCCGTGCCGCGCGAGCACCTCGTCGGGGACACCGGCCAGGGTGTGCTTGAGGTCGGTGGCGTAGACGACGAGCCCGCCGCGCAGGACGGCGGAGGCCCCGGGCACCGCGGCGATCCGCGACGCGAGCAGGCCGGCGGTGAGCGACTCAGCGGTGGCCACGGTGAGGCCGCGGGCGGACAGTCGGGCGACGAATTCCGTCTCCCGCGCGCTCACGCCGCGCTCCGAGCCGCCCGCCGCGCCTTCAGGAGGTAGTCGATACCCGTGTACACGGTGAGCACCACCGCGATACCCACCACGATCCACTCGATCGGCCAGAACCAGTGCGGCAGTGGCAGGATGAGCATGCCCACACCGACCGACTGCGTCACTGTCTTGAGTTTCCCCCCGGGACTGGCCGCCACGACGTGATCCACCCCGAACAGGCGCCACAGGGTGATGCCGACCTCACGGACGAGCACGACGACGGTGACCCACCAGTACAGCTCGCCGATGACGGACAGGGAGATCATCGCCGCCGCCATCAGCGCCTTGTCGGCGATGGGGTCAGCGATCTTGCCGAAGTCGGTGACCAGCCCGAGCCGGCGGGCGAGGTAGCCGTCGATGTAGTCGGTGCCCATGGCGACGACGAAGGCGACGAACGCCCCCAGCCGCCACCACGGGTCCTGGGCGCCGGCCACGAAGAAGATCACGAGGAACACCGGGACCAGCACGATCCGCAGCACGGTGAGGACGTTGGCGACGTTGAGGACGGGGACCTCGGCGGAGGGTCGACCCTCGTCGGCGGGGGAAGCGGTCACCCCCACACCTTAGCCACGGCCGTCGTCATACCCTGGACCCGCACGTCCCACCCGAGACCGAGGGAGCCCGCCGCCGATGCCGTTCTTCGCCGTCACCTACACCTACGAGCCCGCGCAGACCGAGGAACGCGAGGCCAACAAGCCCGCCCACCGAGAGTGGCTGTCCTCCCAGGTGTATCGGGGTGCCATCCGGTCGGTCGGGCCCTTCGTCGACGGCAGCGGCGCCCTGCTGCTCGTGTCGGCACCCGACACGGACGCCGCGCGTGCGCTGGTCGATGAGGACCCCCACTGTCTGCGCGGACTGGTGTCGGACATCACCGTCCGGGAGTGGATGCCGGTCTACGGCCTGTTGACCTGACGGCCCGCCGTCCCACTCATCCGACGGGCGCCGGGTCCAGGTCGTCGGTCGCGGCGGCGGCGCCGTCGGCCGCGTCCGCCGGCGGCTCCCCGCCCTTGATCATCCACAGCACCGAGGCGAGCTCCTCGGGCTTGACCAGCACCTCGCGTGCCTTGGACCCCTCGGAGGGGCCGACGATGTCGCGGGTCTCCATGAGGTCCATGAGCCGACCGGCCTTGGCGAAGCCCACGCGCAGCTTGCGCTGCAACATCGAGGTCGAGCCGAACTGACTGGACACGACCAGTTCGACGGCGGCCAGCAGGTCATCGAGGTCGTCGCCGATGTCGCCGTCGATCTCCTTCTTGTCGCCCTCCTTGGCCGAGGTCACCGACTCGTCGTAGTCGGGCTCCGCCTGGTTCTTGGCAAAGTCCACGACCTCGTGGATCTCCTCGTCGGTGATGAAGGCACCCTGCATGCGGATGGGCCGCGAGGCGCCCATGGGGATGAAGAGCCCGTCGCCCATGCCGATGAGCTTCTCGGCGCCGGGTTGGTCGAGGATGACCCGGGAGTCCGTGAGCGACGAGGTGGCGAAGGCCAACCGCGACGGCACGTTGGTCTTGATGAGACCGGTCACGACGTCGACCGACGGCCGCTGGGTCGCGAGCACCAGGTGGATGCCCGCCGCGCGAGCCTTCTGGGTGATGCGGACGATCGCGTCCTCGATGTCGCGCGGGGCCGTCATCATGAGGTCCGCGAGCTCGTCCACCACGGCCACGATGTACGGGTACGGGCGGTACTCGCGCTCGCTGCCGGGCGGGGTGGTGATCTCGCCCGACTTGACGCGCTCGTTGAAGTCGGTGATGTGCCGCACGCGCGTTGACTTCATGTCCTGGTAGCGCTGCTCCATCTCCTCGACGAGCCACGCCAGCGCTGCCGCCGCCTTCTTGGGCTGCGTGATGATGGGGGTGATGAGGTGCGGGATGCCCTCGTACGGCGTGAGCTCCACCATCTTGGGGTCCACCAGGATGAGCCGCACCTCGTCCGGGGTGGCCCGGGTGAGCAGCGAGACGAGCATGGAGTTGACGAAGCTCGACTTGCCCGAGCCGGTCGAGCCGGCCACGAGCAGGTGCGGCATCTTGGCCAGGTCGGCGGTGACGAAGTCGCCCTCGATGTCCTTGCCGAGGCCGATGAGCATCGGGTTGTGCTTGGCCGCGGTCCCGGGGTCGGTGAGGACGTCGGCCAGGCGGACCATCTCGCGGTCGTGGTTGGGCACCTCGATGCCCACCGCGGACTTGCCGGGGATGGGCGCGAGGAGCCGTACGTTGTCCGTGGCCACCGCGTAGGCGATGTTGCGGTGCAGGGCGGTGATCTTCTCGACCTTGACGCCCGGCCCCAGCTCGACCTCGTACCGAGTGACCGTCGGCCCGCGGGTGAACCCGGTGACGGCGGCGTCGATCTTGAACTGCTCGAGAACGCCCTGGATGGCCTCGATCATCTGGTCGTTGGATTCGCTGCGCGCCTTGGGCGGGTCGCCGGCCTTGAGCAGGCTCACCGGCGGGAGCGTGTAGTCGATCCCGCTGAGCAGCTGCTTCTGCGAGTCCATGCGCTCGGCTTCGGCGTCTGCGGCCGTGTGCGTGCTCGGTTTGTTGGTCTGCGGAACCTCGCTCGACTCGGTGGTCCCCGCGTCGGGCGTGGCCTTGGTGTCCGCCGCCGCGGCGGACCCGGCCCGACGGGGCCGCCGCGGAGCGGGCGCCTCGCTGGTGGTGTCGACCTCCGGTGCGGGCTCCGGCACTGGCGCGGGCGGCATCTCCACCGTCTCGCCGGTGGTGGGAGTATCCGACCACGCGGCGACGCGACGCCGGTTCGACCGCCGCGCCGGGCGGGGGGCCTCCTCGGTGGGCGCGTCCAGCTCGTCGAGCGGGTACGCGGTGGTGGCGTCGGGGTCCTCCCAGTCGTCGTCCCCCTCGTAGACGAGGTCGCCCGAGCCGTCCCAGCCGAAGAACCCGCGGACGAGGCCCGGGATCTCCCGCGCGGGGCGGCCAACGATGACGAGGACGCCGAACACGACGAGGAGCACGAGCAGCGGCACGGCGACGAAGACCGAGACGGCGGCCTCCAGGCCCCCGCCGATGACGCGGCCCAGGACGCCCGCTCCCGCGCGGATGCCCGCGGGGTCGGCGGGCGACCCGGCGCCGAGGTGCCACAGGCCGAGCACCCCCAGCGAGGTCACGGTCGTGCCCACGAGCCAGCGGGAGTGGACGTCGGGGCGAGGCTCGCGCGCCATGACGAGCACACCCCAGCCTGCGAGCAGGAGCGGCAGCACCGCACCCGGCGTGCCGACGACGGTGCGGACCCCGGTGTCGAGCCAGTCGCCGACCGGACCGGCGGCGCCGAACCACACGGCGCCCGCCATCAGGATCGCGACGCCCAGCAGGACCAGCCCGAGACCGTCCCGGCGGTGCGGCGGGAGTTCGCGCTCGTCGTCGCCCCCTCCCCCGAGGCCACGGACCCCGTGGCCGACACCCTTGGCCACCGCCGACCACCCCCCGCGCAGGCCACGCCCGACGGCGCCGAACGCTCCGGACGTGCGCTCGGGAGCGACGGTGCGGCGAGTGTCGCCGCCGCGGGCCACTCCGCGCGTGCCGGCCCGCGGCGTGGACACCACAGAGCCGCGGCGCGGCGACGACGAGGCCGACGCAGCCCTCGCGCTCCGCTGCGCGCCGGATTTCGCGGCCGGACGTCGTCCACCGGGGGCACGGGTCGATCGCGTGCTCGAGCTGGATGCCATGGGTGTCACTCTAGCCCCTGACGATCCCATTGGTAACAGCAGCCACAGGCGTGCCGTGTGCTCAGATCCCCCGGGACACCGCCAGCACCGCCTCGATACCGTCCTCGGGGCCGGAGACGTCCACGTGCACCGGGTCGCGGCCAAACGCCCAGAGCAGCATCTCGACCGGCGCGGCGGTCACGCTCACGACCGGCGCGACGGCCGCTCCGGCGGTGACCGCGCGGCCACGCTCGAGCCGTACCCCCGGCGGGGTGGTCAGCTCGATCCTGGCGGGAACGCGGCGCAAGACGGTCCGTGCGACGGTGGTCGCCAGGGACCAGATGCGGTCGAGGTCCTCCGCGCCGAACTCCCGCTCACTCCACACCTCTCGCGCGCGCAGGACGTCCTCGTGGTGCACGAGGTACTCCGCGGCGTTGGCCACCTGGTCGGCGTAACGAAACGGCGAATACCAGGGGGCGCCGCCGTCGATCCGGTCGAGCAACTCGTCCCAGTCCCGGTCGGCCTCGCGGAGCCGTAACTCCTCGAGCCGGGGCGCAAGGGCCGGGACGAGCACGCCGGCCGCCGCGTCGGGCCGCCCCTCCCGCACCACGAGGTGCGCGGCGAGGTCCCGGGTGGTCCAGCCCTCGCACAGGGTGGGCGCGTCCGGACCCGCAGCTCGCAACGAGCGCACCAGTGCGCTGCGTTCGCGGCGGGCCAGCGTCGGGCGATCGGCACCCACGGGGCTCAGCCCTCGCCCGTGTCCGAGGTGATGACCGTGGGCACGATCATCGGCTTGCGGCGCCACTTGTCGGCCACCCAGCGGCCGACCGTGCGGCGCACCGCCTGAGCCAGGCGGTACGGGTCGGTCTCACCCTCGCCCGCGAGGTCCCAGAGGGCGTTCTCGACGAGGTCCACGACGGGGGCGAGCGCGCCCGGCTCGTCGGTGAAGCCCTTGCCGATGATCTGCGGCCTGCTCACCGGGCGGCCGGTGCGCGGGTCGACCACGACGGTGGCCACGATGAACCCGTCCTCGCCGAGGACGGTGCGGTCCGCGAGCACGGTGTCGCCGACGTCGCCGGTGGACAGTCCGTCCACGTAGAGGTTGCCGACCGGGATCTGGCCCACGACGGACGCCTTGCCGTCGACCAGCTCCACCACCACGCCGTTCTGCGCCAGCACCACGTTGCTCTCCGGCACGCCGGTGGCGATCGCGAGCGCTTTGTTGGCGCGCAGATGGCGCCACTCGCCGTGCACCGGCATGGCGTTCTTGGGCCGGACGGCGTTGTAGATGAACAGCAGCTCGCCGGAGTAACCGTGCCCGGAGACGTGGACGTCGGCGTCGCGCCCGGTGATCACGTGGACGCCCATCTGCGACAGGCTGTTCATCACGCCGAAGACGGCCTCCTCGTTGCCCGGGACGAGCGACGAGGAGAAGATCACGGTGTCGCCCTCGGAGAGGTTGACCTGCCGGTGCTCGCGCCGCGCCATCCGCGACAGGCCGGCCATCGACTCTCCCTGCGTGCCGGTGGTCACCACGACGAGCTTCTCGGCCGGCAGCTTGGCGGCCGAGTCCATGTCGACGATGACGTTCGACGGGTCGGAGAGCAGGCCCATCTCCAGCGCGATCTCCATGTTGCGGAGCATCGAGCGGCCGTTGAGCGCCACCTTGCGGCCGGCGGCGGCAGCGGCGTCGATGGCGGACTGGACGCGGTAGACGTTCGAGGCGAAGCAGGCCACCACGACGAGCTTGCGCGCGTCGCCGATGAGCCGCTCGAGCGCGGGCAGCACGCCGGCCTCCGACGGGCTGATCCCGGGTGTCGTGGCGTTGGTGGAGTCAACCAACAGCAGGTCGATGCCCTCGTCGCCGAAGCGCGACATCTTGGGCAGGTCGGTGGGCCGCTTGTCGGTGGGCAGCTGATCGAGCTTGATGTCGCCGGTCATCATCACCGAGTTGCCCCCGGCGGTGATCACCACGCCGAGGCACTCGGGGATCGAGTGGTTGACGTCGTAGTAGCGGACCTCGAACGCCCCGAACGAGGAGACGCTGGCCTCGTCGACCTCGTGGAACACCGGCTTGATGCGGTGCTCGCGGCACTTGGCCGCCACCAGGGCGAGGGTGAACTTGGAGCCGACGATCGGGATGTCCGGCCGGAGCTTGAGCAGGAACGGGATGGCGCCGATGTGGTCCTCGTGTCCGTGCGTGAGCACGAGCGCCTCGACATCCTCCAAGCGGTCCTCGATGTGCCCGAAGTCGGGGAGGATGAGGTCGACACCGGGCTCGGTGGAGCTCGGGAAGAGGACGCCGCAGTCCACGATGAGCAGCTTCGAGTTGTACTCGAACACGGTCATGTTGCGGCCGATCTCGGAGATGCCGCCGAGCGCGACGATGCGCATGGCGCCCTTGCGCGCCTTGGGCGGGCTGGGCAGCCGGACCGTCATGTCCGCGCCCTGCATCGTGACGAAGCCGCCGATGTCGGCCGTCGACGAGTCGCCACGACCGCGGCCGCGACCACGTCCGCCGCGGCCCCGGCCGCCGCCCTGCGACGCCCCCTGGCCGCCGGTGCCGGAGCCCTTACGACCCTGGCCTCCGTCGCCGTTACCGTCGCCGGAGGCCTTGGCGGACCAGGTACCGGACTTCCCGCCGGAGGCGGAGGACCCGCCGCCGCGCGAGCCGGATGAGCCGCGTCCGCGGGAGCCGCCCTCGGACCCGGGCTTCTCGGTGGCCGCGGAGGCCGCGGCCGGCTCGGTGAACTCCGGCGTCGCGGGGACGGCGGCGGGCTCGCCGCTCGGCCGTCCGGCCGCCCTGCGGGGGCGGCCGCGTCCGCGGGAACCGGTGGGGGTGTCGGTCATGTGGTGACTCCTGCTCTGTGGAGCAGCGACGCCAGCGCGTCCCGCTGCTCGGTGGTAGGGGGTAGTTGCGGGAGACGCGGCACTCCGGCCGGGATCCCGAGAAGTTCCAGTGCGGCCTTGGACATCGACACGCCACCGAGCGCCCTCTGGGCGTCGAACAGCGGGAGGAGTCCCAGGTTGATGCGTCGTGCGGTCTCGTTGTCGCCCGCGAGGTAGGCGCGGCGGAGTTCGACGAGGCGCGGGGCGGCCACGTGGCCGATCACGCTGACGAAGCCGCACGCGCCCACGGCGAGCCACGGGAGGTTGAGCTGGTCATCGCCCGAGTAGTAGGCGAGGTCACAGTGGGTCATGACGGTGAGCGCGTCGTGGAAGTCGCCCTTGGCGTCCTTGACGGCCACGATGTTGGGGTGCTCGGCCAACCCGATGAGGGTGTCGGCCTGGATCGGCACCACTGACCTGGGCGGGATGTCGTAGAGCATCACCGGGCGATCGGTGGCGTCGGCCACAGCCCGGAAGTGCGCGTCGAGGCCCGCCTGGGTGGGCTTGGAGTAGTAGGGGGTGACGACGAGCATGCCGTGCGCCCCGGATGCGGCCGCCTGGCGCGCGTTGTAGACCGAGTGCGCGGTGTCGTACGTCCCGACACCGGCGACGATCGTCGCGCGGTCGCCCACGGTGGCCAGGACGGTGTCCAGGACCGCGATCTTCTCCGCATCCGTGGTGGTGGGCGACTCGCCCGTGGTTCCCGACACCACGAGCCCGTCGCAGCCGGAGTCCACGAGGTGCTCCGCGACCCTGGCCACGGCGCGCAGGTCCAGGTGGCCGTCCCGCCCGAAGGGGGTGATCATCGCCGTGATGACGCTGCCGAAGGGGCCGCCGCGCCGGGGATCGGCATCGGCGGTCGGCGCCGGGCCCCCCGAGGTCACGTGTGTCATGGTCTCCCAGGGTACCCCCAGGGCCGCCGAACCCCGAGCCCACCCCGCCGACCGTCCGGCTCAGCCCTCGAGGACATAGGGACTCACGGCGATCTCCGAGCCGTCCTCCAGGGTCGCGATCTCGAAGTCGGCGAACACCGCCGGTGCGGCCTCCCGGAGGTGGCGGAGCACGTCGATCGCCAGGCCCCGGATCTCCGTGTCCGCGTGCTCGGTGGCCCGCATGCCGATGAAGTGCCGCCAGGACCGGTAGTTGCCGGTCACCACGATCCGGGTTTCCGTGGCGTTGGGCAGCACGGAGCGGGCGGCCTGGCGGGCCTGTTTGCGGCGCAGCATCGGGTTGGGCACGTCCGCGAACCGCTCCTCGAGTCGGGTGAGCATCTCCGCGTAAGCGTCGCGCGAGGCGTCCGTCGCGCGCCGGAAGATCTCGACCAGCTCGGGGTCGTCCGCGATGGCCGGCGGCGGCACGACCTTGGAGTCGTGCTCGGGGACGAACCGCTGGGACAGCTGACTGTAGGAGAAGTGCCGGTGTCGGATGAGCTCGTGGGTGCAGGAGCGGGAGATGCCCGTGATGTAGAAACTCACGCTGGCGTGTTCGAACACCGACAGGTGGCCCACCTCGAGGATGTGCCGGAGGTACCCGGCGTTGGTCGCCGTCCTCGGGTTGGGCTTGTCCCAACTCTGGTAGCAGGCGCGGCCGGCGAACTCGGCGAGCGCCGAGCCGCCCTCGGCGTCGGTCTCCCAGTCGATCTCCTGCGGCGGGGTGAACTGCGTGTGCGCGACCATGCGGACCTGCCGCCGGACGAGCTCGGACATGTGCGTACTCCTCGTGTGCGTGGTGCCGCCGGCGTCAGGCGAGCAGGTGGGCGGCCACGGTCGCGGCGGCGTCCGCCGCGGCCTCCAGGGTGTCTGGGTCGGTCTCCCCCGCGAGCTCCACCGCGGGGGCCACGGCGACCAATCCCCAGCCGGTGGTGATCCTTTCGACGGAGGAGACGGCACCGGTCGTGTCGTTGTCGCCGTGCACGCACAGCGCGTATGGCCGTCCCGCGACCGCCCCCTCACACGTGTAGTAGGTCCGGTCGAAGAAGTGCTTGAGCGCGCCGGACATGTAGCCGAAGTTCGCCGGCGTGAGCAGGACGTAGCCGTCGGCGCGCAGGACGTGGTCGTCGGTGGCCGCCAGCGCGGGCACCGACTCCACCCCGATCCCCGCCAGCTCGGGGTGCGCCAGCCCCTTCTCGAGGGCCTCGAGGATCCGGCGGAGCCGCGGTGACGGCGCGTGGTGGACCAGCAGGACGTGGCTCATCGTGCCCCCTCCGAGCGCACCGACGACTCCCGCTCGCGGAGCCGGATCGCCTCGCGCATGACCTCCCGGGCCCGCACGCGGTCGCCGGCGTGGTCGTACGCTCGCGCGAGGCGGTAGGTGGTGCGCCAGTCCTCGGGAGCACCCTGGTACTCGGCGCTCACCTCGTCGAACAGGGCGTCCGCGGCGTCGCGGTCGAGGCGTCCCGAGGGCATCCGGTCCAGTCCGGAGACATCCAGCTCGACCCCCTCCGCGGCGGCGGCGGCCGAGATCCGCTGCAGCTCGAGGCCGTTGCGCACGATCGCCCAGGTGGCCCACACCCCGACCAGGGTGAGCAGGATCAGTCCCACACCCAGGCCCCGCACGGCGACGTTCTCCGTGGCCGTGGCCAGCGACCACCCGAGGTTGAGCAGGTAGCCGAACGCCACGACCAGGGCGAGGGTGGTGACGCCCATGACGAGCGGCTTGATGATCCGGTCCACTGTTCGGCCCGTCCTACAGGTCCATGAAGGTGTCGAGACCCACGGTGAGGCCGGGCGCGTCGACGATCGACCGGACGCCGAGAAGGACGCCGGGGGCGAAGGACGAGCGGTCCAGCGAATCGTGCCGGATCGTCAGGGTCTCCCCCTGGGTACCGAGCAGCACCTCCTGGTGGGCGACGAGCCCGGTGAGGCGGACCGAGTGGACGCGGACGCCGTCCACGTCGGCGCCCCGCGCCCCCTCGAGCTCCTGGGAGGTGGCGTCGGGGGCCGGCGGCAGCCCCGCCTCGGCGCGGGCGGCACCCATCATCTCGGCGGTGCGCTGGGCTGTGCCGGACGGGGCGTCGGCCTTGTTCGGGTGGTGCAGCTCGACGATCTCCGCCGAGGGGAAGAACTTCGCCGCCTGGGCGGCGAACCGCATCATGAGGATGGCGCCGATCGCGAAGTTGGGGGCGACGAGCACGCCGGTGCCGGGGTTGGCGTCCAACCAACCACGCAGCGTGTCGAGCCGCTCCTCGGTGAACCCGGTGGTGCCCACCACCGCGTGGATGCCGTGGGAGACGCAGTACTCGAGGTTGTCCATCACCACGTCGGGATGGGTGAAGTCCACGACCACCTGCGCGCCGGCCTCCGTCAGCGACCCGATCGGGTCGCCCTGGTCCACCTCGGCCACCAGCTCGAGGTCCTCGGCCTCCCGGACCGCCTCGCAGATCGCCGTGCCAACCTTGCCGCGCGCGCCCAGCACGCCCACCTTCGTCACCGTCATCGTCTCCTCCGGCCGTCCTCGCGTCCCGTCAAGCCTATCCACACACCCCGTCGAGGAGTCCCGCCGCGCCGCCCCCGCCCGGCATGCCGGGCCCCACGGCCGCCAGGCACCACGGCGCCGACTCCCGTGCCCAGTACCCCACCACGTCGTCGCGCGTCACCGCCGTCAGGCGGGCCACCGAGTCCTCGACCGGCACGACCGTGTCGCGGTCGAGCAGGTGGCGGCCGATCCGGGTCATCCGCGACATCGGATCGTCCAGTCCCAGCCGGATCGACCCGGTGAGGTGCCCGACGGCCCGCGTGACCTCGTCGGAGGTCGGAGGCTCGCTCACCATCCCCCTCATCACCTCCGTCAGCGCCCCGCCCAGTGCGCCCGCCCGCTCCACCGGGCTACCCGCAACCACGGTGACAAGGCCCGTCGCCCGGAACTGGTCCAGGGCGGCATAGACCGTGTACGCCAGGCCCAGTTCCTCCCGGACGCGCTGGAAGAGCCGAGAGCTCAGCCCGCCGCCCAGCACGGCGGTAGCGACCTGGGCAGCGGCGCGGTCCGCGTGGTCGCGGGCGGGGGTCCGCCGGGCCAGCGCGAAGAGCACCTGCTCGGAGTCGTCGTCCTCCCCCGCGAGCCGGGGCGCCGCCGCCCAGCCTCCGTCGGTGCGGACCACCCGCGACGTCGGACCCTCCGCCACCACCGCCGGGAGCGGCCCGTCGGCGATCCACCGGACCAGGGCGTCGTGATCGACCCGGCCCGCCGCGGCCACCACCACCTCGCCCGCCCGGAGCACCCGGCGGTGGAACGTGCGCAGGGTGTCGGCGTCGAGCTCCCCCACCGACTCCTCGGTCCCGATGATCGACCGCCCGAGCGGGTCGTCACCCAGCACTTCGGCGGTGACGAGCTCGCACGCGAGGTCCTCGGGGTCGTCGGCACGCCCGGCCAACTCGTCCAGCACCACGTCCCGCTCGACCTCCACGTCGTCCGGCGTGCACGAGCCGTTGGCCACCACGTCCACGAGCAGGTCCACGGCCGTCGCCAGCCCCTCCGCCGGCACGTGGACGTGATAGCAGGTGTGTTCGCGACCGGTGTAGGCGTTGAGGTCGCCGCCCAGCAGGTCGATCCGCTCGGAGATCTCCCTGCCGGACGCCGACGTGGTCCGCTTGAACAAGACGTGCTCGAGGAAGTGGGCGGCGCCGTGCTCGGCGGGACCCTCGTCCGCCGACCCGGCGGCCAGCCACACCCCGACCGCCGCTGTGTGGCACCACGGCAGGTCCTCGGTCACCACCCGGATCCCGGGGATCGACCGGTCCACCCTGATCGTCGTACCCACCTTGTGCTCCTCCTCCATACGACGAGGCACGCACCCCGCGCTCGGGATGCGTGCCTCGTCTCGGGCGTGTGAGGTCAGTTCTCGGAGCCGGCGTCGTCCGCCGTGGCGTCCGTGGCGTCCACGGTGTCCTCGGCCACGGGGACGAGGCTGATCTTGCCGCGGTTGTCGATGTCGGCGATCTCCACCTGGATCTTGTCGCCGACGTTGACCACGTCCTCCACCTTGCCGACACGCTTGCCGTTGCCGAGCTTGGAGATGTGGACGAGTCCGTCGCGGCCCGGGAGCAGCGAGACGAACGCGCCGAACGGGGCGGTCTTGACGATCGTGCCGAGGAAGCGCTCTCCCACCTTGGGCAGCTGCGGGTTGGCGATGGCGTTGATCTTGTCGATCGCGGCCTGCGCGGACTCGCCGTCCGTGGCACCGATGTACACGGTGCCGTCGTCCTCGATCGAGACGTTCGCGCCGGTCTCCTCGGTGATCGAGTTGATCATCTTGCCCTTGGGCCCGATCACCTCGCCGATCTTGTCCACGGGGACCTTGATGGCGATGACGCGCGGGGCGTAGGGGCTGAGCTCGTCAGGCTCGTCGATGGCCTCGGCCATGACGTCGAGGATGGTCAGCCGCGCCTCGCGGGCCTGGGTCAGCGCGGCGGCGAGCACCTCCGAGGGGATGCCGTCGAGCTTGGTGTCCAGCTGCAGGGCCGTGACGAACATGCCCGTGCCGGCGACCTTGAAGTCCATGTCGCCGAAGGCGTCCTCGGCGCCGAGGATGTCGGTGAGCGCCACGTAGCGGGTCTCGCCGTCGACCTCGTCGGACACCAGACCCATCGCGATACCCGCGACCGGCGCCTTGAGCGGCACGCCGGCGTTGAGCAGCGAGAGGGTCGAGGCGCACACGGAGCCCATCGAGGTGGAACCGTTGGAGCCGAGGGCCTCGGAGACCTGACGGATCGCATACGGGAACTCCTCGACGCTCGGCAGCACCGGCATCAGGGCGCGCTCGGCGAGCGCGCCGTGGCCGATCTCGCGGCGCTTGGGCGAGCCCACGCGGCCGGTCTCGCCGGTGGAGTACGGCGGGAAGTTGTAGTGGTGCATGTAGCGCTTGCTGGTTTCCGGGCCGAGCGAGTCGACCTGCTGCGCCATCTTGACCATGTCGAGGGTGGTGACGCCCATGATCTGGGTCTCGCCACGCTCGAACAGGGCGGAGCCGTGGGCGCGCGGGATCACCTCGACCTCGGCGGACAGCGCGCGGATGTCGCGGACACCGCGGCCGTCGATGCGGAAGTGGTCGGTGAGGATACGACGGCGGACGATCTTCTTGGTGAGCGACTTGTACGCGCCCCCGATCTCGCCCTCGCGGCCCTCGAAACGCTCGGCCAGCTGATCGAGCACCTCGCCCTTGAGCCCGTCCGTCGCGTTCTCGCGCTCCTGCTTGTCGGCGATCGACATGATCTCGCCGAGTTTGGCCTCGGCGACCTCGGACACGGCCGCGTAGACGTCGTCCTGGTACGGCGGGAAGAGCGGGAACTCGCGCGGCTCGGAGGAGCCGGCGGCGGCCAGCGCCTGCTGGGCGGCACACAGTTCGGCGATGAACGGCTTGGCGGCCTCGAGGCCCTGGGCCACCACGTCCTCGGTCGGCGCCTGCGCGCCGCCGGCGACCTTCTCGATGACCGTGTCGGTCGCCTCGGCTTCGACCATCATGATCGCGACGTCGGAGTCGGCACCGGACCCCACGACACGGCCCGCGACGACCATGTCGAACACGGCGTCGGAGAGCTGCTCGACGGTCGGGAACGCGACCCACTGCCCCGCGGGATTCGCGGAGGTCGGGATGAGCGCGACGCGGACGCCGCCGACCGGTCCGGAGAACGGCAGACCGGAGAGCTGGGTGGAGGCCGAGGCGGCGTTGATCGCCACGACGTCGTAGAGATCCTTGGGGTCGAGGCTCATGACGGTGACGACGACCTGGACCTCGTTGCGGAGCCCGTCCACGAACGTCGGGCGCAGCGGACGGTCGATGAGCCGGCAGGTGAGGATGGCGTCCGTGCTGGGGCGCCCCTCACGCCGGAAGAACGAGCCCGGGATGCGCCCCGCGGCGTACATCCGCTCCTCGACGTCGATCGTGAGCGGGAAGAAGTCGAAGTGGTCTTTGGGGTGCTTGCCGGCGGTGGTGGCCGACAGCATCATCGTCTCGTCGTCGAGGTAGGCGACGACCGAGCCGGCGGCCTGCTTGGCGAGGCGTCCGGTCTCGAAGCGGATCTCGCGGCGACCGAAGTCGCCGTTGTCGATGGTCGCGACGGTCTCGAAGACGCCGTCCTCGACCTCGACGGCCGTGATGTCAGACATGAAGTTCCTGTCGTGTCGGTGGCGTGGGGCCGCGCGGCGGGCTCGTCCCGCCGGGGCCGCCGGCGCCGCGCCCCGGGTCCTCCCGGGCCGACCTCGGTCTTCGATCGAAGCGGTCGGGGCCCGCCTCCCCCGCTCTCGCGGGGGGCGTCGGGTTCCGACAGCCACTACCGAGGACCGCCAATCGGACCTGTCGAGGCCACCCGGTGCTCGGGCACCGGCCGTCGCTAAGGCTACCAGGGGGAACGGTCGCCGAACGCATCCCGACGCGCCGGTCGTTCTCCGACGCGTGGGCGAGCCGGCCCCACGGCGGGCCGGGAAATGGGTCGGTCCCCGACCTCCGGGGAGGGCGGGGACCGACGAGGAGTGCGGGTGCGGCGCGGTTCAGCGGCGCAGGCCGAGGCGCTCGATGAGCGAGCGGTAGCGCTCGATGTCCGTCTTGGCGACGTACTTGAGCAGGCGACGGCGGCGGCCGACCAGCAGGAGCAGGCCGCGGCGCGAGTGGTGGTCGTGCTGGTGGGTCTTGAGGTGCTCCGTGAGCTGCGAGATGCGCTTGGTGAGCAGCGCGACCTGCGCCTCGGGCGAGCCGGTGTCGGTCTCGTGGAGGCCGTACTCCGAGAGGACGGCCTTCTTCTCTTCGCTGGTCAGCGACATGGGGATACTCCTGGTTATTCCAGTCCGCGAAAATGTGTGGCCCCGCCGCCGCGGACCGCAGGAGGGCCGAGGGGTAACGCTACCAGCCGGTTCCCCCGCCGTCCTAATCAGCGAGCGTCAGCACCGAGGACGGCGCGGGTCCGGTCGACGTCGCGGGCCATGGCCACGAGCAGCTCGTCGACGGAGGAGAACTTCTCCATGGCGCGCACGTGGTCCACGAAATCGACGGCGGCGAGCCGGCCGTAGAGGTCGGCTGACTCGTCCAGGACGAAGGCCTCGACGCTGCGGGCCGCGTCGCCGAAGGTCGGGTTGGTACCTACGGAGATCGCGGCCTGGTAGGCGCGTCCCGGGACGATAGTGCCGTCCACGGGCTCGTGGTCCAGGACCGTGAACCACCCCGCGTACACCCCGTCCGCGGGGACGGCCGTGTATTCCGGAAGGTCCAGGTTGGCGGTCGGATAGCCGAGGTCGCGGCCGCCGCGGCCGGCTCCGTGGACGACTACCCCCGCCACCCGGTGGGGGCGGCCGAGGATCTCCGCGGCCCCGGAGACGTCGGCCTCCGAGAGCAGCCGCCGGATCCGCGACGACGAGACCGTCTCCCCTCCCGAGTGCAGGAGGTCGATCACCTCGCACGCGATCCCCCGCTCGGCGCAGAGCCGGCGCATGGTCTCGGGGGTGCCCGCGGCGCGGCGGCCGAAGGTGAAGTTGGTGCCCACCGTGACGGCCCGGCAGCCGAGCCCTTCGACGAGGACGCGGTCCACGAACTCCTCGGGCTCCCAGGCGGCCATCTCGGTGTCGAACGGCAGGGCGAAGACAGCCTCGATACCCATCTCGACGGCGAGCTCGGCGCGCCGCTCCGGGGTGGTGAGCAGGAGCGGGTGCGTGCCGGGCCGGACGACCTCCACGGGGTGGGGGTCGAAGGTCACCAGGACGGGGCTCGCGCCGAGCGCCTTGCCGGTCTCCACGGCGTGGGAGACCAGGTCGCGGTGCCCCCGGTGGAGACCGTCGAACACCCCGAGGGCGACGGAGGTCCCGCCTCCGGGGATCACGATCTCGTCGAACGAACGCCACAATTGCACGGCGACCACCTTACGCCCGGCGGTCACAGCCCGGCCGGTCGCATGACCACCACCGGGGAGGCCCGGCGCCCGGACTCGGAGACGAGGGCCGCCACCCGGCCGTCCGGCCCCACCGCGGCGACCACCCCGGCGTCCCCCCGTGCCTCCAGCCACCGGCCGTGCCGCAGTCCCTCGGCCTCGAGGGCGTCGATGTCCCGCCGGGGGAACGAGGCGAGCGCGGCGGCGTCCAGGTCCAGCGACAGCCTCGGCTCCGCCTCGAGCTCCTCCAGGGTCCGGGCGAGGTCCAGCCCGAACGGTCCGACGGCGGTGCGGCGCAGGGCGGTGAGATGTCCTCCCACGCCGAGCCCGGCGCCGAGGTCCCGCGCGAGGGCGCGGATGTAGGTGCCGGTGGAGCAGTCCACGACGACGTCGAGGTCGACCGTCTCTCCGGACCGGCGCCGGGCCAGGACCTCGAACCGGGTGACGGTGACGGGGCGGGCGCGCAACTCGACCTCCTCGCCCGCGCGCACCCGCTCGTACGCCCGCCGGCCGTGGACCTTGATCGCGCTCACCGCGGACGGAACCTGGCTGATCTCGCCGGTGAGGGCGGCCAACCCCGCGTCGATCGCCTCATCCGTCACCCCCGCGGCGTCGACCCGCCCGGTGGTCTCCCCCTCGGCGTCGTCGGTAGACGTGGTCTCGCCCAGGCGGATCGTGGCCTCGTAGGACTTGGTCTCCAGGGCGAGCAGGCCGAGGAGCTTGGTGGCGCGCTCGATGCCCACCACGAGGACGCCCGTGGCCATGGGGTCGAGGGTGCCGGCGTGGCCGACCTTGCGGGTACCGAAGAACCGGCGGAGCCGGGCCACCACGTCGTGGCTGCTCATCCCCCCGGGTTTGTCGACGACGACGAGGCCGGGCTCGGGTGCGGGGCGGGAGGGGTCGCGGCGGCTCACGGCTCCACGCTATCGACCCGGGCGGGGCGGAGCACGATCGCCGAGACCACATAGCCGTCGCGGACCGCCCAGCGGCCGCGGAGGTCGAGGAGGTCGGGCCCGCCGTCGACGGCATGGGGGTCGATGAGGATCCGGGACCGCAGCTCGCCCTCGGCTGCGCCGTCTGCCACCCGCGTGGGAACGAGGGTGATGCGGGCGTCGGCGAAGCCCAGCCACCGCCGCGTGAGCGGGAACCACGCCTTGTAGGTGGCCTCCTTGGCCGTGAACAGGATGCGGTCCCACCGCACGTCCGGCTCCTCCGCCAGTGCCGCGCGGACCCAGGCCGACTCCTCGGGGCGGGCGACGGCGTCGAGTACCCCCTCGGGCAGCGGCCCGTGCGGCTCGACGTCGACCCCGAGCGACCGGACGGCGTCCGCTCGCGCCAGCGCCGCCGCGCGCAGTCCGTTGGTGTGGGTGAGCGTGCCCACCACCCCGGCGGGCCAGACGGGCATCCCGCGCCCGCCCCGCACGACCGGCGCGGCGGGGAGGCCGAGCCGGTGCATCGCCTCGCGGGCGCAGGCGCGGGCGGCGGCGAATTCGATGCGTCGGCTCTCCACGGCACCGCCGATCTGGTCGGCCTCCACCGGGTGGAGGGCGGCGAGTGCCTCGGCGTCGGACAGGCCCACCTCGTCAAAGGTCACGGCCACCACGTCGTCGGGTAGGACGTCCCTGATCACCGGTCCTCCTCCATATCGGGCCCGTCCTCGCCGGGCGCCGCGATCCGCGGAAGTCCGTCCCCGCCCCGGATCCACCGCACCTGCGGCGTCTCCGGCGCGGGGAGGATCTGCCGGGCCAGCGGCTCGGGCCTGCCCCGTCGGCCCCACTCGCGCGGATAGCCGAGGGAGACCTCGTCGAAACGGACCCCGTCGTACACGGTCGTGCGCGGGATATGCAGGTGGCCGTATACACAGGCGGCGGCGCGGTACCGGCGGTGCCAGTCGGCGGTCTGCTCGGTCCCGCACCACATCGCGAAGTCGGGGTGGTGCAGCACCGCGGTGGGCCGGCGCAGCAGGGGCCAGTGGTTGACGAGCACCGTCGGGTGGGCGGGGTCCAGGGCGGCGAGTCGGGTGGTGGTGGCCAGCAACCGCTCGTGGCACCACGCCGCGGCGTCCCGGTGCGGCCCCGGGTCGATGAGGAACTCGTCGGAGGCCACGACACGGCGGGTGCGCGCGGCCGCCAGCGCCTCTGCGCGCGGCTGGCCGCGTACGGGGGTCCAGGAGTAGTCGTAGAGCAGGAACATCGGCACGACCCACGCAGGCCCTCCGGCGCCCCGCCACAGCGGGTACGGGTCCTCCGGGGTGTCCACGTCGATCGCGCGGCACTCGTCGACCAGGAGCGCGTACTTCTCCGTGGACGTGGTCCCTGCCTCGTCCCGGCCGATCCACAACTCGTGGTTGCCCGGCACCCAGATGACGCGCGCGAACCGCTCGCGCAGACGCGCGAGAGCGCCCACGACGTGCTCGACCCGCTCCCCCACGTCGCCGGCCACGACGAGCCAGTCGTCGGGATGCCCCGGGGTGATCTGGTCCAGGACGTCGCCGTTTCCACGGTGGCCGACGTGCAGGTCGGACACCGCGCGCAGGGCGGGCGCCGCGGTCACCGGTCCGCCTCCGCGCGGGCACTGGCGGGCGTGTCGGCCCCCAGCACGAGCCAGCGGTCGCCGCGGGCGCGCAGGACCACGGCCACGAGACGCAGGGCCACGAACACGCCCATCCCCCACCAGATCCCGGCGAGTCCCCAGCCGAAGTGCCGGGTGGCCACGAGCACGGGCAGGAAGCCGACGAGCGCGGCCACCACGGTGGTCGTGCGCAGGTAGGCGGCATCCCCGGCGCCGAGCAGGACGCCGTCGAGGCCAAAGACGACGGCGGCCGGGATCACCACGAGGGCCATGCCCACGAGCGCCACCGCGAGTCGGCCGGCCACTTCGTCGTCACCGGCGAGCAGGTGGGCCAGCGGCCCGCGCAAGCCGGCCGTGACCACGGCGAGCACGGCGCCGAGGCCGAGGGACCACGCCACCACGGCCCTCGCGAGCGCCCGCCCGTGCGTGGCCAGCCCCGCCCCGAGCGCGGCCCCGACGAGCGACTGGGCGGCGATGGCCACCGAGTCCAGGACCAGTGAGTACAGCGCCCAGAGCTGCTGGGCGAGGTGGTGGGCGGCCAGCGAGGTGACGCCGGCGGCGGCCGCGGCCGTGGTGGCCACAGCGAAGGTCACCTGGAACGACGCCGTGCGGATCACCAGGTCCAGCCCCATGCGCAGCTGACTCACGATGACGTCGCGGCGGGGCCCGAACGCGCCACGGTGCTCGCCGACCAGGGCGGCGACGAACCCGCCTGCCATGAGCAGTTGTCCGGCGAGGTTTGCCCAGGCGCTACCCACCAGGCCGAGTGCGGGGGCCGGCCCGA
Organism: Dietzia sp. 179-F 9C3 NHS; assembly: GCF_045369825.1. Classification (NCBI taxonomy): domain Bacteria; kingdom Bacillati; phylum Actinomycetota; class Actinomycetes; order Mycobacteriales; family Dietziaceae; genus Dietzia; species Dietzia sp. 179-F 9C3 NHS. The sequence continues at coordinate 274,068 of NZ_JBIQES010000002.1, forward strand.
GCCCGGGGACCAGCACGACGCAGCCCACGGTGGATACCCCCACGCCGAGCGCGACCAGCACGAGCGGGGTCCGCAGCCGCTGGACGCCCCGCATCCAGCCGTGCCCGGCGGAGGCCACGAGGATGCAGGGGATGCCCCACACCGCCACGCGCAGCCAGTCGGTGGCGTGCGCGGCGACCTCGGCGTCCGCGGCCAGCGCCCGGGTCAGCGGCCCGAGACCGGCGAGGACCGCGGCCACCACGACCGCGCCCACCACCAGGGCGATCCACGTGGCCTGGACCCCCTCGGCGACCGCGTCCGCCCGACGGCCCGCGCCGTGCAGGCGCGCCGCCCGGGCGGTGGTGCCATAGGACAAGAAGTTCATCTGGGTCCCCAGGACCAGCAGCACGAGCGCGCCGACCCCGAGCGCGGCGAGGTCCTCCGGCCCGAGCCGCCCCACGACGATCCCGTCGATGAGCAAGTACAGGGGCTCGGCCGCGAGGACGGGAAGAACGGGCAGCGCGATCGACCACAGGCGCCGCCCGAGCGCCCGGATCCCCACGTCGGGCGGGACGGGGCCCGGATCGGAGTGCCGCGCGGCCGCGCGCTCAGGCGAGGTGCTCACGGATCCTCGCCACGATGCCCGGCGCGTCGCCCCCCACCGTGCAGCCGGCGGCCGCAGGGTGCCCGCCGCCGCCGAGCGCCCCGGCCACGGCCGCCACATCGACGGTGTCGCCGTCGCGGGACCGCAGGGAGACCGACCACTCGCCGGGCCGGTACTCCTTGAGCAGGACCGCGACTGCGGCCTCGCGGACACCCCTCAGGTGGGAGACGAGCGACTCGACATCCTCCTGCGGCGCGGTGCCCGCGATCCGATGCGGGACCTCGAGCCACACGACGCCCCGTCCGCCGGCGGCGTCGGGCTCGAGCCGCGCCGCAGCGAGCAGGCCGCCGAGGACGGCGAGCCAGTCGAAGGGGTGGGCGTCGAGGAGTTCGAAGCCCAGGACGCTGGTCTCGGCGCCGGCGGCGAGAAGGCGGCGGGCGGTGTCGTGGGCCGCCGGACCGCCCCAGCGGAACGATCCGGTGTCGGTGACGAGACCGGCGTAGAGGCTGGTGGCGGTCTCGGGGTCGAGGGGGTACCCGCCCGCGTCGAGGATCTCGGTGACGAGGGTCGCCGTGGACGCCGCCCCCGGGTCGAGCAGGAGATGGGTGCCGAACCCGGGGTTGGAGCGGTGGTGGTCGACGACGAGGATCTCGTCGGCCTCGGCGGCCAGTCGCCCCCAGTCCCCGACACGGTCCTCGCTGGCGCAGTCGAGCACCACCACCAGTCCCTTGTGCGCCGGCACGTCGGCCAGCGGGCGCACGTCCCCGGTCCCGGGGATCGCCCGGAGACCGGCCGGCACCTCGCCGGGGTCGAACGAGGGGTGGACCACGGCGCCGGCCGCTCGGAGGGCGCGGGTCAGCCCCGTGGCACTGCCGAGCGCGTCGGCGTCGGGGCGGACGTGGCACAGCACCGTCACCTCGCGGTGGCGGGCCAGCACCGCGGCCGCCCCGGCCGCATCGACCCGGGTCGTCACCGGTCGTCGTCCTCCGTGGGGCCCTCCCGCTCGTCCCGGCGGTACGGGTCCTCGTCACCGGCGGGGCGGGCGCCCTCGGCGACACGGCGGACCTCCTCGTCCTGGGCACGCGCCTTGGCGAGGAGCTCCTCCATGTGACGGGCCGCATCCGGCACCGAGTCCAGGACGAAGGTCAGTTCGGGGGTGAACTTGACCCCGGTCTGCTTGCCGACCATGGTGCGCAGCCGCCCGCGTGCCGTGGCGAGCGCGTCGGCCGCGGCGTCCAGGTCGGGTTCGTCGTCGAGCGTGACCCCCCGGACCGTGTAGTACAGCGTCGCAAGACGGAGGTCGGGGGTGATGCGGGAGTCGGTGATGGTCACGAACTCCAGTCGCGGGTCCTTGATCTCGTGCTCGATCGCCGTCGCGACGATCTCCCCGATCCGCTTTCCGAGCCGTCCGGCACGTCCCCTGTCGCTCATGGCCATCCTCCTTGACGTGGTGCGGTCGGCAGACGACCGCTCGGTTCACAGCATGCCGTGGGGGCAGGCCCGTGCACCACGGAACCTGCCCCCACGGGTCGCGCGCGACGTCAGTCGCGCGGCTTCTCGACGAGCTCGTAGGCCTCGATGACGTCCCCGACCTTGATGTCGGCGTACGTCACGGTGAGACCACACTCGAAGCCCTCGCGGACCTCGGTGGCGTCGTCCTTCTCGCGACGCAGCGAGGAGATGGTCATCTCCTCGGCCACGACGCTGCCGTCGCGGATGAGGCGCGCCTTGGCGTTGCGCCGGACGATGCCGTCGATCACCATGCAGCCGGCGATCGTGCCCACCTTGGAGGAGCGGAACAGCTGGCGGATCTCCGCCTGGCCGAGCTGCTTCTCCTCGTAGATCGGCTTGAGCATGCCCTTGAGCGCCGCCTCGATCTCCTCGATCGCCTGGTAGATGATCGAGTAGTAGCGGATCTCGACGCCCTCGCGGTTAGCGAGCTCCGTGGACTTGCCCTCGGAGCGCACGTTGAAGCCGATGATGATGGCGTCCGACGCGGCGGCCAGGTTGACGTTGGTCTCGGTGACGGCACCGACACCGCGGTCGATGACGCGCAGTTGCACCTCGTCGTCGACCTCGATGCCCATGAGGGCCTCTTCGAGGGCCTCGACCGTACCGGCGTTGTCGCCCTTGATGATGAGGTTGAGCTGACTCGTCTCCTTGAGGTGCGAGTCCAGGTCCTCGAGGCTGATCCGACGGCGCGACTTGGCCGCCAGCGCGTTGCGCTTGCGCGCGTTGCGCCGGTCGGCGATCTGCCGGGCCGTGCGGTCCTCCTCGACCACCATGAGCGTGTCGCCGGCGCCACAGACGCTGGTCAGGCCGATGACCTGGACCGGACGCGACGGGGTCGCCTCCTCGACGTCGTCGCCGTGCTCGTCGATCATGCGGCGGACGCGTCCGTAGGCGTCGCCCGCGACGATCGAGTCGCCGACCCGCAGGGTGCCGCGCTGGACGAGCACCGTGGCGACCGGACCGCGACCGCGGTCGAGGTGCGCCTCGATGGCCACGCCCTGGGCGTCCATGTCCGGGTTCGCCCGCAGGTCGAGCGCCGCGTCCGCGGTGAGGACGACCGCCTCGAGCAGGCTGTCGATGTTGAGGTTCTGCTTGGCGGAGATGTCGACGAACATGGTGTCGCCGCCGTACTCCTCCGGCACGAGTCCGTACTCGGTCATCTGGCCGCGGATCTTGTCGGGCTGCGCGCCCTCCTTGTCGATCTTGTTGACCGCCACGACGATCGGCACCTCGGCCGCCTGCGCGTGGTTGATCGCCTCGACCGTCTGCGGCATCACGCCGTCGTCCGCCGCCACCACGATGATCGCGATGTCCGTCGACTTGGCGCCGCGCGCACGCATGGCGGTGAACGCCTCGTGGCCCGGGGTGTCGATGAAGGTGATCGTGCGGTCGGAGCCGTCGACCTCGGTCGTGACCTGGTAGGCGCCGATGTGCTGGGTGATGCCGCCGGCCTCGCCCTCACCGACCTTCGCCGACCGGATGCTGTCGAGCAGGCGGGTCTTGCCGTGGTCGACGTGACCCATGACGGTGACGACGGCCGGACGGCGCTCGAGGTCTTCCTCGCCGCCCTCGTCCTCACCGAACGACAGGTCGAACGACTCGAGCAGCTCGCGGTCCTCGTCCTCCGGGCTCACGACCTGGATCTTGAAACCCATCTCCTCGCCGAGAAGCTGCAGCGTCTCCTCCGAGACGGACTGCGTGGCCGTGACCATCTCGCCCAGGTTGAACAGCGCCTGGACGAGCTGGGCCGGGTTGACGTCGATCTTGTCCGCGAAGTCGCTCAGCGAGGCGCCCTGGGCCAGCCGCAGGGTCTGCCCGCGGCCGTCCGGGAGCCGGACGCCGCCGACCTCGGGCGCCCGCATCGAGTCGTATTCCTGGCGCTTCTGCCGCTTCGACTTGCGACCCTTACGGGGCGCGCCACCGGGACGGCCGAATGCGCCCGCGGCACCGCCGCGGCCACGGCCGCCGCCACCGGGACGTCCGCGGAAGCCACCGCCTCCCGGGGGCCCTCCACCGCCGGGGCGGAAGCCACCGCCACCGGGACGTCCGCCGGGGCCGCCTCCGGGGCGGCCGCGACCGCCCGCGGGACGCGCGACCTGGCCCGGCATCTGACCGGGGTTAGGGCGCGGCGGCATGTTGCCGGGGCTGGGGCGGGGGCCGCCCTGACCCGGGGCGGGACGGCCGCCGCCGGGGCGGGGTCCGCCCTGACCGGGCGCGGGACGACCGCCACCCGGGCGCGGGCCGGCCTGGCCCGGTCCCGGGCGGGGGCCGCCCTGCGGACGCGGGGCCGGGGTCGTGCCGCTCGAGTAGGGGTTGTTCCCCACGCGCGGGACCCTGGGGCCCGGCTTGGGGCCCGCCGGACGCGGCCCGGGCGTAGGACGCGCGGCCGCGGCCGGGGTCGCCGGCGTAGGGCCGGGCGTCGGCTTGCCGGGCGACGGCTTGGGGGCCGGCGCCGCTGGCTTCGGGCCCGGGGTGGGCGTGCCCGCGGCGGGGGCCGACGGCTTGGGGCCGGGCGTGGGCGCCGCCGACGGCGGGGTCGCCTTGCGCGGGTCCGCGCCGGGCCGGGCACCGCCGGGCTTGGGCGCGGAGGGGGCGGCTTTCTTGGCCGCTGGGGCCGCGTCGGACGCTCCGGCCGCGGGCGCGTGCGCCTCACGGAGCCGCCGGACGACCGGCGCCTCGAGCGTCGACGACGCGGACTTGACGAACTCCCCCTGATCGCGGAGCTTCGTCAGAAGTTCTTTACTGGTGATACCGAACTCTTTGGCCAGTTCGTGTACCCGGGGCTTGCCTGCCACTGCTCTCCTCACTGCGAGGCCGGACGGCAGGGCTGGCCGCACGACCTCGGTCTAATACCGATGGACGTTCATCGCTCGAGCTTCACGGTGTGCTCATCGTTGCTGGTCCGTTCCTTGTTCTCCCGCTCGAGGCGTAGTGCCCCGAGCACCTCCGCGACCGCGTCCTGTGACACGGCCCCGGCGATCCGTAGTGACCTGGTCAAGGCCCTGCGGTCGAGTGCGGTCGTGATGCACCGCTCGTCGCGGTGCACCCAGGCTCCTCGCCCGTTCGCGCGCCGGCGGGGGTCGGGCACGAGTGCCGCCGCCCCTGGATCGTGGACGATCCTGAGGAGCCGGGAATCGGAATCCCGGCGGCGACAGCCAACGCAGGTCCGGATGGGTCCCGCGCCGTCCGTGGCGTCCGTCTGCTGGTCTCGGTGTCCCGGCAACTGGCCGCCTCGGTTTCTCGCCGCCCCTCCCGGAGTGCGGGTGGACGTGAAGTCACTGTGACAACTCGCCAGTCTACAGGTCGAGACGTGTCGTTACGAACGGCGCGCCCGACCGCGTGGGCTCAACGGGGCCGCGCCCCCTACTCGGCGTCGCTGTGGATGTCGATCCGCCACTGTGTCAGACGGTGCGCCAGGCGTGCGTTCTGGCCCTCCTTCCCGATGGCGAGCGAGAGCTGGTAGTCCGGCACCACCACGCGGGCCGCCCGGAGCTGCTCGTCGGCCACCGTCACGGAGATCACCTTGGCGGGCGAGAGGGCGTTGCCCACGAAGACGGTGGGATCGTCGTCGTAGTCCACGATGTCGATCTTCTCGCCGCCGAGCTCGGCCATCACGGCCCGGACCCGGGCACCGTTGGGGCCGATGCAGGCGCCCTTGGCGTTGAGCCCGGAGACCGTGGATTCCACGGCGATCTTCGTGCGGTGTCCGGCCTCGCGGGCGATCGCGGCGATGCGCACGGAGCCGTCGCCGATCTCGGGCACCTCGAGGGCGAACAGACCGCGGACGAGATCGGGGTGGGTGCGTGAGAGCGAGACCGACGCCCCGCGGGGCCCCTTGTGGACGGCCACGACGTAGCACTTGATCCGCTCGCCGTGCTCGTAGCTCTCCCCCGGGACCTGCTCGGCGGGCGCGAGGGTGCCCTCGGTGCCGCCGTTCTCGGGGCCGATGTGGACCACCACGACGCCGCGCGCGTTGGCCCGGGCGTCGGACTGGACGACGCCGCTGACGACCTCGCCCTCGTGGGCGACGAGGTCGCCGTAGACGCGCTCGGTCTCGGCCTCGCGCAGGCGCTGGAGGATGATCTGGCGCGCGGTCGCGGCGGCCACCCGCCCGAAGTCGTCGGGGGTGGCGTCGAACTCGCCGATGCGGTTGCCGTCGTCGTCGAGCTCGGCGGCCATCACCGCCACGGTGCCGGCCTTGCGGTCCAGGGCGATCCGCGCCACGCGGTGAGCGCCGTCTACCCGCTTGTAGGCGGTGAGCAGGGCGTTCTCGAGGGTCTCGACGAGGTCGTCGAGGGGGATCTCCCGCTCCTGCGAGAGCATGTTGAGCGCCGCCATGTCGATGTTCACCGGTCTTCTCCTTCTTGCGCGCCACGCCCGGCGCCGTCCGGGTCGGTCAGCAGGGCGACCTCGTCCTCGGGGGCCGGCCGGAACTCGACCGTGATGACGGCGTGGTCCACCTGCCCCAACGCTACCGAGTCGGCCCGCAGGCCACGTCCGACGCGGGACACCAGCCGGACGACGCCGGCCTCCTCGTCGACGTCGCCGACCCGGGCGGTGGCGGGTCCCTGCGCGCCTTCGGCGTAGGTGAGGGCGACGAGGCGTCCGCGGGCCCGTCGCCAGTGGCGCGGCGCGGTGAGCGGCGCGTCCACGCCGCGGCTCGTCACCTCGAGGGTGACCGGCCGGTCCGGGCCGCCCCAGGACTCCGCGAGCGGGTCGAGGTCGCCGGACAGGGCGGTGAGGTCGTCCAGGGAGGTGCCGCCGTCGCCATCGACCACGACGGTGACCCGCCATGTGGCGGACCGGGAGTCCTCCCGGAGATCTTCGAGGTCGAGGCCGCGGCGTGCAGCTGCCTCGCGGATGTGGGCCCTGTCGGGCTCGGGGACGATCACGGCGCTCCTGGTCTGGGGGCTGGCGGGGGCCGGCGCGCGGCCGGCAGGGCCGATCCGGGTCGCGGTCGGGCCGAATCACTGTACCGCCTCCGGGCCCGGGGCCCGCCCCCCTGGCAGGATGACGGGGTGCCCTCGTCCTCCCCTGTGACCGCCCACGGCCCGTCGCTGTCCCGCCGTCACTTCGTCGCCGTGACCGCGGGCGTCGCCGGGCTGGTCGCCGCCGGCGGGTGCACGCTCCCCGAGCCCGAGCGCGAGCCCGACCCACTACTCCACCTGGCCAAAGCCGCCGACCGCGACGCGCGCGAGCTCGCGGCCGCCGACGCCTCCCACGGCGGCGACGTCGGCAGGCTCCGGCGGATCGGCGAGGTGCGCCGCGTCCACTCGGAGCGCCTGAGCGCGGAGATCCGCCGCGTGGACCCCCCGGGGGATGACGACGAGTCCGGCACCGACGACGGTGCGGCGGTCGACGAGCAGGCCGGGAACGCCGGTTCCGGAGACGCCGGGCCCGCCGCCGTCTGCCCGCCGATCGGCGAGGTCCGCGAGCGGATGCGCGCCGATGCCCGGCGCGCGGCGGAGGTCGCCGCCTCCGCCACGGGCTACCGGGCCGAGCTCGCGGCCGCGGTGTCCGCCGCCTGCGTCGCCGCCGTGGAGGTGGTGCTCGCGTGAGCACACCGCAGGGACTCGCCGCGGAGGACGCCGCCGTCTACGGCTACGGTCTCGTCCTCTCGCGCGCCGACGCCTCGATCCGCGCCGCCGCACGGCGGGAGCTCACCGCGCACCGCGCGCGCCGGGACGCCGCCGAGGAGTTGTGGACCGAGGCCGCCGCCGCGCCCGTCGGCTACACCACCGCCCCCGACACCCCGACCGACCCCGTCCAGCTGGCGATCCGCCTCGAGTCGGACTGCTGCGAGGCCTGGCGCGCCGAGATCGCGGCCGCGGACACCCGCGAGCGGCGGAGCTTCTGCGTGGACGCGCTCACCGCCGCCGCCGTCCAGCTCGCACGGTGGCGCACCCTCGTCCCCGGCGCCCCCTTCGAGGACCTGCCGGGCTTCCCCCGCGACTGAGACCGGCGCGCGGACCGGCCGCAGGCCCGCGGTCAGTGCGCGGCGCGCACCAGGCGGATGATCTCGTCGGCCGCGCCCTCGACGGGCACCTGTGTGACCTCGCCGGTGCGCCGCTGGCGGAGCTCGACCGTGCCCTCGGACCAGCCGCGGCCCACGACCACGACCCACGGCACACCGATGAGTTCGGCGTCCTTGAACTTCACGCCGGGACTTGCTTTGCGATCGTCGAAGAGCACCTCGAGCCCGGCGGCGTCGAACGCCTCGACCAGGGTTCCGGCACCCGCGATGGCGGCCTCGTCCTTGTTGGCGATCACCACGTGGACGTCGGCCGGCGCCGCCTCGGCGGGCCACACGAGGCCCTTGTCGTCCGCGAACTGCTCGGCCAGGACCGCGACGAGGCGGGAGACGCCGATGCCGTAGGAGCCCATGGTCACGCGGGCGGGTTTGCCGTTCTCACCGAGGACGTCGAAGCCGAACGCGTCGGTGTACTTGCGGCCGAGTTGGAAGATGTGGCCGATCTCGATGCCGCGGGCCAGCGTGAGTGTGCCGTGGCCACCCGGCGCCTCATCGCCCTCGCGGACCTCGGCGGCCTCGATCGTGCCGTCGGGCGTGAAGTCCCGGCCGCAGACCAGGTCCACGACGTGCTTGTTCGGCGCATCCGCTCCGGTGATCCACGCCGTGCCCTCCACGACGCGCGGGTCGACGAGGTAGCGGACCTCGTTCTCGAGCAGCGCGCCCGGTCCGATGTATCCCTTGACCAGGAACGGGTTGGCCTCGAAGTCCGCCTCCTCGAGCACGGCGACCTCGGCGGGTTCGAGCGCGGCTTCGACGCGTTTCATGTCCACCTCGCGGTCGCCGGGTAACCCGACTCCCAGCAGGGTCCACTCACCGCCGGGCTCGCGGACCTTGAGCATGACGTTCTTGAGCGTGTCGGCGGCCGTGACCTGGCGGCCGAGGTCGGCGCCGTTGGCCCAGTCGACCAGCGTCTCGATCGTCGGAGCGTCCGGGGTGTCGTGGACTATCGCCTCCGGTAGTCCCTCGACCGGACGCGCGGGCGGGGCCGGGGTCGTGACGGCCTCGACGTTGGCCGCGTACTCGCCGTCCGTCGAGCGGACGAAGGTGTCCTCGCCGGCGGCGGAGACGGCGAGGAACTCCTCGGAGGCCGATCCGCCCATCGCGCCGGAGGTGGCCGCACAGATCACGTACTCGATGCCGAGGCGGTCGAAGATCCGCTGGTAGGCCTCGCGGTGGGCCCGGTAGGAGCGCTCGAGCCCGGCGTCGTCGATGTCGAAGGAGTACGAGTCCTTCATGACGAACTCGCGGCCGCGGAGGATGCCGGCGCGGGGGCGCTCCTCGTCGCGATATTTGGTCTGGATCTGGTACAGCGTGACCGGCAGATCCTTGTACGACGAGTACTCGCCCTGCACGGTGAGCGTGAACAGCTCCTCGTGGGTGGGCCCGAGCATCATGTCGTTGCCCTTGCGGTCCTTGAGACGGAACAGGGCGGGACCGTACTCGGTCCACCGGTTGGTGGTCTCGTACGGCTCGCGGGGCAGCAGCGCGGGCAGGCTGATCTCCTGGAAGCCGGCGGCGTTCATCTCCTCACGCACCACCTGCTCGATGCGGCGCAACGTGCGCAGGCCCAGCGGCAACCACGAGTAGACGCCCGGGGCCACGCGGCGGACGTAGCCGGCGCGGACGAGCAGCTTGTGGCTCAGCACCTCGGCGTCAGCCGGGTCGTCGCGGAGCGTGCGCAGGAACAGGTGGCTCAGACGGGTGATCACGGTTGACCAGCCTAGCCGCACTCCCGGTCGGCCCCTGAGTGCCGGTGGTCGCTCGGTAGCCTGGACCGAGTGCGCATCCTCCTGTCCCCCTCCGAGACCAAATCCGTCGGCGGCGACGGGGGCCCGCTCGCTCTGACCGCGCTCTCGCTGCCCGAGCTCACCGACACCCGCCGGACCGTGGCAGACGCGCTGGTCGGGATGTGTGCCGACGATCCCGACGGCGCCCGCGACGCATTGGGGCTCAGCGCGAAGCTCGCCGAGGAGGTCACGCTCGACGCGCACCTGTGGTCCACCCCGACCGCTCCTGCCCTGACCCGCTACACCGGTGTCCTGTACGACGCGCTCGACGCCGGCTCGTTCACGCCGGCCGCCCGGGAGCGCGCCCGGTCCCGCCTGTGGATCGGTTCGGCGCTGTTCGGCCTACTCGCGGCTGCCGACCCCATCCCCCACTACCGGCTCTCCGCAGGCACGCAGCTGCCCGGACTCGGGACGCTGCGCTCCACGTGGCGACCCGCGCTCACCGCCGCAACCGCCGGGTGGGCCGACGAGCTGGTCGTGGATCTGCGCTCGGGTGGCTACCACCAGTTGGGTCCGGTGCCGGGGGCGATCACCGTCGACGTCGTCACCGAGTACCCCGACGGCTCCCGCAAGGTCGTTTCGCACTTCTCCAAGCACCACAAGGGCCTGCTCGCCCGGACGCTGGCGACCTCGCGCGCGGAGATGGGCGACGTCGCCGCGTTGCTGCGCGTGGCACGCCGGGCTGGGCACACTCTCGAGCGCACGTCGGACACGGTGCTCACCATGGTCACGGAGCCGTGACCGACTCCCCGGGCACAGTCCCCGTCGCGCCGCGGGTCCTGCCCTCCCACGGCAGCCGCGCCGCGTGGCGCCTCCAGGAGGAGCCCGGGCTGGCGGAGCGACCACGGCTCTGCCTGTCACCGAAACTCGACTACCGCCCCTACCTCTTCGGGCATCACTCCTTCTTCCCGGTCGGCCACCCCGGGTACGACCAGGGCGTCGCCGCCGACCTGGACGTCCCGCAGGGACTGGCCGACGAGATCGAGGCGTGGATCGCCGAGTGGAAGGACACCTTCCTCCACCTCGGCGACCGCCCGGTGGATCAACCGGTGTGGCGCGACGGCGTCGACGAGATGGCCTGGATCGACCGCGGTCACGCGCTCGCCGACCGACTCGAGGCGCACCTGCCCGGCAGCGCCGTGTTCTGCACCGCGGAGCAGTACGTGCTGTGCGAACTCGCCGCCGAGCAACTCGACTACGTCCACCCGCTCCGCGGGGCTTACGAGCGGGAGACCGGCTGGCGGATGCCCGGCAACGAGCCCGACCCGGACGAGACGCCGCGGCTACGACTCATGCCCGAGTACGGCGTCACCTGGGGCCTCTGGGCGGGCCGCCTCCCCTACTACCAGCCGCCCCGCCTCCGGGACGGGTTCATGGACTTCTCCACCCCACGCAGCCTCGGTCTCTCCGCCGACCTCGAGGCCCGGATCCTGAGGTGGAACGACGACTGGCGGCGCGGGTTCTCGTCCTACTGGAGCGGCGCGGACGACGACGGCGCCGGCCTCGGACTCGCGGGGGGAGGCTACGGTGTGCCGGTCTGGACCGACGGCGTCGCCCCCGCGGCCTGGTACCGGGAGGGCCTGGCGATCGCGGAGCGTCTGGCGGAGGAGCTCCCCGGCGTCGAGGTCGAACTCGCGGCGATTCGGAACGTCTGCTCGCCGAGGTTCCTCATGAAGGATCACACCTCGCGCCTGCGCCACCAGCAACCGGCGACGTTCGCGGACACGTTCCTCGTCCCGCGGCGCCGGGCGGGCACCTGATCGCCGCGCTCCCCCGCCCCACCCCCGCTCCAACAGCGATGATCGCGGGCAACAGCGTGCATGAACGCTGTTGGTGGCAATCATCGCTGTTGCCGGGGCGGGCGGGAGCGCGCGGACGGAGCAGGACTCAGTCGTGCGTGAGCGCGTCCGGCAAGCCCGCGACCTCGCCGATCACGACGATCGCCGGCGGCCGTACGTCGTGCTCCTCCAGCGTCCCGGCCAGGGTCGCCAGGGTGCAGCGATGGCTCGCCTGGCCGTCGAGGCTGCCGTCGACGATCACCGCGGCCGGGGTCTCGCCGGCGCGTCCGGCCGCCACCAGCGCCGCGGCGATCGCGGGGGTGTTCCTGACCCCCATGAGCACGACGATCGTCCCACGCAGACGCGCCAGCGCGTCCCAGTTCACGAGCGAGTCGGGATGGCCCGGCGGGACGTGTCCGGAGACCACTGTGACCTCGTGGTTCATCCCTCGGTGGGTGACGGGGATCCCGGCCAGAGCGGGGACGGAGAACGCGCTCGTCACGCCGGGGACGACGGTGCACGGGATACCGGCCTCCGCGCACGCGATCGCCTCCTCGTATCCACGCCCGTAGAGGAACGAGTCGCCGCCCTTGAGGCGGACGACGAACTTGCCCTGCCGCGCCCGGTCCACCAGGACCTCGTTGATCGCCTCCTGCGCCATCGCGCGCCCGTACGGGATCTTGGCGGCGTCGACGATCTCGACGTCCGGCCTGAGTTCGGACAGCGGCCGCTGCGGGGCGAGCCGGTCGGCCACCACCACGTCGGCTTTGGAGAGCAGCCGGCGGCCGCGGATGGTGAGCAGGTCGTCGGCGCCCGGCCCACCCCCGACGAGCGCCACGGACCCGCGGAGGGTCTCGTCGTACCCGGGCACCTCGGCGCCGGCGTCGGCCAGGGCACGGGCAACCACGTCCCGGGCCTCGACGGTGCGGGCGCGGTCGCCGGTGAGCACCGCCACCAGCATCTCGTCCCGGCGCACCACGGCAGGGGTCACCGCGGACCCGGAGGTCACGGCGTCGGAGCGCACGCAGAAGGTTCGGTGCTGCTCGGCCTCCGCGGCGACGCGCGCGTTGACCAGGGAGTCCTTGGTGGCGGCCACGACGTACCAGGCCCCCTCGAGGTCCCCGGTCCGGTACTCGCGGGCGTCCCACCGGATGCGCCCGGTGTCGACGAGCCCCTGCAGCGTCGGGGTGATCCCGGGGCTGATGAGGTGCACCACCGCGCCGGAGTCGAGCAGGACGGGGATGCGCCGCTGCGCCACGGAGCCGCCGCCGATCACCACGACGCGCCGGCCCTCGAGGTCGAGGCCGACGGGGTAGGGGTTCACGGGCCGCATCATGGCGCCGATCCTATCCGGCGACCTCGCCGTCACCCGATTTCACCCGTGTACCCTGTGATGCCCGCCACGCCCTCGCCGCGTCGGCGAACCTCGCGACGGCCTCCGGGTGCCCTGCCGGGTGCACATGCAGGTACGAGGCGTGCACCGAACCGGACACGATCCCCTCGTCCACGCGGGCGCCGAACCGGTCGCGCCACGCCCACGCGGCAGGCGCCCGCTCCCCGCCGGTGGGGGCCGCGGTCGTGCGGTGGAACTCGTGCCCCACGACCCGCTCCCCCGCGCGGAACAGCACCGAGTCGGCGGTGGCCACGGCGTCCCGGTACCCCAGCGTGAGCCGGGGTCCGAAGCGCCCCTCCAGGTCGAGCACCCCGGCCAGGGCGTGCTCGGCGCCGTCCCGCCCGGCCAGCGTGCGCCCCAGGTAGAGCAGGCCCGCGCACTCGGCGTGGACGGGCATACCCGCGCGGACCAGGTCGGCGATCCGTGTCATGAGCCCGGTGTTGCCGGCCAGCGCCGCGACGTGCTCCTCGGGGAAGCCGCCGGGCAGCACGAGCCCGGCGGTGCCCGCCGGCAGCGCCGGGTCGACGAGCGGATCGATGGTCACCACGCGCGCCCCGGCGGCGGCGAGCAGCTCTGCGTGCTCGGCATACGCAAAGGTGAAGGCGGGCCCGCCCGCGAGCGCGATCGTCACGCGGTCGCCCGCCTCGTCGTCCGGCCCCCGGCCCCCCGTCTCGTCCCCCGCTCCGGCCCCGTCGGCGCGGGTGCGGTGTGCGCCGCCGGCCCGGGCGATCTCCGCGGCCGGGTCCCACGGCTCGACCGGCGCGGGCCGCGCGGCGAGGGCACGCAGGGCGGCGAGGTCGACGTGCTCCCCCACGATCCGCCCCATCTCGGCTACGGCGGCCTCGGCCGGGCCCGCGTGTTCGGCCACCGTGACGAGCCCCAGGTGGCGCGAGGGTACCTCGAGACCGCCGTCGCGGGGCACCGCGCCGAGGACCGACACGCCGACGCTCTCGCACGCCGCGGTGAGGATCGCGGTGTGGCGCTCGGAGCCGACGCGGTTGAGGATCACCCCGGCGATGCGGGTGCCGGGGTCGTGGGTGGCCAGCCCGCGCACCACGGCGGACAGGGTCTGGGAGTAGCCGCGGACGTCCACCACCAGTACCACCGGCAGCCCGAGCAGTCCCGCGACGTGCGCGGCGCTGCCCGGCGGGACCACCGCGGCGGCGGGGTCGGCGTCGTCCACCCGTCCGTCGAAGAGCCCCATGGCCCCCTCGACCACCCCGACGTCGCAGCCCGCCGCTCCATGGGCGTAGAGGGGCGCGATGCGACGTTCTCCCACCAGCACGGGGTCGAGGTTCCGGCCCGGTCGGCCGGTGGCCAGGGCGTGGTAGCCGGGGTCGATGTAATCCGGCCCCACCTTGAACGGGGCCACCGCCGCGCCGCCCGCGGCGAGCGCGGCCATGAGGCCGGTGGTGACGGTGGTCTTGCCGGATCCGGAGGAGGGGGCGGCGACGACGAGGCCGGGCGGGGCCGGGGTCACCACTCGATCCCGCGTTGGCCCTTACGGCCCACCTGCATGGGGTGCTTGACCAGGGTCATCTCGGTGACGAGGTCGGCGGCCTCGACGAGGGCGGGCGGGGCGTCGCGGCCGGTGATCACCACGTGCTGCCGCCCGGGCCGGTCGCGCAGCACCTCGACCACCTCGTTGACGTCCACCCAGCCCCACTTGAGCGGGTAGGTGAACTCGTCGAGCACGTAGAGGTCGTGCGCCTCGGACTCCAGGCGGCGCCGGATCTCCGCCCAGCCCTCGGACGCGTCGGCTGCGTGGTCCTCCTCCGTGCCGGACTTGCGGCGCCACGACCAGCCGGAGCCCATCTTGTGCCACTCCACCGGCCCGCCCATCCCGGTCTCCTCGTGGAGCCTGTCGAGGGCGCGGAACGCCTCCTCCTCGCCCACCTTCCACTTGGCGCTCTTGACGAACTGGAACACGGCGATCGCGAAACCCTGGTTCCAGCCGCGCAGCGCCATGCCGAACGCGGCCGTGGACTTGCCCTTCCCGGTACCCGTGTGGACCGCGGTGATCGGCAGGTTGCGCCGCTGCCGTGTGGTGAGTCCGTCGTCGGGGACGGAGTCCGGATCGAGCTTTCCCTGGGCCATGGGCGCGAGTCTAGCCAGGCCGTCGCGGCGCATGCCGGGCGCGCGTTGCGGTGCTCAGGCGGCGCGGACGATCCGGGCGACGGTGTCCTCGGCGAGCTGGTCCAGCGCGATCACCTCGGCACCGAGCTCGCGGGCCAGTGTCGCCGCGGCGCCCAGACGGACGCGTCCCGACTCGCAGTCCACCACCACCGGCGCGGCGAGGCGACGGGCGCGCAGGCCCCGGGCGGCGGCGAGCGCCCGGTCCATCGCGTCGGCCCCGGCGGTCGCGCGACCGTCGGTGAGCACGACGAGCAGCGCCCGGCGGTCGGGCTCGGTCACCCGGCGTCGTTCGAGCAGCCTTGCGACCTCCGACAGGCCCTCCGCGAGCGGCGTGCGGCCCCCGGTCCCGACGTTTCCGAGCCGGGTCACGGCCACATCCACACTGCGGGTCGGCGGCACCGCGACCGTGGCCGCCGAGCCGTGGGCCTCGACCACCGCGACGAGGTCGCGGCGCACATACGCATCCCGGAGCAGCGCCACGCAGGACCCTGTGACGGCGTCGAGCCGGCGGCGGGCGGCCATGGACCCGGAGGTGTCGACCAGAAAGACGACGAGGTTGCCCTCGCGGCCGTGGCGCACCCCCCAGCGCAGGTCGTCCCGGGCCACGACCGCGTCGGCACTACCGCCGGAGTGGGCCTCGCCGACGCGGCGGATCATCGCGGTCCGGACCGTGTCGAGGACGTGGAGCCGGGCGCCGCGGGAGGTGGACGGCGAGGCGACCAGGCGTCCGGTCGAGGTGATCGCCCGCGAACGCCGGCCGACCGCTCCGCGCCCGGTGCCCTCGAGTCGCAGCACGGCCGTCGGACCCGCGGCGCGCCGGGCATCCGGGGTGGCGCCGCCGCGCGCCGGTGCGGCCGGTGTCTCGGAAGCGTCCGGCGCATCGAGAGCGTCGGGCGAGAGGTCCCCGTCGGCCGCGTCGGACGCCGGGTCGAACGACTGCGCGGTCGGCTCCGTCGGCGCATCCGCGGCGGGGTCGCCCTTCTCCGGTCCGGCCGCGGGGGACGGCCCAGCCCCGTCCGTGCCGTCGCCGTCAGGGCCGCCAGGGCCGTCGTCGGGCCCGGGGTCCGGGTCGTCGTCGGGCTCTTCGGGCCCCAGCTGCTCGTCGGCCGCGTCCATCGCGCGGTCGAGCTCGCCCGGATCCATCTCGGCGGGGTCGAAGGGGTCGCGGCGGCGCCGGTGCGGCAACGCCAACTCCGCGCCCACGCGCACGTCCTCCTCGGTAACCCGGTCGCGTCCCCGCAGCGCAGCGTGGGCGGCGGCGGTGCGGGCGATCACCACGTCGGCGCGCATGCCCTCCACGCCCACTTCGAGGCAGACCAGCGCGATGCGGGTGAGTTCGCGGTCGGGTACTGTCACCGAGGCCAGCAGAGCGCGGGCCGCGGCGATCTCGGCGCCCACCGCGGAGTCGGCGGCGGCGTGCCGGGCAGCGAAGCCCTCGGGGTCGGCCTCGTAGGCCCGCCGGCGACGGACGATCTCCACGCGCTCGGCGGCGTCGTCCGAACCCACCACGTCCACGGCAAGGCCGAAGCGGTCGAGGAGCTGCGGCCGGAGCTCCCCCTCCTCGGGATTCATGGTGCCCACCAGCGCGAAGCGCGCAGGCGCGGTGTGGGACACACCGTCGCGCTCCACGGTGAGCAGCCCCGAGGCGGCCGCGTCGAGCAGGACGTCCACGAGGTGGTCGGCGAGGAGGTTGACCTCGTCCACGTAGAGCAGGCCCCCGTGAGCGTCGCTCACCAGTCCGGGGCGGAACGAGGGGCGGCCGGAGTCGGCGAGGGCTTCGAGGTCGAGCGAGCCCACGACCCGGTCCTCGGTGGCCCCGAGGGGAAGTTCCACGAAGGGGGCGCGGCTGCCGCCGTCCGACGAGGGCACGAGGGCCGCGAGCCCCCGGACGGCGGTGGTCTTGGCCGTCCCCTTCTGCCCGCGGATGAGCACGCCCCCGATCCCCGGGTCCACGGCGAGCAGGATCAGCGCGAGCCGCAGCCCGTCCTGGCCGACGACCGCCGAGAAGGGGAAGGACGGGCGTGTGCCCCCGGCCGTCACGCCTGCTGGTCGAGCTTGAGGGTCTTGGTCGAGCGCTCGAACTGCTCGGCGAACAGGGCCTGCTCCTCGGCGAGGTTGCGGCCGAGCGACGGGATCATCTCCTCGAGCGCGGGCTTCCAGTCGGCGAAGCGGCTCGGGAAGCAGCGCCGGAGCACGTCCACCATGGCGTCCACGGCCGTCGAGGCGCCCGGCGAGGCGCCCAGCAGGCCGGCGATCGAGCCGTCGGCGGAGTTGACCACGGCGGTGCCGAACTCAAGCGTCCCCCCGCGGCCGTTGGGCTTGATCACCTGGACGCGCTGCCCGGCGACGACCTTCTCCCAGTCGCCGTTCACGGCCGAGGGCACGAAGTCGCGCAGGGTGTCCACGCGCGCCGCGTGGTTCTTGGCGAGCTCGGTGATGAGGTACTTGACCAGGCCCATCTCGGTGACGCCGATGTTGGCCATGGGCAACAGGTTGCCCGGCTTGACGCTGCGCGGCAGGTCGGTGAAGCTGCCCTGCTTGAGAAACTTGGGGGTCCAGCCGGCGAACGGGCCGAAGAGCAGGCCCTTCTTGCCGTCGATGACGCGGGTGTCCAGGTGCGGCACGGACATGGGCGGGGCGCCCACCGAGGCCTGGCTGTACACCTTGGCCTGGTGCTGCTGGACCAGCTCCTCGTTGGTGCAGCGCAGCCACTGGCCGCCCACCGGGAAGCCGCCGATGCCGCGGATCTCCGGGATCCCGGACTTCTGCAGCAGGTGCAGGGCACCGCCACCGGCGCCCACGAAGACGAACTTGGCGTCGATCGTCCGCTCGTCACCGGTGTGCCGGCTGACGACGGTCAGACGCCAGGAGCCGTCGGTGTTCCGCTCGAGGTCCTTGACCTGGTTCTGGTAATGGACCTCGGTGCCGGTGCGGGTGAGGTACTTGATGAGCTGGCGGGTGAGGGCGCCGAAGTTGACGTCCGTGCCGTTGTCGAAGTAGCTCAGGGCGAAGGGCTGTTCCGCTGAGCGCCCACGCGCCATGAGGGGCACCAGGCGCTCGAGTTCGGCGTGGTCGGTGGTGTGGTTCATGCCGGGGAACAGGGTGTGCCCGGCGAGCGCGTCGTAGCGCTTGCGCAGGTAGTCCTGGCCGTCCACTCCGGTCACGAAGCTCATGTGCGGGACGGGGCGGATCCACTCGGTGGGGTCACCGAGGATCGTGTTCTCCACGGCATACGACCAGAACTGGCGCGACACCTGGAACTTCTCGTTGACGCTGACGGCCTTGGTGATGTCCACGCCGCCGTCGGCGGACTTGGGCGAGTAGTTGAGCTCGCACAGCGCCGAGTGGCCGGTACCGGCGTTGTTCCACGCGTCCGAGGACTCCAGGGCCGGGCCCTCGAGCCGCTCGAACACCTCGATGCTCCACTCCGGCTGCAGCCGTCGCAGAAGGGCGCCC
Organism: Dietzia sp. 179-F 9C3 NHS; assembly: GCF_045369825.1. NCBI lineage: Bacteria > Bacillati > Actinomycetota > Actinomycetes > Mycobacteriales > Dietziaceae > Dietzia > Dietzia sp. 179-F 9C3 NHS. The sequence continues at coordinate 292,744 of NZ_JBIQES010000002.1, forward strand.
AGCGTGGCGCTCATGGTGCCGGCGCCGATGAGCGCGACGTCCGTCGTTCCGTGCTTTGCCACCTGATCCGCAGTCACCGGTTACCCTCGCTCGCCTCGTCGTGGACCGAATGTGGTCGTGGCGTCCCCGAGGGGACGGAGAACGCCCGACCGCCGGGTTACCACACTACTCACCGGACGGACGGGCCGACACATCGGACTAGTGTGGTCGCCGTGACCACCCCCGTCCCCTCCACCGCGCCCGGCACGCCGTGGACCGCGGACCTGCTGGGCCCGTCGTACCGCCGGCGCGTGCTCCCGCTCGGCGACGACCCCGACGGCGAGGGCCCCATCAGCGCGACCCTGGTCCGCCACGAGGACGCCCCCGCCGACGCGCGGGCCGTCCTGCTCTACGTGCACGGGCTCAGCGACTACTTCTTCCACACCCACCTCGCCGAGTTCCTCGCCGGACACGGCGTCGCCACCTACGCGCTGGATCTGCGCAAGTGCGGCCGCTCTCGCCGCGACGGCCTCACGCCGCACTTCACGACGGACCTGCGGTGCTACGACGACGAGCTGGATCAGGCGCTGGCCGTGATCGTCGCGGAGCGGCCCGGCCTGCCCGTTCTCGTGGCGGCCCACTCGACGGGCGGCCTGGTCGTCCCCCTGTGGCTGGCTCGCCGCCGCGACCGCGGAGAGCTCGACCCGGTCGCCGGGCTGGTCCTCAACGCGCCGTGGTTCCAACTCGATGCGCCGGACCGCGCCCGCGGCGTTCTCGACCGCGTCATCGGGGTCCTCGGCACGCAGCGCCCCTACTACCGGCTCCCGCTGCCCACTTCCGAACTGTACGGGCGCAGTACCCACGCCGACCACGACGGCGACTTCGCCTTCGACACCACCCTCAAGCCTTTCGGAGGGGTGGGCGTGCGCGCCGGCTGGCTCCTCGCGATCCGCCGCGGGCAGCGCCGTCTGCAGCAGGGCCTCGACCTACCCCTGCCGGTCCTGCTGCTGCGGTCGTCGGCCTCGTCGCTCGGCGCCCGTCGGCGCGAGGACGTCGTCGACGTCCACACCGACCTCATCCTGGACGTACGGTCGATGGAGCGCTACGTCGACCGCGTGTCCCGCGACGTCACCGACCGCCCCGTCCGGGGAGCCCGGCACGACGTGTTCCTCTCCCGTCCCGACGTCCTCGAGACGGTCTTCGGCCACCTCGGCGACTGGCTCGACCTCGTCCTCGGATCCCGCACCCCCGCCCCCGACCCCCAGGAGTCCTGACCCATGACGCCGTCCCCCACCCGCCACTTCGACCTCGTCGTCATCGGCACCGGTTCCGGCAACTCGCTCATCGACGAGTCCTTCGCGGACAAGTCCGTCGCGATCTGCGAACAGGGGAGGTTCGGGGGCACCTGCCTCAACGTGGGGTGCATCCCCACCAAGATGTTCGTCTACGCCGCGGACACCGCGATGGCGGTGCAGCACTCCGCGGCCTACGGGGTGGACTCGACGCTAGACGGCGTGCGCTGGCCCGACATCGTCTCCCGGATCTTCGACCGCCGTATCGACCCCATCGCCTCGAGCGGCGAGGACTACCGGCGGAACCGCTGCGACAACGTGACGGTGTACGACGGTCACGCGACGTTCGTCGGCGAGCGCACCATCGACACCGGGACGGGGGCGGTCATCTCCGCCGACCAGGTCGTCATCGCGGCCGGGGCCCGCCCGTCGATCCCGGAGATCGTCACCGACGCCGGAGTGGCCTACTACACGAGCGACGACATCATGCGGCTCCCCGAGTTGCCCCGGTCGCTCGTCATCCAGGGATCCGGGTTCATCGCCTGCGAGTTCGCGCACGTGTTCTCCTCGCTCGGGGTGGAGGTCACGGTGATCGGCCGCTCCGACGTTCTGCTCAAGCACCTGGACCGCGAGATCGCCGAGCGGTTCACCGAGGCCGCGCGTTCACGCTGGGACGTCCGCCTGGGCCAACCGGTGACGGCGATGACGGCCACCGGCGAGGACCGGCGCGGTGTTCAGATCACGTTCTCCGACGGCACCACGTGCTCCGGCGACGCCCTGCTCGTGGCCACCGGCCGCACGCCCAACGCCGACCGGCTGGGGCTCGGGGCCGCCGGTGTGGATGTGGACGGCGACCGGGTGCGCGTGGACGAGTACGGACGTACCACCGCCGAAGGCGTGTGGGCACTCGGCGACGTGTCCTCGCCCTTCCAGCTCAAGCACGTGGCCAACCACGAGCAGCGAGTCGTGGGCCACAACCTCCGCCACCCCGACGATCTCCAGCCGTTCCACCACAGCACCGTCCCGTACGCGGTGTTCTCCTGGCCCCAGGTGGCCTCGGTGGGGATGACCGAGGCCGAGGCCCGCGAGGCCGGGTACGACGTCACGGTGAAGTGCCAGGACTACGGCGACGTGGCCTACGGATGGGCCATGGAGGACTCGGTGGGCTGCTGCAAGCTCGTCGCCGACCGGGCAACGGGACTGCTTCTCGGCGCCCACCTCATGGGCGCGCACGCGCCGTCGCTGGTCCAGATCCTCGTTCAGGCCATGGAATTCGGACAGACCGTGCCGCAGCTCGCCCGCGGCCAGTACTGGATCCACCCGGCCCTGGCCGAGGTCGTCGAGAACGCGCTGTTGGGACTCGACTTCCCGGACCGTGGGTTCTAGGCGGGCCCGCCGCGCCGCCCGGCCGATCGCGCGGCGTCGGACCGGGTGAGAGCGAGGGTGGGCAGCCCGGCGGGCACGCCGGCTTCGAGCAGGCGCAGCAGCGCAGGGACGTCGCAGTGCTCCTCGATCGCGTCGGCGAGCAGGTCGAGTTGCGCGGTGCGCACCGCGGCGACGGAGACGTCCGGGGCCACGCGGAACCCGTCGGCCCCGATGCGCCGGGCGAGGTCGGTGAGGAACCGGCGGCGGTAGGCGTCCGAGGCGAGCAGGCCGTGCCAGTGCGTTCCGGCAACGGCACCGCGGCGCGCCCCCTCCCCCTCGTCGTCGCCGAGGTCGAGCAGGGGCGCCTCTGCGGCCCGGGTCACCCGTCCGTGGTGGATCTCGTAGCCCTCGACCGCCACCTCGCCCCCGGACGACCGGTCGACCCCCGCACGCCGACGGACCACCTTGTCGGGCGCGAAGTCCACGTCCACGTCGAGCAGACCCAGGCCCTCGACGGGTGCCGGGGACCCGGACTCCACCGGGTCGGCGATCCGCCGGCCCAGCATCTGGAAGCCACCGCAGATCCCGAGCACGGCTCCACCGGCCCGGGCGTGGCCGAGGACGGCGTCCGCGAGCCCGGTCCGCCGCAACCAGCCCAGGTCGGACACGGTGGCGCGGGTGCCGGGGAGCACGACGAGGTCCGCCCCGACCAGCGCGGCCGGGTGGTCCACCCACGTCACCCGGACGCCGGGCTCGCACGCCAGCGCCTCGACATCCGTTGAGTTGGACACGCGGGGTAGGCGAATCGCGGCCACCGTAAGGCCCCGGGAGCCCCGGGGTGGTCCGGGCCGCCCGACGACGCTGCCGACGGTCGTGCCGAGGGAGTCCTCGGCGTCGATCCACAGGTCCTCGAGGAACGGCAGGACGCCGAGCACCGGGCGGCCGGTGAGACCGGCGACCATGTCCAGCCCCGGTGCGAGCAGCGCGGGGTCACCGCGGAACTTGTTGACGACGAAGCCGGCGATGTGCGCCTGGTCGGCGGGCTCGAGCACGCCCACCGTCCCGGCGAGGTGGGCCAGCACCCCGCCGCGGTCGATGTCCCCCACCACGACGACCGGCAGGTCCGCGGCCCGGGCCAGGCCCATGTTGGACAGGTCCGTGGCACGCAGGTTGATCTCCGCCGGCGAGCCCGCGCCCTCGCAGATCACCGCGTCGTGGCGCGAACGCAGGTCCGCGAGCGCGGCCGTCACCTCGGCGAGCAGCGCACCCCGGTGGGCGTGGTAGTCGCGGGCGCCGACCTCGGCCACGGCTCGTCCGCGCAGGACGAGCTGCGAGGTGCGGTCTGAGCCGGGCTTGAGCAGCACCGGGTTGAGGTCGACGGTCGCCGGGATGCCGGCGGCCTCGGCCTGCAGTGCCTGCGCCCGGCCGATCTCGCCGCCGTCGGCGGTGACCACCGAGTTGTTGGACATGTTCTGCGCCTTGAACGGCGCCACCGAGACCCCGCGCCGCGCGAGCAGCCGACACAGCCCGGCCACCACCGCGCTCTTGCCGGCATCCGAGGTGGTGCCGGCGACGAGCAGCGCGCCCACGGTCACCGGTCGGACGGGAGCGTGAGGACCTCGTGGCCGTCCTCGGTGACCAGGACGGTGTGCTCGAACTGAGCCGTCCAGGCCTTGTCCGCGGTGGTGACGGTCCACCCGTCGTCCCACACGTCGTAGCCGTCCCCGCCGAGCGTGATCATCGGCTCCACTGTCAGCGTCATCCCCGGCTCGAGCACCTCGGTGCGTGACGGGTCGTCGTAGTGCAACACCACGAGGCCGTTGTGGAAGGTCGGTCCCACGCCGTGGCCGGTGAAGGCGCGCACCACCGTGTAGTCGAAGCGGCGGGCGTAGGACTCGATCACCCGGCCAATGACGTTGACCTCGCGGCCCGGCCGGATGGCCCGGATCCCCCGGTTCATGGCCTCCTCGGTGCGCTCCACGAGGAGCCGGTGCTCCTCGCTCACGTCCCCGGCGAGGAACGTGGCGTTGGTGTCGCCGTGGACACCCCCGAGGTAGGCCGTGACGTCGATGTTGACGATGTCGCCGTCGGCGATCACGGTCGAGTCGGGGATGCCGTGGCAGATCACCTCGTTGAGCGAGACACAGCAGGATTTGGGGAAGTCCTTGTAGCCGAGGGGCGAGGGGTAGGCGCCGTGGTCACAGAGGTACTCGTGGGCGATCCGGTCGATCTCGTCCGTCGTCACCCCGGGCGCCACCGCCGCGCCCGCCACGGCGAGTGCGTCCGCCGCGAGCGTGCACGCGGCCCGCATCGCCTCGATCACCTCGGGGGTCTGCACCCACGGTTCGCCGATGTTCTCGGCTACCCGGTCCTTCCACGCGTACTCGGGACGCGGGATGGACTCGGGCACGGTCCGGATCGGGGTGGGCTCACCGGGGGTCAGGGGCGGACGGGTCGCGGAGGTCATTGCTCCAGGATAGGTCCACCCGCGGCCCCGGGCCGGTCGAGGGCCCGGGCCGACACGGCGATTCCCGTCACAACCCGGCCTCCGGATCCTCGGCCGTCCGCCGGTGCGAGGCGTAGCGGCTCCGGCTCGGCGGGATCACCTCGTCGTCACCCTGTGCCCCGACCCCCGCGACCCTGCCACTCTCCGCCGGGAAATGCCCTCTACACCAGTACAGTGGTGTAGGCGAGGGCGACGGTGAAGCCGGCGCGTCGGTACGCCCGAACTGCCCCCACGTTGGTCTCGTTGACCACGAGCGACGGGGTGAAGCCGCGGCGCCGGAGCGCGGCGCAAACGGCGGCCGTGCCGGCCGAACCGACCCCGATTCCCCGCCGCTCCGGGCGCACCCAGATCCCCTGGAGCTGGGCGACGCGGGTCGATTCCGCCGACACGTCGGCCTTGAACACCACCTCGCCGCGCTCCACCCACACCCACGTGCGGCCCCGAGCGAGCGCCCGGGCCACCCGCCGCCGGAACGGCACTCCCCCGCCCACCTCGAAGGGGTCCGCGCCGAGTTCCTCCCGGTACATCGCCGCGGCCGCGGGCAGGACGAGATCGAACTCCCCGAGCGCCGCCGGGCGAACACCGGGGTGAACGGGGCCGACCGGGGACCGCCCCCGGTCGACCATGAGGACCTGGCGGTCGCGGATCTCCCGCGCATCCCAGTAGTCGCCGAGCGTGTCCCACACGGCGTCGACGTGCTCGCGCCGTCCGTGCACGGACAGCGGACCCGCGGCCACGTCGGCCACGGCGTGGCCCAACGCGCGCAACTCGTCGCGGCCGCCCCGCAGGGGCAGCACCGAGTTCCCCTGGAACAGCAGCGATCGCTCGGGGCCACCGTGCGTGAGGAAGCGCCCCTCGGGGCCCGGCCGGACGCCTGTCCGGGCGAACGCCTCCGCGGACGGGCAGGACACCAGCGGGTCCGCCGCCAGCACCTCGGCCACGGCCCGGGCCTCGCCGGGGCGCACCGCGCGGCAGCCGTCGGTCCCCGTCGGGGCCGGAACCGTGTCGGTCACGGCCTTAGCTCGTGACCTTGACCTGCGGGCCCTGCCCCTCCGCCCCTGAGACCACGTCGTCGGCATCCATGCCCATCTCCTCGGCGATGCGCAGGGCCTCCTCGATGAGCGTCTCGACGATCATCGCCTCGGGGACGGTCTTGATGACCTCGCCCTTGACGAAGATCTGGCCCTTGCCGTTGCCGGAGGCCACGCCGAGGTCGGCCTCGCGGGCCTCGCCGGGGCCGTTGACGACGCAGCCCATGACGGCCACACGGAGCGGCACGTTCATGCCCTCGAGGCCGGCGGTGACCTCCTCGGCGAGCTTGTACACGTCCACCTGGGCGCGCCCACAGGACGGGCACGAGACGATCTCGAGTTTGCGCGGGCGCAGGTTGAGCGACTGCAGGATCTGCGAGCCCACCTTGATCTCCTCGGCCGGCGGGGCTGAGAGCGAGACCCGGATCGTGTCGCCGATCCCCTCGGCGAGTAGCGCGCCGAAGGCCACCGCGGACTTGATGGTGCCCTGGAACGCCGGGCCGGCCTCGGTGACGCCGAGGTGCAGGGGGTAGTCGGTCTGTGCGGCGAGCTGACGGTAGGCCTCGACCATGACCACCGGGTCGTTGTGCTTGACCGAGATCTTGATGTCGCCGTACCCGTGCTCCTCGAACAGGGAGGCCTCCCACACCGCGGACTCGACGAGCGCCTCGGGGGTGGCCTTGCCGTACTTGGCGAGCAGGCGGGGGTCGAGGGACCCGGCGTTGACGCCGATGCGGATCGGGATGCCGGCGTCCCCGGCCGCCTTGGCGACCTCCTTGACGCGGCCGTCGAACTCCTTGATGTTGCCCGGATTGACGCGGACCGCGGCACAGCCGGCGTCGATGGCCGCGAAGATGTACTTGGGCTGGAAGTGGATGTCCGCGATCACGGGGATCGGCGACTTGCGGGCGATGGTGGCCAGCGCGTCGGCGTCCTCCTGGCGCGGGCACGCCACGCGCACGATGTCGCAGCCCGACGCCGTGAGTTCGGCGATCTGCTGCAGCGTCGCGTTGACGTCGTGCGTCTTGGTGTTGGTCATGGACTGCACCGAGACCGGGTGATCGCTGCCCACCCCGACCGGACCGACGAACAGTTGCCGGGTCCTGCGCCGCGGGGCCAGGACCGGCGGCGGCGCATCGGGCATGCCGAGTCCGACGGGGATCGAGGAGGAGTCGTTCACGTCTAGGGCCTTCCGTAGGGGCTGCAGGGGTGGTCGTGCGTCCCGCACGCCATTATCCGGGTCCGTGGGCGGACGCGCGAGGGGCGCCTCACCCGGGGAGGAGGATGGGGTTGACGAAGTCGGCGGTGATGACGATCGCGGAGACGCCGATGAGGATCACGAACACCCCCATCGTCAGCGGGGCGAGCTTCTCGTAGTCGGCCGGCCCGCCGGGGGCCAGGCCGCGGACGCGGCGCAGGGCGTCACGGATCTTCTCGTAGAACACCACCGCGATGTGTCCGCCGTCGAAGGGCGTGAGCGGCACGAGGTTGAACGCCCCGAGGAAGAGGTTGAGGCCGGCGAGGAAGAGCAGGAACACCTCCCACATGCCCCGCTCGACGGCCTGCCCGCCGATGTGGCTCGCACCCACGACCGACACGGGTGAGTCCTCGGCCCGCTCGGCCCCGAAGATCGACGCCGCGACTCCGGGGATCTTGGACGGGAACGAGGCGAGCCCCTCCAGGGTGAGCTCGATCATCTGGCCGGTGAACACGAACGTCGCCGGGATCGCCGCCACGGCGTCGTACGTGTGCCAGGGCTGGTAGTCGGGGTCGTCGCGGTAGTGCGCGGGGATCGCGTCCTCGTCGAGCGAGACACCGAGCACTCCCCGGTCCGCCTGCCCCGCCACCGGGAGCGCCGCCACGTCCACCCCGGCCGTCACCTGCTCCCCCGCCCGGTCCACGGTGACCGTGACGGTCTCGCCCGCCCGGCCGGTCACGAGCGGGGCGACCTCGGCCCAGTTGCGGACCGCCTCGCCGTCGACGGCGGTGATGCGGTCGCCCGCCCTGATTCCCGCGGTACCCGCCGGCCCCACGCCCTCCCCGCAGACCGGGGCGCCGTCCGCGTCGACCGCCCCGGGTTCGCAGGTCTCGCCGACGAGGGCCGCCACCTCCTGCGTCGGGACGGGCTTGACGTCCTGGTTGGCGAGTCCCCAGCCCACGGCCACCACGTAGAACAGGACGATCGCCAGGATGAAGTTCATCACGGGGCCGGCGAGCAGGACGGCCACGCGCTTCCACCAGGCCTGGCGCCACATCGCCCTGGGTTCGTCCTCCGGATCCAGCCGGTCGTACGCCGTCATGCCGGCGATGTCGCAGAATCCGCCGAGCGGGATCGCCTTGAGCCCGTACTCGATACCCCCGCGGTGGGTGGACCACAGGGTGGGACCGAAGCCCACGAAGAAGCGGCGGACCTTCATGCCTGTGGCCTGCGCGACCCGCATGTGCCCGTACTCGTGGAGCACGATCGAGGCCATGATCCCGAGCGCGAAGAGGACGATGCCGACGGCGAGCACGGCTCAGCGCTCCCGGCCGGCGACGAGCCCGGCGGCGTGACGGCGGGCCCAGTCCTCCGCGGCGGTGACGTCGTCCAGGTCGCGGGGGTCGGCCGACCACGCGTCCGCAGCCTCCACGGTCTCCGCCACGACGTCCACGATGTCGCAGAACCCGATCCGGCCCTCGAGGAACGCCGGCGCCGCCTCCTCGTTGGCGGCGTTGAACACGGCGGTCCGCAGCCCGCCCGCCTCGCCGGCGGCGCGGGCCACGGTGATCGCGGGGAACGTCTCGGTGTCCACGGGCTCGAAGGTCCACGTGTGGGCCCGCGTGAAGTCCAGGGCCGTCGAGGCCCCCGGTAGGCGGTCCGGCCACCCCAGCGCGAGCGCGAGGGGCAGCTTCATGGACGGCGGCGAGGCCTTGGCCACCGTGGCGCCGTCGACGAACGTGACGGCGGAGTGCACCACGGACTGCGGGTGGACGGTGACGTCGATCCGCTCGTACGGCACTCCGAACAGCAGGTGTGCCTCGATGAGCTCGAGCGACTTGTTGACCAGCGTCGCCGAGTTGAGGGTGATCATCCGGCCCATCGCCCACGTCGGGTGCTGCAGCGCCTGCTCGGCGGTCACGTCGGCCAGTTCCGCGCGGGTGCGGCCACGGAACGGCCCGCCGGAGGCAGTGAGCACGAGTCGGTCCACCTCGTCGGCGGTGCCCGCACGCAGGCACTGCGCCATGGCCGAGTGCTCGGAGTCCACGGGGACCAGCTGTCCGGGGGCCGCCGCACCGGTCACGAGCGCGCCGCCGGCCACGAGGGACTCCTTGTTGGCCAGCGCCAGGCGGGCCCCCGTCCGGAGCGCGGCGAGGGTCGGGCCGAGCCCGATCGAGCCGTCGATGCCGTTGAGGACGACGTCGGCGCCCACCTCCTCGACGAGAGCCGTGGCCGCCCCGGGCCCGTCGAGCACTGTGGCGTCGGGGAACCCCGCCCGGATCCGGTCCGCGGCGGCGGGATCGGAGACGGCCACCGTGCGGGCCCCGGTGGCCGCGATCTGCTCGGCCAGCAGGTCGACCCGGCCACCCCCGGCGGCCAGCCCCACCACCGTGAAGCGGCCGGGCTCGGCACCGGAGATCACATCGAGGGCCTGGGTGCCGATCGAGCCGGTGCTGCCGAGGACGAGAACGCGCGTGGTCACCACGCCATTGTCCACATCCGGGGGCCGGGGTGCCGCATCGGCGTGCCCACCGTCGGGGTGCACCCGGCGGGTTACCCGCCGGGGCGCTGGGGGCGTGTGACAAACTGGGGCCGATGTCGGCGGCCCGCGGGGCCGCCAGCGAGCCGTGAGGAGAACCGGGGAGCATGAGCGCGGACGGGCACCACACCAGCAAGGAGATCATCGTCAACAGGGTCAGCTCCCTGGACGAGCCCTCGGTCGAGTGGGGCTGGCACCAGCACAGCAAGAAGGTCGGCCTCGCCGTCGGCGGGTTCTTCGTCCTCTTCCTCCTGGGCATGCTGTTCGGTAACCACATCGGCAACGTGGAGAACTGGTGGCTCGTCTCGGTTGCCGCCCTCCTGGCACTCTGGATGGCCGTCGCCATGCGCCCCCGGAAGGACCAGACGGCCAAGGCCAGCCGCGTCTACCAGGTTCCCGCCGACCACTACTCCGTCACCGGTCGTGCCGCGCAGGGCGCGGTGGGTGCCGCCGTCACACGCTGACGCGCACCGACCACGACGAAGGCCGCCGGCCGCGAGGAATCGCGAACGGTGGCCTTCGTCGTGTCCTCGGGTCCGCGCGACCCGCCTAGGGTTCCTCGGCGGCGAGCTGACCGCAGGCCGCCGCGATCTCGCGGCCCCGGGTGTCCCGGACGGTGCACGAGACGCCCGCGGCCTGCACCGCCGCGACGAACGCGTCCTGCTGGTGCCGGGGGCTCGCGTCCCACTCGCTGCCCGGGGTGGGGTTGAGCGGGATGAGGTTGACGTGGGCCATGTGGCCCAGCCGCTGGGCGAGCAGACGGCCGAGCATCTCCCCGCGCCACGTGTGGTCGTTGACGTCCCGGATGAGCGCGTACTCGATCGACACCCGCCGGCCCGTCGCGTCGGCGTAGTGGCGCGCCGCCTCCATGACCTCGGCGACCGGCCAGCGATTGTTGACCGGGACCAGGGTGTCGCGTAGTTCGTCGTCGGGGGTGTGCAGCGAGATCGCCAGCGTGACCTGGAGCCCCTCCTCCGCCAGGCGGTGGATCGCCGGAACCACGCCGACCGTCGAGACGGTCACCGCGCGCTGGGAGAGGCCGAACCCGGCCGGCGGCGGGGAGACGATCCCCCGGACCGCGGCCAGGACGCGCTTGTAGTTGGCGAGCGGTTCCCCCATTCCCATGAAGACCACGTTGGACAGCCGGCCCGGGCCGCCGGGCAACTCGCCGTCGCGCATCAACCGCGCCGCGACGCGCACCTGCTCGAGGATCTCGGCGGTCGAGAGGTTGCGCTGGAGGCCGCCCTGCCCGGTGGCGCAGAACGGACAGGCCATGCCGCAGCCCGCCTGGCTCGAGATGCAGACCGTCGCCCGGTCGGGGTACCGCATGAGCACGCTCTCGACGAGGGAGCCGTCGTGCAGCTTCCACAGCGTCTTGCGCGTCGTGCCGTCGTCGCACGTGATGTGGCGTAGTGAGGACGCCAGTTCCGGGAAGAGCTCCGCACCGACCCGCGCGCGCAGGTCCGCCGGCAGGTCGGTCATCTCGGCCGGGTCGGCCTCGAGCCGCGCAAAGTATTGGTTGGCGAGCTGCTTGCCACGGAATGCCGGCACGCCGAGCTCGGCCATCGCCGCGGCACGACCGTCGGCGTCGAGATCGGCGAAGTGGCGCGGGGGCAGGCCCCGGCGCGGGGCGTCAAAGACGAGGGGAAGCGGTTCAGCCATGGTGCCCGCCATTGTGTCACGATCCATGCCCGGCCCGCCCGTGGCGCGGACGCGGGCGACACGCTGGCCACCGATGCCGTGTCGGACCGCAAACCCTTAGAGTTCTCCCCATGACGACCCGTTCGAACGATCCCATCGACCACGACCCCACCACCGGCGCGGCGGACGCGGGGACCCCGGGGGTGCCCGCCGTGGAGGAGACCCACGCCGACGCGCCCGCGGCGGCGCCCGAGGACCGCATCGGCGGGCGCGGCCGCGGCTCCGACACCATCCCGGACACGGGTGGCGGCAAGCTCGGTTCCGCATGGATCGGGCTCGTACTGGGTGCGCTGGTGACGATCCTGCTGCTGGTGTTCGTCCTTCAGAACAACCAGTCCGCCGACGTGTACTTCCTTCCGTGGAGCTTCACCATGCCGCTCGGCGTGCTCATCCTGCTCTCGGCGATCGCCGGGGCGCTCATCATGGCGATGTTCGCCGGCTTCCGGATCCTGCAGCTGCGGATGCGGGCACACAAGACGCGCAAGCTCGCCGCCGCACGGGGCCGCGCCGGCCGCTGAGGGCCGCGCGGAACGCCGGCGGGTGGTCGGTCACGTCGGGACGACGTAGCTGAACACGATCCACGACACGACCGCGGTGGGCAGCACCGAGTCGAGCCGGTCCATGAACCCGCCGTGGCCGGGCAGCATGGTGCCCATGTCCTTGATGCCCAGGTCGCGCTTGACCTGGGACTCCACGAGGTCGCCGAGGGTGGCGGTGAACACTGTGAGCACGCCCAGCAGGGCGCCCTTGAGCCAGTGGTCGTCGAAGAGCAGGGCCACGACGAGCGCGCCGCCGATCATGGCGAAGACGAACGACCCGGCGAACCCCTCCCACGACTTCTTGGGGCTTACCGCCGGGGCCATGGGGTGCTTGCCGAACAGGACACCGGAGAAGTAGCCGCCCACGTCCGAACAGACGACCAGCAGGATGAGCGCCACGACGCGCTGAGCGCCGTAGTCGCCGTCGGAGAGCATCGCGCCGGCCGCGCCGGGGACGGCGATCCAGCACAGGATGAAAAGTGTGACCGCGGTGTCGCGCAGATAGTTCTGGGGGGCCTTGGTCCGTCCGTCGAGGAACAACCGCCAGACCAGGCACACCACTGCCGTGGCGGCGAAGGCCGCGAAGGCGCCCTGGCCGCCCAGGAAGAACGACGACCACACGATCGCCTGGCCGCCCGCGAGAAGCGGGATGAGCGGCAGCCGGAACCGCGCCTGGCGGAGCCGCTTGAACACCTCCCAGGTCCCGATCGCGACCGCGCCGGCGGCCACGAGGTACCACCAGCGCGGGTTGAACGCGATGCTCGCCACGACGAGTACGCCGAGGCCGATCCCCACGGGGATGGCGCGGGTGAGATCCCGGCCGGCACGCGACGGCGGGCTCGCGGCCGCGGCGGTGGGGCCCGGGGGTCCGTCTGGGGCGGTGTCCACTACGTGCGCCTCCTTCGCTTGACGTGGGGACGGGCGGTGTGGCGGGGCTGCTCGGAGGTCAGACCTCCATCAGCTCGCCCTCCTTGCCCTTGACGATCTCGTCGACCTCGGCCACATAACGCTGGGTGATCTTGTCGAGCTCCTTCTCGGCGGCGTTGACCTCGTCCTCGCCGGCCTCGCCGTCCTTGTCGATGCGCTTGAGCTCCTCCATCGCCTTGCGACGCACGCCACGGATCGAGATCCGCCCCTCCTCGGCCTTGTTCTTGGCCTGCTTGACGAGGTCGCGGCGACGCTCCTCGGTGAGCTGCGGAACGGTGACGCGCAGCACCTGGCCGTCGTTGGTGGGGTTGACGCCGAGGTCGGAGTTGCGTATCGCGTTCTCGATCGGACCGATCTGCGACATCTCGTACGGCTTGATGATGAGCATCCGTGGCTCCGGCACGGTGATCGTGGCCATCTGCGTGATGGGCGTCATGGTCCCGTAGTACTCGCAGACCACGCGGTTGAACATGCCGGGGTTGGCGCGGCCGGTGCGGATGCCGGCGAGCTCGTCCCTGACGTGCTCGATCGCCTTCTCCATCTTCTCCTCGGCTTCGAGCAGTGTGTCGTCGATCATGTCGCTCCCTCTTCGTTCTCTCGTGGGTGTGCTGGACGGTCCCGTGTCAGGCCGGGGTGCTCACGAGGGTGCCGATGCGCTCGCCGGCGACGGCGCGTGCGATGTTGCCCTCGGTGAGCAGGTTGAACACGAGGATGGGCATGTGGTTGTCCATGCACAGGCTGAATGCGGTGGTATCGGCCACCTTGAGTCCACGCTCGAGGCACTCGCGGTGGCCTATCTCGGCGAAGAGTTCGGCGTCCGGGTTGGTGCGCGGGTCGTCGGAGTACACGCCGTCCACGCCCTTGGCCATGAGCAGCACGTCCGCCTTGATCTCCAGCGCCCGCTGGGCGGCGGTCGTGTCGGTGGAGAAGTACGGCATGCCCATGCCGGCGCCGAAGATCACGACGCGGCCCTTCTCGAGGTGCCGTTCGGCACGCAGCGGGATGTACGGCTCGGCGACCTGTCCCATGTGGATGGCGGTCTGGACGCGGGTGGTGACGCCCTCCTGCTCGAGGAAGTCCTGCAGCGCAAGGCAGTTCATCACCGTGCCGAGCATGCCCATGTAGTCGCTGCGTGCTCGGTCGAGGCCGCGCTGCTGGAGCTGGGCGCCGCGGAAGAAGTTCCCGCCGCCGATGACGATCGCGATCTGCGCGCCGGTCCGGGAGACCTCGGCGATCTGGCGGGCCACGGACTGCACCACGTCGGGGTCGATCCCTACGCTGCCGCCACCGAACATCTCGCCGCCCAGCTTGAGCATCACACGCCGGTAGCCGTCGCGCTGGTCCGTCATCGGTCTCCTCGTCCCGGGCGGATCGTGCCCGTCTCGTCCATCTGCAGACCTCGACTCCGGTCGTGGAGGTCTCGGGGGTCCACCGTGGGAGCCCTGTTCATTCTGCCTTATCGCCCCCGGCCGCCACGCCGAAGCCCGCCACCGTGGCCCCGCGGCACCGGGGCGAACGCCGACGGCGGCACCCGGAGGGGTCCCGGGTGCCGCCGTCGGCGGTGTGGTGTGGGCGTGTGGCCCGGCCGGATCAGGCCTGGCCCACCTCGAAGCGCTCGAACCGGGTGACCGTGGCGCCGGCCTCCTCGAGCAGCTTGCCCACCGTCTTCTTGCTGTCGGTGACCGACGGCTGGTCGAGCAGGACGACGTCCTTGTAGAAGCCGTTGAGACGACCCTCGACGATCTTCGGCAGTGCCTGCTCCGGCTTGCCCTCCTCCCGGGCGGTGGCCTCGGCGATCTCGCGCTCCTTGGCCACGATGTCGGCGGGCACCTCGTCGCGGGTCACGTACTGCGCCTTGAGCGCGGCGACCTGCATGGCGGCCGACCGCGCGGCGGTCTCGGCGGCCTCCCCCTCACCGGTGTAGGCGACCATGACGCCGACGGCGGGCGGCAGGTCGGAGGAGCGCTTGTGCAGGTAGGTGGCGACCTTGCCGTCGAGCTTGCCCACGCGGCGCAGGACGAGCTTCTCGCCCGACTTGGCGGAGAAGGCCACCACGGCGTCGGCGACGGTGGTGCCCTCGAGCTCGGCGGCCTCGAGCTCGGACAGCTCGGAGATGCCCTTCTCGGCGGCCACGGCGACGATCTTGTCGGCCAGCGCGATGAACTCGGCGCTCTTGGCCACGAAGTCGGTCTCGGAGTTGAGCTCGATCATCACGCCGTCCTTGACCGCTACGAGGCCCTCGGCGGTGGTGCGCTCGGCGCGCTTGCCCACGTCCTTGGCGCCCTTGATGCGCAGGACCTCGACGGCCTTGTCGAAGTCGCCGTCGGTCTCCTCGAGAGCCTTCTTGCAGTCCATCATCCCGGAGCCGGTGAGCTCGCGGAGACGCTTGACGTCGGCAGCGGTGTAGTTCGCCATGGTGGGGCGACCCTCCTTGTAGGGGTTCGTGATGTGTCGTGAGTCGTGTCTGGTGGGCCGGCGGGCCGGTCGTCTCCACAGTAGGGGACGTCGGTGCCGACGCGTCGGGCCCGGCCTCCCGGTGGGTCCCCGGGGGACCTGGGCGGCCGGGCCCGACACTGCTCGAGCTGGTGGTGCGGATCAGGCCTCGGTGGCCGGGGCCTCCACGGCGGACGCCTCGGCGGCGGGGGCCTCTGCGGCGGGGGTCTCCGCGGCCGGGGCCTCGGCCTGCGCCTCGGCGGTCACGGCGTCGAGCTGCTCGGTCTCCCACTCGGCGAGCGGCTCGGCCTCCTCGCCGGTGGCCTCGCCGGCCTGCGAGCGGGCCTTGAGGCCCTCGGCGACGGCGGAGGCGATGACCTTGGTGAGTACGGTGACGGAGCGGATCGCGTCGTCGTTCGCAGGGATGGGGTAGTCGACGACGTCCGGGTCGCAGTTCGTGTCGAGGATCGCGACGACCGGGATGCCCAGCTTACGGGCCTCGCCGACGGCGATGTGCTCCTTGTTGGTGTCCACGACCCACACCACGGAGGGGACCTTGGTCATGTCACGCATGCCACCGAGCGTGCGCTCGAGCTTGTTCTTCTCGCGCGTGAGCATGAGGATCTCCTTCTTGGTACGACCCTCGAACCCGCCCGACTGCTCCATCGACTCGAGCTCCTTGAGTCGGAGCAGCCGCTGGTGCACGGTCTGGAAGTTGGTGAGCATGCCACCCAGCCAGCGCTGGTTGACGTACGGCATCCCGACCTTGTCGGCCTCCTCGGCGATGGCCTCCTGGGCCTGCTTCTTGGTGCCGACGAAGAGCACGGTTCCGCCGTGGGCGACGGTCTCCTTGACGAACTCGTACGCCTGGTCGATGTACGTGAGCGTCTGCTGCAGGTCGATGATGTAGATGCCGTTGCGGTCGGTGAAGATGAAGCGCTTCATCTTGGGGTTCCACCGACGCGTCTGGTGCCCGAAGTGCGATCCCGCATCGAGCAGCTGCTTCATGGAGATGACGGCCATGATGTGTTGAGGGCTCGTCCGGCTTGGAAGCAGCCGGACCGCGAGGCCCTCGTCCTCGCTTTCTGTGTACCGGGTTATGCCGTTCGGCCGGTCGGCCTCGGGCCCTGGTGTCCGCGCCGGGCCTCACCCCCGACGGGCGGGGGCACCTACTGGTCCGGCGTCCGGGGGCCGGGGCTCGTGGAGTCCCGGGGCCCGGATACGGCTCCCGGTGACCGGGTGCCGCAGGACACGCGAAGTCGATCGACGGTGAGTCGACCGCATCGGAGAGCATATCCTCCCCCGGCCCCTGCTACCAAGACGTCCGAGGGCTCCGCCTGTGGATGCTCGTCCGTCTCGTCCACAGCGGGCGCGCGCGGCGGCCTCCCGGCGGGTCCGGGCGGGTCTACTGATCCCATGACAGGCAGGTCCGTCCCACACCGCCCGACCCGCCGCCCGGGCCTCGCAGCGGCCGGGGCGGTGACGGCGCTGGCGTGCATCGCGGCCGCCCCGGCTCTCGCGGCGGATCCCCCGCGGCGCGACCTCCGGCTCCCCGTCCCGGGCCCGGCGGTGCCGTTGACGCCGTTCGACCCGCCCGCGCAGCGGTGGCTCCCCGGCCACCGGGGCGTCGACCTGGCGGCGGACGCGTTCGGGTCGGTGCGGGCGCCGGCCCCGGGGACCGTCTCCTTCGCCGGCCCCGTCGCGGGTCGTCCGGTCCTGACGATCGACCACGGCGACGGCCTGCGGACCACCTACGAACCTGTCCGGGCGGCGGTACGCGTCGGGCAGGAGGTGGGGTCGGGCCAGGTGGTGGGCCGTGTGCTGCCGGGACACCCGGGGTGCCCGGTCGAGGCGTGTCTGCACTGGGGCGCCCGGCTGGCGACGGGTGGGCCGGCGGGCGACGACGACGAGTACCTCGATCCCCTCTCCCTGCTGTCGGGGGCCGAGCGTCCGGTACGGCTCAAGCCGCTGCGTCCGGGCGACGGCGGGCACTGACCCTCATCCGACCGCCGAGGCGGGGCCCGTCCGCGCTGTGTGGCGGCCCGGTCACGCCCGGGGGTGAGCTCCGCGGTAAGCGGCGCGCAGCCGTTCCGCGGAGACGTGGGTGTAGATCTGCGTGGTGGCCGGGGTCGAGTGACCCAGGAGTTCCTGGACGTGCCGCAGGTCCGCGCCGCCTTCGAGCAGGTGTGTGGCGGCGCTGTGCCGCAGCGCGTGCGGCGAGACGGTGGGGGCGCCGGGTGTGGCGGAGGTGACGTCGTTGACGATCCGGCGCGCGGCCCTGGGGTTCAGCCTGCCGCCGCGGGCGCCGAGCAGCAGCGCGGACCCGGACGCCGCGGTCGCCAGCGCCGGCCGTCCGGCGTCGAGCCAGGACCGCAGGGCCCGCTCGGCGGAGCCCCCGTAAGGCACGGAGCGTTCACGGTCGCCCTTGCCGAGGACCCGTAGGACGCGTCGTTCGGCATCGACGTCGTCTACGTCCAGTCCGCACAGCTCCGCCACGCGGATCCCGCACGAGTAGAGCAGTTCCACGACGAGCCGGTCTCGCAGCGCGAGCGGTTCCCCCTCGGCCGCGCCGAGCTCTGTGGTCCGCAGCGCCTCGGCGGCCTGGTCGGCGTCGAGCACCTCCGGAAGGTGCCGCCGGGGGCGGGGGGCCTCGAGCCGGGCCGCGACGTCGGCGGGCAGGATGCCGGCGCGCGTGGCCCAGGAGCCGAACGAGCGGGCGGCCGCCACGCGGCGGGCGATCGACGAGCGGGCCGCTCCTTCGCCCACCTGGGCGGCGAGCCACCCACGCAGCGCCGGGAGGGTGAGCGTCGCCGCAAGATCCCCGACGGTGTCCGGGCCGTGCCCGTCGCGGCGCAGGTGCGCGAGCAGGGCGTGCGCGTCAGACCGGTAGGCGCGGACCGTTGCCGGCGACCGCGACCGGCCCGTGTCGAGCTCGGCCGCATAGGCGTCGAGCACCGCCTCGAGCGCGTCCGGCAGGCGCGCGGCCGCGCCGCCGTCCGACCCCACCCGCCCAGATCCCATGAGTACCGATTGTCACTTCTGCCACGCACAGCTGCAAGCCTCGTCCGGGCTCAGGTAGCGGGCAGCGTGAGCTGCTGACCCCCGTCGCCCGTGCGTCGCCACCCCTGCGGACCCCGGGAGACGACGCCCGCGCCGAGTAGGCGCCCGAGGACAGCCCGGGTGATACCCGGTGCGATCCCCGCCGACGCCGCCACTTCGGCCGGTGCGGCACCACCGGTGGTCGGCAGCGCCTCGAGGACTCGCCGCGTGGTGTCATCGAGCCCGTCCCACGACGTCGCCCCGCCGGACGGCGGGACCGCCGTCTCCCCCATCGACCCCGCGAGTTCCACAAGGTCGGCGGTCCGGGTGACCAGCGTCGCATCCCGCTCCCGCGCGAGCAGGTGTGTCCCCACGGAGGAGACCGAGGTGATCGGCCCGGGGACCACCCCCACCGGGCGCCCGAGCACGCGTGCCCACGTGGCGGTGCTCAGCGCTCCGCTACGGGCGGCCGCCTCGACGACGAGCGTGGCCGGGGTCAGGGCCGCGATGAGCCGGTTACGGTCGAGGAACCGGTAGCGGGTCACGCCGGTCCCCGGCGGCTGGTCGGAGACCACCGCGCCCGTCTCGGCCACCGCGCCGAGCAGGGCCTCGTTGCCCCGGGGGTAGAGGCGGTCCACGCCGCCGGCGAGGATCGCCACCGTGGTGCCGCCAGCCCCGAGGACGGCGCGGTGGGCGGCCGCGTCGATCCCGAACGCCCCGCCGGAGATCACCGTGAAGCCCTCGACGGCCACTCCGGCCGACAGGTCCGCGGTGACCGCGCGGCCGTAGGCCGTAGGTGCCCGCGTCCCCACGACGGCCACGGACCGCTCGAGCACGTCCGCCGGGTGCGCGGGCCCGCGCCACCACAACCCGAAAGGCCGCAGCGCCGTCTCGACGCCCCCCGTCCCGCCTCTGCGCAGCCGGCGAGGGCGGTCGAGCGGTTCGAGCGCGACCGCGGGCCAGCCTGGATCGCCCGGGACCAGCAGCCGTGCGCCCACCTCGGCGGCGCGTTCGGCGAGCTCTCGTGGGTCCACCCGATGGCGGCGCGCCGCCGTCTGCCCGGCCACCTCGTCGTCAACTCGACCCGACCGGATCCGCGCGGCGGCCTCGAGCGGGCCGACCGCGTCCACCAGGTCCCACACCTGCGCCGTCGACCGTTCGGTCACCGCGCCCAGGTACGCGTACGCCGCCCGCACCTCGGGCGACACCGGCGTGTCCGCCTCGTGCGTCGTCATCAGTCCTCCCCCCGCAGCACCAGGGCCTCGGCCACGTGGTCCCCGGTCGGGGCGGGCTCCCCGGCGAGGTCGGCGATAGTCCAGGCCAGGCGCAGGCAACGGTCCACGCCCCGCGGGGAGAGCACCCCGGCCGCGAGCGCCCGGTCCAGGGGGCGCAGCGCGCCCCGGTCGAGCCGGAACCCGGTCCGGAGCACCCGCCCCGGCACCGACGCGTTGGTCCGCGCGCCCGAGGCCTCCGCGCAGCCGGCCCACCGGGCGGCGGCCGCCTCCCTGGCGGAGGCGACCCGGGCCCGGACCGTCGCGGAGTCCTCCGCCTCCCCGACCGCGAGCAGGCTCGGGCCGATAGGGAGGGTTCGGGCGGAGATGTCCACGCGGTCGCGCAGCGGCCCGGTGAGCGACCTGCCGTAACGACGCCGCTCGTCGGGGCTGCAGTCACAGTCCGCGGGACGCGGACTCCCGCACGGGCAGTCGTTGGCCGCGAGCACCAACTGGAAGCGGGCCGGGAAGACGGCCACGCCGTCGCGCCGCGCCACGCGGACCTCCCCCTCCTCCAGCGGGGTGCGAAGCGCGTCGAGCACCCTGCCGGGGAACTCCGCGCACTCGTCCAGGAAGAGCACGCCCCGGTGGGCCAGGGTCGCGGCGCCGGGCCGCGCGGTCCCGGTCCCGCCGCCGACGAGCGCGGCCGCGGTCGCCGTGTGGTGCGGCGCCACGAACGGGGGTCGCCTCAGCAGCGGGTCGTCCGGGGGCAGCCGGCCGAACACCGAGTGGATCGCCGTGGCCTCGAGCGCCTCGTTCGCGGCCAAATCCGGCAGGAGCCCGGGGAGGCGCCGAGCGAGCATCGTCTTGCCCGTGCCCGGTGCGCCGCGCAACAGGAGCGCGTGGCCGCCGGCCGCCGCGACCTCCACGGACCGGCGGCAGTCCTCCTGACCGTGCACCTCGGCGAGATCGTGGGCGTCGTCGTCGCCACCACCACCCGCGGGCGGGGCGTGCGCCACCAGGTCGCCCAGGCCGCGGCTCCAGTCCGCGAGCATCCGCAGCGACCCGACGCCGGCCGTGTCGATCCCGGCGACCAACCGCGCCTCCGCGAGGTTCTCGACCGGGACGATCGCCCGCGCAAGGCCGGCCTCGCGGGCGGCCAGGATCGCCGGGAGCACCCCGGCCACCGGCCGAACCCGCCCGTCCAGGGCCAGCTCGCCGAGCAGGACGGTGCCCTCGAACCCCGCGGCGGGCAGCTCTCCGGACGCGGTGAGGGCGCCCGCGGCGAGGGCCAGATCGAACCCTGCGCCGAACTTGCGCAGCGATGCCGGCGAGAGCGAGAGCACCACCTTCCCCGTGGGCCACGCCAGGCCCGAGTTGGCGGCCGCCGCGCGCATCCGCTCGCGGGACTGCATGACCGCCGAGTCCGGCATCCCCACGATGCTCACGCCGGGAAGGCCGCGGCCCACGTCGGCCTCGACCTCCACGAGCCGCCCGGTGATCCCGGTGAGCGCCACCGCCCACGTCCGCCCGAGCGCCACGTCAGATCACGTCCTCGAACACCTCGAGGCGGGGCCGGTCCGGGTCGCGCAGGTCCACGGACACCACGTCGAAGCACACCTGCCGCCACCCGCCGGGGTGGGCGGCCAGCCATTCCCGCGCGAGCATGCGCACCCGCCGCAGCTTCTCGGTGGTGACGGACTCGGCGGGCGTCCCGAACCCGCTGCCGGTCCGCGTCCGCACCTCGACAAATCGCGTACGCCCCTCGCCGTCCCGAACCACCAGGTCGAGCTCCCCGCGCGGGCAGTGCCAGTTGCGGTCGAGCACCTCGCAGCCGCGCGCCCCGAGCAGTTCCGCCGCGTACGCCTCCCCCAGCCGCCCGGTCTCCCGGCGCCGGTCCCACGCCGTCGTCGTCCCGTCTCCCGCCATCTCGTCTCCCCCCGCCTCGCCCCCGGCCCGTCCGGGACGCCGGGGCCCACCCTGCCGCACGGAATCGGCCCGGACCGCGCGTGGCGGGCCGGGCCGGGGGCGCCCTGTGGAGGCGCGGGAAGGTTGTGGAGAACGCGAGTGGCGCCTACTCGGGCAGGCGCAATTCGGGCTTGTCCAGCTCCTCGATGTTGACGTCCTTGAACGTGAGGACGCGGACGTACTTGACGAAACGCGCAGGTCGGTACATGTCCCACACCCACGCGTCGGACATGCGGACGTCGAAGTACACCTCGCCGTCGGCCGACCGCGGGATCAGTTCGACGGCGTTGGCGAGGTAGAAGCGCCGCTCCGTCTCGACGACGTAGGTGAACTGACCGACGATGTCGCGGTACTCGCGGTACAGCGAGAGCTCCATCTCGGTCTCGTAGTTCTCCAGATCCTCGGCGCTCATAGGGTGCTGCTCCTCGAATGCGCCTGCGCGGCGCGACGGACGTTGGCGTACGACATGCGGTGGATGTCGCTGGGACCGAGCTGCTCGATCGCCCTGGCGTGACCCGCGGTTCCGTACCCCTTGTGCGCGGCCAGGCCGTACCCGGGGTACCGGGAGTCGAGGTCCACCATAATCCGATCCCGCGTGACCTTCGCGAGGACACTCGCGGCGGCAATGGATGCGATCGCCGCGTCGCCGCCGGGCACCGCGGTGGACTGGCAGCCCAGACCGTCCACCGCGAAGCCGTCGGTGAGCACGAAGCCGGGCCGCGGGTCGAGCGCGGCCACGGCGCGGCGCATCCCCTCGATGTTGCAGCGGTGGATGCCACGCTCGTCGATGCGTGCCGGGTCGATCACCACGACCGCCGTGGCCACGGCGCGCCGCAGGACGGCGTCGCACAGCCGCTCCCGGACGGCGGCGGGCAACTTCTTGGAGTCATCCAGCTCGGCGAGCTCCGGGTGGAGCCGGTCACCGAGGACACAGGCCGCCACCACGAGCGGTCCGGCGCAGGACCCGCGGCCGGCCTCGTCGACCCCGGCGACGGGGCCGAGCCCGCGCCGGACGAGGGCGGACTCCAGACCCACCCGGCCGTCGCGGCGGGTCACCCGCACCCGGCGGGGTCGCAGCGGGCTCACCCCGTCGTGATGTCCGGCGAGGACACGCCCCCGATGCGGCTGAGCGGGAGGATCACGGCCTGCACCTTGCCGATGATGTTCTCCTCGGGGATGGTGCCCTGGTACTCGTCACCCATGTGGAAGCGCGAGTCCGCGGAGTTGCTGCGGTTGTCACCCATCACCCAGACGTTGCCCTCGGGGACGGTGACCGGCCCGAAGTCGCAGTTGAGCGGGTTACGGCTGACCGCCGGGTCCTCCCGCAGGTAGGGCTCATCGAGCGGCTGACCGTCCACCAGGAGGTCGCCCTCCGGCGAGCAGCCGCCCACCGTCTGGCCGCCCACGGCGATGACGCGCTTGACCATGTCGTTCTGGTCCGGCGGCACGATCCCGATCACCCCGCCGATGTCCTGCAGCATGTGCAGGACCGGGTTGTCCGAGCGGATCGAGCGGTACCCCTGGTTCCACGAGTCCGGGCCTGTGAACACCAGGACGTCGCCCTGCTCGGGCTCGCCGAACCGGTAACTGATCTTGTCCACGAAGATCCGGTCGCCCGTGCAGCCCGCGCAGCCGTGCAGGGTGGGTTGCATCGACTCCGACGGGATGCGGTAGACCCGGCCGACGAAGGTCTGGAACACGAATACCAGGACCAGGGCGATCACGATGAGGATGGGGACCTCGATGTACCACGGCCGCCCGGCACGCTCCTCGGCGCGCCGCTTCCCGCGTTCCTGCCGCCGCACGCCGCGAGCCGGGGCCCCGTCGTCGTGGGGCCCCGGCTCGTGGGGGGTGTCTCCGGGGGTCTCGCTGCTGCTCACCCGGATGAGCGTAGTCCATCCCCCGTCGTGGCCGACGACGGAGGCGGACCCGCCCTATGCGCTCAGCGCTTCTCCTTGATCTTCGCGGCCTTGCCGCGGAGCTCACGCAGGTAGTACAGCTTGGCACGGCGGACGTCACCGCGGGTGAGCACCTCGATCTTGTCGATGTTGGGCGAGTGGACCGGGAAGGTCCGCTCCACGCCCACACCAAAGGAAACCTTGCGGACGGTGAAGGTCTCGCGGACGCCGCCGCCCTGGCGGCGGATCACGACGCCCTTGAAGACCTGGATGCGCTCCTTGGAGCCCTCGATGACCTTCACGTGCACGTCGAGTGTGTCGCCGGCGCGGAACTCCGGAATGTCGTCGCGGAGGGACTTCTTGTCGAGGAAGTCGAGAGTGTTCATCAGTGTTCCTTGCTGTGAGGAAATTGAGGACAGAGGACCCTGGCGCCCGCGCGGGCGGGTCAACCGGTTCGTGCCCCGGATCAGCGCGACCGCGTACGGGCACGACGGTGCCCGAGAGGTCGACCCCGCTAGTGTGCCACCCCGGGCGCGCCCGACCCAAATCGGCCGGCGCCAGCGTCCGGGGTCCACCCGGTCTCGGCAAGCACCTCGAGGTCGCGCAGGTCCAGCTCCGCCCCGTCGAGGAGGTCCGGCCGCCGCTCGGCGGTCCGGCGCAGCGACTCGTCCCGCCGCCACCGGGCGATACGGGCGTGATTGCCGCTGGTGAGGACCTCGGGCACGGGCCGGTCGCGCCACACCTCGGGGCGGGTGTAGCTGGGCCCCTCGAGCAGGCCGTCGGAGAAGGAGTCCTCCTCGTGGCTGCGGCGGTTGCCCAGCACGCCGGGTAGGAGCCGGACCACGGCCTCGGCCATGACGAGTACGGCAACCTCGCCCCCGACGAGCACGTAGTCGCCGATGCTCACCTCCTCGACGTCCATCCGCGTGGCGGCCTCGGCGACCACCCGCTGGTCGATCCCCTCGTAGCGGCCGCACGCGAAGATCAGGTGCCGGCGCGCGGCGTAGCGGTGGGCGTCCGCCTGGGTGAAGGGTCGCCCCGCGGGGGTGGGGACCACGAGGAGCGGCCGGTCTGCCGAATCGTGGGACCGGTCGGCATCCGCGACGGTCGGGGCGGGCGGGACGAGGTCGTCCAGCGCCTCGCCCCACACGGTCGGGCGCATAACCATGCCGGGGCCGCCGCCGAAGGGGGTGTCGTCGACGGACTTGTGGACGTCGCGGGTCCAGTCGCGCAGGTCGTGGACCCCCACCTCGAGGATGCCCCGGTCGATAGCGCGGCCCGGCAGCGCGAGGCGGAGCGGGGCGAGGTAGTCGGGGAAGACGGTGACCACGTCGAGGCGCATCCGCGGGCCGTCGGGCGGGTGCGACCTCGCCGTCGTCGCCCCCCCGCCCCGGTCCCCCGTCACGGCGTCCCCAGGTCGAGCAGTCCCTCCGGCGGGTCGATCGTGCAGGTCCCCGCCGCCAGGTCCACGTCGGGGACCATCTCGGTGACAAAGGGGACGAGCGCCTCCCCGCCGGCGGCCAGGCGCAGGCCCAGGAGCTCGCCGGCCGGGGTGTGGACCACCTCGGTCACCTCACCGAGCTCGTCGCCGGCGGTGTCGAGGGCGCGCAGCCCCACGAGCTGGTGGTCGTGGAACTCGTCGGGGTCGGCGGGCTCGGGCAGGTCCGCCGAGTCCACGAGCAGGAGCATCCCACGCAGGGCGTCGGCCGCGTCGCGGTCGGTGACGCCCCCCAGACGCACGAGGAGCCGCCCGGAATGGTTCCGGGCGGCGTCCACGGTGACCTCGCGGTCGGTGGCTGTCCGGCCCCGGCCGACGCGGCCCGTCAGGCGCGCGCCGGGGGCGAAGCGCTCCTCGGGCGAGTCGGTGCGCACCTCCACCAAGAGCTCGCCGCGGACACCGTGCGACTTGACGACGCGTCCCACGACGAGCTCCATGGCTGCGCTTCCTCTCGACCCGGCGGGCGCGGGTCAGCGGTCGGTGTCGACCACGTCGACCCGGACGCCCGGACCGGCGACGGCGCTCACGATCGTCCGGATGGCGGAGGCGGTGCGCCCGCCCCGACCGATGACACGGCCGAGGTCGACCGGCGCGACGGACACGCGGATCACGGTGCCCCGTCGACCACCGCCGGCCCGCACGGACACCGCGTCGGGGTCCGACACGATGCCGCGGACGAGGTGGTCGACGGCGTCGACGACCATGTCGTTCATCGGTCTCAGGCCTCGGCGGACTCGGCGTCGGCCTCGGCCTCGGCGGACTCGCCCTCGGCCGCGGCGGCCTCCTCCTCGGCCTTCTTCGCGGCCTCGGCCTCGGCGGCCTTCTTCTCCTTGTCGGCCTTTCGCTTGGCGGTGATGGCCTCGGCGGACGGCTCGCCCTGGGCCTCCTCGAGGGCCTTGTTGAACAGCTCGAGCTTGGTGGGCTTGACCTCGGCGGTCTTGAGGGTGCCCTCGGCGCCCTCGATGCCCTTGAACTTCTGCCAGTCGCCGGTGATCTTGAGCAGCTGCTCCACGGCCTCGGTGGGCTGGGCGCCCACGCCGAGCCAGTACTGGGCGCGCTCGGAGTCGATCTGGATGAAGCTCGGCTCCTCCTTCGGCCGGTAGAGGCCGATGGTCTCGATGGAGCGACCATCGCGACGGGTGCGGGCGTCGGCCACGATCACGCGGTACTGCGGGTTGCGGATCTTGCCGAGGCGCGTGAGCTTGATCTTGACGGCCATGGGGCGTCTCTCTTCCTGTTGCAGGTCACGTGGCGATTCAGCGGCGCCCGCCGGTCGCGGGGCCCGGTTTCGCCTTCCGGGTGACCGCCGTGCGGCACGGGCCCGAGGCGTGGGTGACCACGACGAGGCCCACCGGTGACGGCGTCCAGCGGGCCAGTCTAAACGCAGGGAGTGGCGCCGGCCCAATCCGGGCCCTCGCCGCTCAGCGCTCGGGGAACCTCAGATCGCCGAGGTCGATCCCCTCGAGCCCGGGCGGGAGCTGGTCCAGGCCGGGCGGCATCTGCGACAGGTCCGGCATCCCGCCGGGTCCGCCCATCCCGGGCATCCCGGGCGGCATCCCCGGCATGCCGCCGGGCATCACGCCGCGCTGCTTGGGCGGAGTCGGTCCGCGGCCGCGGCCCTTGCCCTTCTTGCCCTTGCCCCTGCCCTTGCGCTGGTTCTTGCGGTTGCCGCCGGGCATGCCCATCTGCCCGGCCATGCGGCTCATCATCTTGCGGGCCTCGAAGAACCGATCGACGAGCTGGTTGACGTCGGTCACCGTGACGCCGGAGCCCTTGGCGATGCGCTGGCGGCGGGAGCCGTTGATGATCTTGGGGTCGGCCCGCTCCTCCGGGGTCATGCCGCGAATGATCGCCTGGATGCGGTCGAGGTACTTCTCGTCGATGTCCCCGATCTGGGCCTTCATCTCCCTGCCGCCGGGCAGCATGCCGAGGAGGTTCCCGATCGGGCCCATCTTGCGGATCATCAGCATCTGGTCGAGGAAGTCCTCGAGCGTCAGCTCGCCGGAGCCGATCTTGGCGGCGGTCTTCTCCGCCTCTCGGGCATCGAAGACCTGCTCGGCCTGCTCGATGAGCGAGAGCACGTCGCCCATGCCGAGGATGCGGTTGGCCATCCGGTCGGGGTGGAAGACGTCGAAGTCCTCGAGCTTCTCGCCGTTGGAGGCGAACATGATCGGCGTGCCGGTGAGCTCGCGGACGCTCAGCGCGGCGCCGCCGCGCGCGTCGCCGTCGAGCTTGGTGAGCACGACACCGGTGAAGCCGACGCCCTCGCGGAACGCCTCGGCGGTCACCACGGCGTCCTGGCCGATCATGGCGTCGAGGACGAAGAAGGTCTCGTGTGGCTGGACGGCGTCGCGGATGCCGCGGGCCTGCGCCATCAGCTCCTCGTCGATGCCGAGGCGGCCGGCGGTGTCCACGATCACCACGTCGTGCATCTTGGCGCGGGCGTGGGCCAGACCGCGCTGCGCGACGTCCACCGGCGCCTGGACGCCTATCACCTCGCCGTCGCCGCCCACGGACGTCCCGGGGTGCGGCGCGAACACCTGGACGCCGGCCCGCTCGCCGACGATCCGCAGCTGGTCCACGGCACCCGGGCGCTGGAGGTCGCACGCCACGAGCAGCGGGGTGTGCCCCTGGCCCACGAGGTAGTAGGCGAGCTTGCCGGCGAGGGTGGTCTTACCGGCTCCCTGCAGGCCTGCGAGCATGATGACCGTCGGCGGCTGCTTGGCGAACTCGACGCGGCGGGCCTCGCCGCCGAGGATCGCGGTGAGCTCGGCGTCGACGATCTTGACGACCTGCTGGGCCGGGTTGAGCGCCTCGGACACCTCCGCGCCCTTGGCCCGCTCCTTGACCCGGGAGATGAAGGTGCGGACGACCGGGAGGGCGACGTCGGCCTCGAGCAGCGCGAGGCGGATCTCGCGGGCGGTGGCGTCGATGTCGGCATCGGTGAGCCGCCCCTTGCCGCGCAGGTCCTTGAGCGCACCTGTGAGGCGATCGGACAAGGAATCGAACACGGTTGACTCACTCCCTGGTTCGCGGGCCGGGGCGCGCGGGCCCCGTGTCGTCGTCGGTGACGGCTCCCCACAGGGTATCGGCCCGGGCTCAGGTCGGCGTCGCTGGCTCGCCCGCCGGCAGCAGCGCCTCCACCAGCCGGGCCAGTCCGAGGGTCGCTCCCGGGCCCGAGAGGGCGAAGACGTCCTCGACCGCCGCGCCGCGCGTCCGCACCACCACCCAGTCCACGCGCGCCCCCGCCGCGGTGACGGCCGCGACGACCGCGCCGAGCAGGCCGGGGCGGTCCTCGGTCCGCACCTCGAACAGCAGGCCGTCGGCGTCGGAGCGGGGCGAGACCAGGACCGACGGGGGAGCCTGCGCGTAACCGGGAGCGGCGGCCATGCGGCGGTCCAGTGCCGTACGGAGCGGGCCGGGGAGGCCGCCGTCGATGGCCCGGCGCAGGTCCTGACGCAGGATCCGCGGGTCCACCGGATCGCCGAAGCGGGTCGAGACGAGCACCCGGGCCCGCACCCCGCCCGGGGGCCGCAGGTCCACCTCGGCGTCGACCACCTCGAGGCCATGGGCGGCGAGGACCTCCGCGGTGACGGCGAGCGCGCGCCCGCCCCCGGGGACCACCAACGTCAGTTCGTGCGTGCCGCCCACGACGGTGGCCCCGGGGGTGACGACGACGTCGGGCGCGCCGGGCGGGCGGGCCGCGTCCACGGTCGGCGCGACGGGCTCCTCCGGGGCGGCCGTCCGTGCGCGGCACGACATGACCAGCGCCGCGTGCGCCTGCGCCCGCCCGGGCGTCCACACGCCCGGCCCGGTGGCCAGGGAGTCCGCCCGGGTGAGCGCGGCGAGCACGTCCAGCGCGGTGGCGTCGCCCCCGAGCGCGGCGAGCACCTCGCCCGCGGTGGCGGGGTCGGACGGGTCCCGCCGCGCGGCGGTCGCGGCCAGCAGCAGATGGTGTCGGACCACGCGGACCAGGGTGTCCACGTCGCGGGCGACGAGCCCTAGTCGCTCGCCGAGTCCCCGGGCCAGCTCCGCACCGACCTCGCTGTGGTCGCGGGCCCGACCCTTGCCCAGGTCGTGGGTCAGGGCGGCGAGCAGGAGGAGGTCCGCCCGCGCCACCGTGGTGGTGAGCCGCGAGGCCTCCACAGCGGTCTGCACGAGGTGCCGGTCCACCGTGTAGACGTGGGTGCGGTCGCGGGCGGGCAGATCCCGCACGGCCGCCCACTCGGGCAGCATCCGCGCCCACAGGCCACTGCGGTCCATCGCCTCGATCACGGGCACCTGGGCGGGACCGGAACCCAGGAGTACGAGCAGGTCCGCCAACGCCCCGGCCGGCCAGCGACCCTCGGGCGCCGGGGAGCGTTCGACGAGCACCCCGAGGGTCGAGGCGGCCACGGGCAGGCCGTGCCGGGCGGCCGCCGCGGCCACCCGCAGGGGAAGCCACGGGTCGCTGTCCACCCGCGCACCCCGGGCCAGCGCCACCTCACCGGCGTGGTCGACGACCCCGTCGTCGAGCGGGCGGCGCGCCGGCGGGCGCCGGAACAGACCGCCGGGCCCCCGCGAGGACAGGGCGGCGCACGCAGCGCGGATGGCCTGGTCGGCGGCAAAGGCGAGGGTGCGGGAGGCGTCGCTCACGGCCCGGGCGAGGTCGAAGCGGTCGCCCAGTCCCAGTGCCCCGGCCACCTCGTCGCCGTACTCGGCGTGCATGACCTCGCGCGGGCGCCCCGAGCACCGGTGGAGCTCGGTCCGGGCGTCCAGGACCAGCCGGTGCGCAGCGGCCACGTCCGTCCCGGACACCGCAGCGGAGGCGTCGGTGAGGTGAGCCGCCGCCAACGCGGCGACGAGCTGGACGTCCCGGAGTCCGCCCGCTCCGTTCTTGAGGTCCGGCTCCGTACGGTGGGCGATCACCCCGGCGCGGGCGCGACGGGCCGCGGTCGCCGCCACGAGTTCGTCGAACCGGGCCGCGATCTGGTGTCGCCACTGCCGCCGGGCCCCGTCCACGACCCGCGCCCCGAGGTCACGATCGCCGGCGATCACCCGCGCGTCGAGCAGGCTCAACGCGACGGACACGTCCCCGGCCGCCGCCGCCAGGCACTGGTCCACCGTGCGGACGCTGTGGTCGAGCCCCTGCCCCGCATCCCACAGCGGGTACCACAGGGCGTCCGCCACCTCACGGACGTCGCGGCTCGGCCGCCGCTCGTGGACCAGGACCAGGTCGAGGTCCGAGTGGGGCAGGACCTCGCGGCGGCCCAGTCCCCCGAACGCGACCAGCGCGAAGCCGGACCGTGAGCTGATCCCCGCCTCCTCGGCCAGGCACGTCAGCTCGATCTCGTAGAGCTCGCACAGCGCCTCGCGCAGCCCGGCCGCCGGCAGCCGGTCCGCGGGAACGGCGAGGAGGTCCGCCCGCCCCCGCGTCAGCGTCGTCCGTGGTGCACCGTCCGCCGTCGTCGTCATTGCGTTCCCCTCCCCTGGTGCGTCGCCGGGCCCTGCCCGGCGGTGTCGGTTCCCACCCTGCGCGCCGCGTGTCACCCCGACGGGACGGGCGTGTTTCGGGTCTGTGAACGACGCCACCCCGGGGCCGTTCCGGCCCCGGGGTGGCGTCCCCCTCTACACCTGCTCAGACGGCTGCCTCGCCCTCCTCCCCCGTCCGGACCCGGACGACGGACTCGACGGGGGTCACCCAGACCTTGCCGTCGCCGATCTTCCCGGTCCGGGCGGCCTCCACGACGAGCCGGACGACGCTGGCGGCGGAGGCGTCGTCCACCACCACCTCGACGCGGATCTTGGGGACGAAGTCCACGGCGTACTCCGCGCCACGGTAGACCTCGGTGTGGCCCTTCTGGCGGCCGTACCCCTGGACCTCACTGATGGTGAGTCCGTGGATGCCGGCCTGTTCGAGGGCGGCCTTGACGTCATCGAGCGTGAACGGCTTGATGATCGCGGTGATGAGCTTCATGACGGGTGCGTCCTTCCTTGGGGATCGTCGGTGGCCGGCTCAGCGGATGAGCGCGCTGGTCGAGGCCTCGTACGCGGTCTCGGCGTGCTCGGCGCCGTCGATACCGGCCTGCTCGTCCGCCTCCGCCACGCGCCAGCCGAGGGGCGCGCACACAGCCCAGGCGATCGCGGTCATGACGGCGGTGAAGAGCAGGGCGGCGAGGGCGATGACGATCTGCACCACGAGGAGCTTCCAGCCCTCGCCCGAGTAGAACACGCCGGGGGCGGTGTCGAAGGTGCCGGTGGCGAAGAGTCCGATGGCGACGGTTCCCCAGAGCCCGGCCACGAGGTGCACGCCCACCACGTCGAGGGCGTCGTCGTAGCCGAACCGGTGCTTGAGACCCACGGCCAGGGCGGCGAGTGCACCGGCGATCGCGCCGAGGGCGATCGCGCCGAGCGGGTGGACCGAGCCGGCGGCCGGTGTGATGGCGACCAGGCCGGCGACCACGCCGGAGGCGGCGCCGAGGCTGGTGGCGTGACCGTCGCGGATCCGCTCCGTGAGCAGCCAGCCGAGCATGGCCGCGGCGGTGGCGGCGGTGGTGTTGACCCAGGCCAGACCGGCTGCGCCGTTGGCGCCGAACGCCGAGCCGGCGTTGAAGCCGAACCAGCCGAACCACAGCAGGGCGGCACCGAGCATGACCAGCGGCAGACTGTGCGGCCGCATCGGGACGCGACCGAAGTCGAGTCGCTTGCCCACGAGCAGGACCAGGACCAACGCAGCGACACCGGCGTTGATGTGGACGACCGTGCCGCCGGCGAAGTCGATCGGGGCGACCGCGGCCGCCAGGCCCCCCTCGCCGTCATCGACGGTGCCGAAGATCATCGCCGCCAGGCCGTTCTCGGCGTGCGAGAGCAGGCCGCCACCCCACACCATGTGGGCGAGCGGGAAGTACGCGAGCGTCACCCACACGGCGACGAACGTCAGCCACGTCCCGAACCTCACGCGCTCGGCGATGGCGCCCGAGATGAGCGCGACCGTGATGATCGCGAACGTCACCTGGAATGCCACATCGACCACCTGCGGGTACGCCCCGGATCCGGAGGCCACCCACTCGGTGGCGTCGCCGATCACCCCGGAGAGCCCGAACATCTCGAAGGGGTTGGCGAACAGCCCCAGGACGTCCTGGGAGCCGTAGGACATCGACCAGCCCCACAGCAGGTAGACCACGCCCACGACGCCCATGGCGCCGAAGGACATCATCATCATGTTGAGCACGGACTTCTGGCGGGCCATCCCGCCGTAGAACAGCGCCAGCGCGGGCGTCATGAGCAGGACCAGCGATGCCGACATGAGCATCCAGGCCGTGTCCCCCGCATCGATCTCCGGCGTCGCCTCCTGGGCGAGCCACACGACACTCTCACCTGTCACCGGTGGGCCTCCTCGGTCTCCGAGGGGAACGCCGATCGTCCCCCTGTGGGACCTGAGAATTCCGCCGCCGTGTTGCGACGGATGTCGAGGAGTGTTTCGTACCGGTTACGCGCCGGCCCGGCCTGTGACGATCAGGTGACGGGCGTCGAGGTGGGCCGGGGCCCCGATTACTTCCCCAGCAGCGCGTCGACAAAGGCCTCCGGGGTGAACGGCGCGAGATCGTCCGCCCCCTCGCCCAGGCCGACGAGCTTCACCGGGACACCGAGCTCGTGCTGCACCTGGAACACGATGCCGCCCTTGGCGGTGCCGTCGAGCTTGGTGAGCACCACGCCGGTGATGTCCACGACGTCCTTGAACACGCGCGCCTGCATGAGACCGTTCTGGCCGGTGGTGGCGTCGATGACGAGCAGGACCTCGTCGACCGCCGTCTTCTTCTCCACCACGCGCTTGACCTTGCCGAGCTCGTCCATGAGGCCGGCCTTGGTGTGCAGGCGGCCGGCGGTGTCGACGAGTACCGCGTCCACCCCGGTCTCCACGCCGCGCGCGACGGCGTCGAACGCCACCGACGCGGGATCGGCGCCCTCCTTGCCGCGCACGACCTCGGCGCCCACGCGCTCGGCCCAGGTCTGGAGCTGGTCGGCGGCCGCTGCGCGGAAGGTGTCGGCCGCGCCGAGCAGGATGTCGCGCCCCTCGGCGACGAGCACGCGGGCGAGCTTGCCGGTGGTGGTGGTCTTGCCGGTGCCGTTGACGCCCACGACGAGCAGGACGGCGGGGGTGCCCTCGTGCGGCAGGGCCCGCAGCGAGCGGTCGTATTCGGGGTGCAGATTGTCGATGAGCGCCTGCCGGAGCAGGTCCCGCACCTGCGCCTCGGTGCGGACCTGCTTGGTGGCGATGTCCTCGCGCAGGCGGTCCACGACGCGCTGGGTCATGGGCGCGCCGAGGTCGGCCAGGATGAGCGTGTCCTCGATCTCCTCCCACGCGTCTTCGTCTAGGTCGCCGGCGCCGAGCAGTCCGAGCAGGCCCTGGCCCACCGAGCTCTGGGAGCGGGCGAGCCGGCCGCGGAGCCGCTCGAGGCGGCCGGTCGCCGGGTCGATGCGCTCGACCGGCGCCACCACGTCGGGCACCCCGGTGATCTCGTCGGCCGACGGCGCGGGCACCTCCTCGTCCGGCACCTCGGGCGGCACGACGACCGGCTCGGCCTCGGCTGGCTCGACGACGGTGGTGTCGTCGCTCGGCCCCGGGGCGGTGTCCGGGGTGACGGAGGGGGCCTCGGGGGCAACCGTCTCGGCCGTCTCGGGGGCGGCCGGGGCCGCGGGGGGCTCCGGGGCCGCGGTGGCCTCGGGCGCCGGCTCGGGGGCCACCGGCTCCCGCGGGAGCGGTTCCTTCGGCGGCGCGGCGGTGGCGGCCCCGCCGGCCTGGGTGAAGGAGAACCCGGTGCCGGCCTGGTAGTTGCCCGACCGCTCCTCGCGGGTGAGCTCCTTGCGCTCGTCCGCCTTGGTCAGGGAGATCTGCCGCCTCTTGCGCAGCTGCAGGCCCACCACCAGCGCGATGACGGCGAGCAGCACGAGGACGGCGACGGTCACGATGATCCAGGTGAAGTCCACGGGGCCCAGTATGGCCGAACTCCCCCGATCGGCTTTGCGGTCCCCGGCCGTCCGTCCCCGACCTACACTGGCGGCCGTTACCTACAGGAGGTGTCCGCGAGTGACCGAGCTCGCCGCCGCGGCGGCCCCCGCAGACCGGGGGGCGCCCCGTCCCCGACGCGCCCCCACACCGCCCACCTGGGTGATCAAAGCCGTCATGGCCGTCACCGGCCTGATCTTCACCGCGTTCGTCGTGGTGCACATGATCGGCAATCTCAAGGTCTACGACGGCCAGGCGTACTTCGACGGCTACGCCCACTGGCTCCGGACCCTCCTCCAGCCGCTCGTCCCGGCCGAGGGCGTGCTGTGGTTCCTGCGTGTGATCCTCGTCGCGAGCCTGCTCGCGCACGTCGCGGGCTCGATCGTGCTGGTCCGTCGCTCGCGGGTCGCGGCGGGGCCGCACCGCCGGCGCACGGGATTCACCTCGTCGTCGTTCGGCGCCCGGTCGATGATGCTCACCGGTGTGATCATGTTGATCTTCGTGGTGTTCCACGTCCTGGACATGACAACCGGGACCGCGCCGGTCGCGGTGGAGGGGTTCGTGCCGGGGTCGGCGTACGACAACCTCGTGGCGAGCTTCTCGCGGCCGTGGGTCGCCGCGTTCTACGGGGTGACGATGCTGCTGTTGGCCGTTCACATCGCGCACGGCGTCCGCACCGCCGCCGGCGACCTGGGCGTGACCGGCGCCAAGGGCCGGGCCGCGGCGACCGTCGTGGCCGGTGTCGCGGCGGTCGCGGTGCTCGTGGGCAATGCGACGATCCCCCTCGCCGTCCAGCTCGGGTGGCTGGCGTGAGCGGGGGCCCGGTCGCGTTCGAGGCTCCCCCGACCGGCGTCCCCGGCGCCGCCGTGGGCGAGGTCCTGTCCTCCGGCGCCCCGGACGGCGACCCCGCCACCGCCTGGATGCGCCGGCGCGACTCCTACGGCCTCGTCTCCCCCGGCAACCGCCGCCGCTTCCACGTCGTGGTGGTGGGCACGGGTCTGGCCGGAGCGGGTGCGGCGGCCGCCCTCGGCGAGCTCGGCTACCGCGTCACCGCCTTCACCTACCACGACGCACCCCGCCGGGCGCACTCCGTGGCCGCCCAGGGCGGGATCAACGCCGCCCGCGCCCGGCGCGTGGACGGCGACTCCCTGCGCCGCTTCGTCGCGGACACGATCAAGGGCGGCGACTTCCGCGGCCGCGAGGCCGAGGCGTTCCGGCTCGGCGAGGAGTCGGTCCGCGTCATCGACCACTTCTCGGCGATCGGCACGCCGTTCGCCCGCGAGTACGGCGGCGTCCTGGCCACCCGCTCGTTCGGCGGCGTCCAGGTCTCGCGCACCTACTACTCGCGGGGCCAGACCGGCCAGCAACTGCAGATCGCCGGCGCCCAGGCTCTCCAGCGCCAGATCCGGGAGGGCACCGTGCGGCTGCACACGCGGCACGAGGTGCTCGACCTCGTCGTCGACGACACCGGCTGCCACGGTGTGGTGGTCCGGGACCTCGTCACCGGCCACATCCGCGCCGAGACCGCACACGCAGTCGTGTTGGCCACGGGCGGTTACGGCAACGTCTTCCACGACTCCACGCTGGCGGTCAACTCCAACGCCTCCGCCGTGTGGCGAGCCCACCAGCGGGGCGCGCTGCTCGCCTCGCCGTCGTTCGTGCAGTTCCACCCCACGGCCCTGCCCAAGGACTCGCAGTGGCAGGCCAAGACGATCCTCATGAGCGAGTCGCTGCGCAACGACGGTCGGATCTGGGTGCCGGCGCGCGACGGCGACGACCGCGCCCCGGGTGACATCCCGGACACCGAGCGGGACTTCTTTCTCGAACGCCGCTACCCGGCGTTCGGCAACCTCGTCCCCCGCGACGTCGCCTCGCGCGCCATCACCGCGGAGATCCGGGCCGGCCGCGGCGTCGGTCCGCGCCGCAACTCGGTCTACCTGGACTTCCGGGACGCCCTGGCCCGCGACGGCCGCGAGAAGATCACCGCCCGCTACGGCAACCTCTTCGAGATGTACGCCCACGCCACCGGAGAGGACCCGTACACCGTCCCCATGCGTATCGCCCCCACCTGCCACTTCACGATGGGCGGCCTGTGGTCCGACTACGACCTGCAGACGTCGATCCCCGGCCTGTTCGTGGGCGGCGAGTGCGGCTGGGCGTACCACGGCGCCAACCGGCTCGGCGCCAACTCGCTGCTCAGCGCGAGCGTGGACGGGTGGTTCACGCTCCCCTACTCGGTGCCCGGTCACCTGGCCACCCGGCTCGGGGAGGCGCTCCCGGCCCACGACGACGACGTGGTCGTCGAGGCCGTGAACCGTGCCCGGGCGCGCGTGGACGCGCTGCTCGGGATCGGGGGCTCGACCGGCCCGGAGCACTTCCACCGCGAGCTCGGCGAGATCCTCTACGCCGGTTGTGGCGTGACCCGCACCGCCGAGGGGCTCACCGAGGCGATCGGGCGGATCCGGGACCTGCGCGAGCGGTTCTGGACGGACCTGCGCGTCACCGGCACCGGCGCCCACCTCAACCAGGTCCTCGAGTTAGCCGGCCGTGTGGCCGATTACCTGGAGCTCGCCGAGCTCATGTGTGTCGACGCCCTAGACCGCGAGGAGTCCTGCGGCGCCCACTTCCGCGACAAGTACCAGACCCCCGATGGCGAGGCGCAGCGACGAGACGAGACGTGGTGCTTCGCCTCCGCCTGGTCCTCGACCGGGGACGACCGGGGCGGACCGCGCACGTTCGCCCGCCACGCCGAACCGCTCGACTTCTCCGCCGTCGAACTCACCACGAGGGACTACCGATGAGACTGACGCTGCGCGTCTGGCGCCAGGCCGGACCGGACGACCCCGGCCGCTTCGCCGAGTACGAGGTGCCGGACGCCGAACCCGAGATGAGCGTGCTGGAACTTCTCGACGCCCTCAACAGCCGTCTGGTCGACGCCGGGGAGGAGCCGGTGGCGTTCGACTCGGACTGCCGCGAGGGCATCTGCGGTGCGTGCGGGGTCACCGTGGACGGCCGCCCGCACGGGGCCGCCGAGAACACCCCCTCATGCCACCAGCGCCTCAACGGCTACTCCGACGGCGACACCCTGCGCATCGAACCGCTGCGCGCGGCGGTGTTCCCCGTGGTTCGAGACCTCATGGTGGACCGCTCCGCGCTGGACCGCGTCCTCGAGGCCGGCGCCCACGTGTGGATCCCCTCCGGAACCGCGCCGGACGCCGACTCCACGCTGCAGGACCACGCCACCGCCGAGGTCGCACTCGACTTCGCCGCCTGTATCGGCTGCGGGGCCTGCGTCGCCGCCTGCCCCAACGGCTCGGCCAACCTCTTCGTGGGCGCCAAGCTGCGGCACCTGGCGCTCATGCCGGTCTCGAGCTTCGACCGCACGGCGCGGGCGCGCGCGATGGTCGAGGCATCCGAGGGCGAGTTCGGCCCGTGCTCGCTGTACGGCGAGTGCTCGCGGGTCTGCCCGGCCGGCATCCCGCTGCGCGCCATCGCCGGGGTCAACCGCGAGCGCCTCCGGGCGGTGTTCAAGCGGCGATGAGCCGCCGGTCCCGGATCGGTGCCCTCCTCGACCGCGTCCTCACCACGCGGCGGCTCGTGCGCGCCCCGGTCCCCCTCTACCGGGCCCACCTCGGCTGGCTGCTGGGCGCGAGGGTCCTCCTGCTCGAGCACACGGGGAGGGTCTCCGGCCGTCCCCGCACCGTGGTGCTCGAGGTGGTCGACCGACCCGCCCCCGGCGTCCTCCGGGTGGTCTCGGGCTTCGGCACCGGCGCGCAGTGGTACCGCAACCTCACGGCGGACCCGGACTGCCGGGTCTCGACGGGGTGGACCGACCGGCGGCCCGCCCGCGCCCACCGCGTCGACCCGGCGACCGCCGCCGAGACGTTCGACCGGTACCGGCAGGAACACCCGCGGGCGTGGTCCGTCCTCTCCGAGGTCCTCGGGGCCCACCTGCCGGAAGGGGCCGCCCTCGAGGAGGCGGTGCCCGTCGTCGACCTCGTCCTCACCCCCGGGACCCGCTCCGAACCCGCCCCTCTCGGCGCCCCGGCCCGCGCGCTCCTGGGGCCCGTCTCGCGGTCCGAGGCGACCGCCGTCCTCCTCGGGGCTGCGGCCCTCGCCGTCGTCGCCGGCGCCTCGGCACCTCCCGTGGGCCCGCTCCGCCGGGCCGCCCTGGGGCTCCTCGGGGCCGACATCGGGGGTGGCGCGGTGGCGTTCCACCTGCCGTCGACCCGCGCGGCGTACGCGGAGCGGTCCCGTGGCCTGCCCCGTGACCTCGTCTTTCCCGCGCTGCACGTCCACCCCGTCGCGATCGCGGCGCTCTCCGGCGCCGGGATCCGTCGGGGCCTTCTCCACCACGCCGCGATCGTGACGACCGCGGCGGCACTCCACGCGGTCCCCGCCGGGGCGGCGCGATACGGATGGGCGGCCTCGGGGATCGCGGTCGCGCTGGACCGGCTCCTGCCGGGCGATTGCCTCCCCGGGTGGGTCGCGCCGGCGCTGTGGACCAAACTCGTCGCGGGAGAGGCGGCGGTCAGCGCATCCGCTGGGAGATGACCTTGGAGATGCCGTCGCCCTGCATGGACACGCCGTAGAGCACGTCCGCGACGTCCATCGTGGGCTTCTGGTGGGTGATCACGATGAGCTGGCTGGTCTCGCGCAGCTGCTCGAACAGGCCGATGAGGCGCCGGAGGTTGGTGTCGTCGAGCGCCGCCTCGACCTCGTCCATCACGTAGAACGGGCTGGGCCGGGCCTTGAAGATCGCCACGAGCATCGCCACCGCGGTGAGCGACTTCTCGCCGCCGGAGAGCAGCGAGAGCCGCTTGACCTTCTTGCCGGGCGGGCGGGCCTCGACCTCGATGCCGGTGGTGAGCATGTCCTCGGGGTCCGTGAGCACGAGCCGGCCCTCGCCTCCGGGGAACAGCGTGGCGAACACGCCCCGGAACTCCCGCTCGACGTCCACCCACGCCTCGGTGAAGATCTGCTCGATCCGCTCGTCGACGTCGTCGATCACGCCCTCGAGGTCCGCGCGGGCCTTCTTGACGTCGTCGAGCTGGGTGGACAGGAACGCGTACCGCTCCTCGAGGGCGGCGAACTCTTCGAGCGCGAGCGGGTTGACCTTGCCCAGGGTGGCCAGGTCCTTCTCCGCCCGCTTGAGGCGGCACTCCTGCTCGGCCCGGACGAACGGCATCGGCGGGGGCGGCGTCACGTCCTCTCCCCGGCCCCGGGCGGCCTCGTACTCCTCCATCTCGAGCGCGGACGGCGGCAGATCGATCTCGGGCCCGTACTCGGCCACGAGGGACTCCGGCTCGATCCCGTGCCGCTCGAGCACGGCGGCCTCGAGCTCGGACACCTTGACCTCGAGCTGGGCGCGCACGATCTCGTCCCGGTGTGCGGCGTCCCCGAGGCGTGTGACCTCGGCTTCCGCGGACGCGAGATCGGTGCGCAGTGCGGCGACCCGCGTCGTGGCCGCCGAGCGCGCGGTCGCGAGCCGGTCACGCTCGGAGCCGGCGGTGGTGATGAGTTCGTCGAGCCGGGAGAGCAGGCGGACGGCCAGCTCGTCGACCACCCCGGCCACCTCGGCGCCCCGGCGCCGGGCCGCGGCGGCCCGCGCGGCGCGGGCCCGGGAGTCGCGTTCGGCCTGTGCCGCCCGGCGCAGCGCCGCCGCCTTGCCGCGGACCCCGGTCGCTCGCTCCTCGGCGGAGCGATGCGCGAGCCGAGCCTCGAGCTCGGCGCTGCGGGCGGTCGCGACGGCGGCCTGGGCGTCCGCGCGGCCGTCGTCGGCGGGCAGCTCGGCCTCGTCCTCCGAGCCCGCACGGGCCAGGCGGTCGGCGAGGTCGGCGTGCTCGGCCCGGGCGGCGTCGAGCTTGTCCACCGCCATGCGCCGGGACTGCTCGAGGCGGCGGACGTCGGCCTCGGCGCGGCGTCGACGCTGGCCGATCCGGGCGAGCTCGGCGTAGATCTCCTCGATCGCGGCGTCGGACTCGGTGATCGCGGCGAGAGACTCCTCGAAGCGGTCCGCGCGCTCGACGTCCTCGGCTTCGGCGCCGGCGAGCTCGGCGCGGGTGGTCTCGATCTCGGCGCGCACGGCGTCCCGCTCGGCGGTGGCCGCGTCGATCGCGGACTGGATCTCCAGGCCGGTCCGGCCGGCGGCCGAGCCACCCACGGTCCATCCGGCGCCGGCGAGCTCTCCGTCGCGGGTCACCGCCCGCACCCGGCGGTCGGCCTCCACCTGCGCGTGAGCCGCGGCGAGATCGTCCACCACCACCACGTCCACGAGTAGCGCCGTCACCGGCCCCACGAGGTCCTCGGGAACGCGGACCACGTCCAGGGCCCAGCGGGCGCCGGCGACGAGGTCCACCTCGAGCCGGTAGTCGCCGCCCCCCGCGCCCCGTCCGACGAGGCCGGCGCGCCCGGCGTCGGCCTCGCGCAGCGCGGCGAGAACGGCCGAACGGTCCACCCCGGCGTCGACGACGACGGCGTCCACCGCCGGCCCCAGGGCCACGCCCACCGCGCGCTCCCAGCCGTCCTCGACGCCCAGCACCTCGCCGACCGTGCCGGCCACCGCGTCCGGGCCGAGGTGTCCGCGTACCCACTCCGCGCCGTCGCCGGCGCCCTTGTTCTGTTCGAGGGTCTCGATCCGGGCGGCGAGCCGGGCGATGCGCTGGTCGGCGTCGCGCTCCAGGTCCCGCAGTTCGGCGAGGCGCGCCCGGGCGGACAGGTGCGCCCGCTCGGCGCGGCCCAGGTGCTCGTCGAGGGTCCGCTCGCCCTCCGAGTGGGCACCGATGCGGGCGTGGACGGCGTCGAACTCGGCATAATTGGTGGCAACCGTCGCCCGGGCCGCCTCCGTCTCCGCGTCGACGCGCCCGATCTCGGCCTCGGTGGACTCGATCCGCGCGGCGAGGGTCTCGACCTTGCCCGCGAGCCGGGCCACGCCCTCGCGGCGGTCGGCGATCGCGCGCACGGCCTTGAGGTGCTCGGCCTCGAGGCCCGCCAGGGTCTCCTCGGCCGCGCTCAGCGCCTCGGTGGCCTCGCGCGCCGCGGCCGCGGCCTTCTCCACCTCGGCCGTGAGTTCCGCCTCGTGGGCGGCCGCCCGCTCGGCCTGGCGGTCCAGCTCCTCCGGGTCGGTGCCGTGGTGGACGGCCACCTCCTCGGCGAGCGAGCGCGCGCGGTCGGCGGCGATCCGGGCCGTGGCGCGGGCGCGCTCGGCGAGGGTGGACAGGGCGAACCAGCGCTGCTGGGCCGCGTCCGCCTCCGGGGTCAGCCGATCCAGCTCGGACTGCGTGGCGGCGACGGCCCGCGTGAGCTCGTCACGCCGGTCGGTGGCCTCGGCGACCTGATCGGCCAGGCGAGAGCGCACGCTCTCGGCGTCGGCGAGCTCGGTGCGGCGGCGCTCGAGGTCGTCGGCCGCCAGGCGCAGCGTCGCATCGCGCAGGTCGGCCTGGATCGTCTGGGCTCGCCGCGCCACCTCCGCCTGCCGCCCCAGGGGCTTGAGCTGGCGGCGCAGCTCGCCGGTGAGGTCGGTGAGCCGGTCCAGGTTGCCCTGCATCCCGGCGAGCTTGCGCTGGGCCTTCTCCTTGCGGCGCCGGTGCTTGAGGATGCCGGCGGCCTCCTCGATGAAGGCGCGGCGTTCCTCGGGCCGGGACTCGAGGATCTCCGAAAGCTTGCCCTGGCCCACGATGACGTGCATCTCGCGGCCGATGCCCGAGTCGGAGAGCAGCTCCTGCACGTCCATGAGGCGGGCACGGTCGCCGTTGATCTCGTACTCGGCGGCGCCGTCACGGAACATGCGCCGTGTGAGCGAGACCTCGGCGTAGTCGATCGGCAGCGCGCCGTCGGAGTTGTCCAGGGTGAGCGTGACCTCGGCCCGTCCGAGCGGGGCTTTGCCGGAGGTGCCGGCAAAGATGACGTCCTGCATTTTCCCGCCGCGCAGCGACTTGGCGCTGTGCTCACCCATCACCCAGGTCAGGGCGTCCACGACGTTGGATTTTCCGGAGCCGTTGGGGCCCACCACGCAGCAGATCCCGGGCTCGAACCTCAGGGTCGTGGGCGCCGCGAAGGACTTGAAGCCCTTGAGCGTCAGCGATTTGAGGTACACGGATGTCGATCCTAGGGCACCCCCGGTGTCGTTCCCGCGTGGCCGAGCGCGCGTCGGCGGCTACGGCGGCACGGTGTTGCGGTGGATCGACGTCGCCGCCACGTCCTGCGCGAGCCAGAAAGACCCAGCGTTACCTGTGACCAACCTCCTGGGCGGGAACACCTAGAGGTGGCGGATCCCCGCCTCGTGACCGTCGCCGGCCCGGATCGCCCCGGCGACCATGGCGGCCCACCGGTCGTCGAACCCCTCGCCGGCGCGCTCGCGTAGCGACACGAGCACCTCGAGCAGCTCGGCCATCCGCACCACGACGGGCTCGCCGCGGTCCGGGTCGGTGGGGATCACGCAGAGATCGAGGGTCTCCAGCGATGGCTCCCCCGGGGCCCCGGGGGTGAGGTAGTCCACGTCGAGGACACGGGTGTCGTAGCGGCGGTAGAAGCGATGACGGCGCTCGGCGTCCGCCTTCTCCTCCTCCGGCACCCGGTCGGGGTTCTCGATCTCCGCGTAGAGGTGGTCCACCACGTCGCGGTGTTCGGCGATCACGTGTGACAGCAGGCGCCCGCCTACTCCGCCGGACTGCGCCGTCGCGGCCACCGCGAGGTAGCCGAGCAGCCGGTGTCGATGTCCGTCGACGTGCTCGATCACCGCGCAGCCCACCGTCTCCCCGGCGGCCTCGGCGTGCCAGACGTCCATCACGCCCTCGCGGAACAGCCGCAGGTACTCGTCCGCGCCGACGAGCTCGGCGGGCGGGAAGGCCGGCTCGATGA
The DNA here is from genome assembly GCF_045369825.1 of Dietzia sp. 179-F 9C3 NHS. Classification (NCBI taxonomy): domain Bacteria; kingdom Bacillati; phylum Actinomycetota; class Actinomycetes; order Mycobacteriales; family Dietziaceae; genus Dietzia; species Dietzia sp. 179-F 9C3 NHS. Next base: position 335,713 of record NZ_JBIQES010000002.1, read on the forward strand.
CGTGCGTGTAGCCGGCCGCGACCTCGCCGCGGGCGTGGATCCGCCGGATCGTCAGGTCGGTGCTCATCGCTCGACGAACCCCGTGAGGTCGCCGCGGGCGGGCTCCCAGATGTCGACGACGAGGTCGACGGTCCCCGGAGTCGAGTCACCGCGGAGCAGTGCCAGGAGCTCCCGGCACGCGCCCTCCATCCCCTCGGCCACCACGTGGACGCGCCCGTCGGGCTTGTTGGCGGCGTAGCCGGTCAGGCCCAGTTCGAGGGCGCGACTGCGCGTCCACCAGCGGAAGCCCACCCCCTGGACGTGGCCGTGGACCCAGGCCACCAGCCGGGCCGGAGCGGCGCCGTCGGTCGCGCTCATCGGGTGTCGAACCCCAGCTCGATCTCGGACCCCGCCGCGAGAGTCCGGCCGACCGTGCACGCCTTGTCCACGGAGCGCCGCACCATGGCGACCAGCCGCTCGGCGGCCTCGGGCTCCAGCCCGGACAGGTCGAGCTCGTAGGTCTCCTCGAGGCGGGGGTACACCTCGTTCTCACGGTCCGCGTCACCCGAGACCCGCACGGTGGCGGCGTAGTCGTCCCCGAGACGGCGGGCGACGGTGAAGTCCGACGCCATCCCGGTGCACGCCGCGAGGGCGATCTTGAGCAGCTCCCCGGGCGTGAAGACGCCCTCCACGTCCGCCGGGCCGATCTCGACCCGCGCCCCGCGCGAGGAGTGACCGACGTAGCGCCGCGTCCCCTTTCGCTCGACCCAGAGTTCGGTCGGACCCGGCACGCGCGCACCCGTTTCCGTCGCAGCACTGTCCATGGCCGTCATCGTACGGAGCCGCGCACAGCCCGCGGCGCGGCCCTCCGGCGGGGCGGGACCTGGCAACCGGGACAGAAGTGCGAGCCGCGGTTCATAAACTCCTCCCGGACCACCGGCGTGCCGCACCGCGCGCACGGCAGGCCGGCGCGGCCGTAGACGTCCAGCGACCGGTCGAAATAGCCGGAGGCCCCGTTGACGTTGACGTACAGCGCGTCGAAGGACGTGCCGCCGGCCGTGAGGGCGTCGGCCATCACATCCCGGGCGTGCCCGAGGACGCCCTCCACGGCGCGCAGCGTGAGCGCCGAGGCCCGCCGCCGGCCGTGGACCCCCGCGCGCCACAGGGCCTCGTCAGCGTAGATGTTGCCGATCCCCGAGACCAGCCGCTGGTCGAGCAGGAGCCGCTTGAGTTCGGAGTCGCGCCGCCGGATCGCCCGGGCCGTCGCGCGGGCGTCGTAGGCGGGGTCGAAGGGGTCGGCGCCGATGTGGGCTGCCGGGGCCGGCAGGAGCGTGCCGGTGCCGTCGAGCGCCTCGACGAGCGGCACGACGGTCCACCCGCCGAAGGTCCTCTGGTCCACGAACCGCAGGTCGTTGCCGTCATCCAGGAGCGCCCGCGCGTGCAGATGCGGCGGCCGGGGCGCGTCGCGGGCGGTGACGAGCATCTGCCCGCTCATCCCCAGGTGGACGAGCAGGCAGTCCGCGCCCGGAGCCTCGTCGGCGTCGAGCGTCAGCCACAGGTACTTGCCGCGGCGCCGGGCCCCGCCGACGCGGCGGCCCTCGAGGCGGGCGACGAGCTCGGCGGGCCCGCCGGGCTGCCGCCGGGCGGTGCGCACGCCCGTCACCTCCGCCGCGACGATCCGGCGGCCCACGACGTGGGCGTCCAGTCCGCGGCGGACCACCTCGACCTCGGGCAGCTCCGGCACGTCAGCCCGCCGCGGGGCCGGCCCGCCCGTCCAGGGCCGCCCACGCCTGCTCGGCGGCCTTCTGCTCGGCCTCCTTCTTGGTGCGGCCGGTCCCGGCCCCGAGCGGTTCGTCGCCGACGAGCGCGGTGGCCGCGAAGGTCTTGTCGTGGTCGGGGCCGGTCGAGGTGATCTCGTACCGGGCCCGGTCGCAGCCCAGCTCGGAGCACTTCTCCTGCAGGCTCGTCTTCCAGTCCAGGGCGGCGCCCAGCGTGGGCACCACGTGCAGCCGCTCGCCGACGATCCGCTCGATGAGCGTGCGCGAGACCTCGAGGCCGTGGGTGAGGTAGACGGCGCCGAACACGGCCTCGAGCGTGTCGGCGAGGATCGAGTGCTTGTCGCGGCCCCCGGTGAGCTCCTCCCCCCGGCCCAGCCGCAGGTGCGCGCCGAGGCCCCCGGGGCCGAGCTCTCGGGCGATGTCGGCGAGAACGTAGGTGTTGACCAGGCTGGCGCGGATCTTGGCCAGGTCGCCCTCCGGCCGCTCCGGGTGCGCGGCGTAGAGGTACTCGGTCACCACGAGTTCGAGCACGGCGTCGCCGAGGAACTCCAGGCGCTCGTTGTGCGGGACCCCGCCGTTCTCGTAGGAGTACGACCGGTGGGTCAGCGCCTGCGTCGCGAGGGGCTCGGGCAGCTCCACCCCGAGTGTCGCCACCAGGTCGGCGCGGGCTGCGCTCACCCCCGGTCCTCCCCGGCCGTGTCGCCCATCCCGAACTTCTCGGCCAGGCCGGCCCAGCGCGGGTCGATGCGGCCGCCCTCCTCGCCCGACACGCCGTCGGGGCGCGGTGTCGCGGGATCGACGCACTCCTCGCGGCCGTAGTCGGTGCAGGTCGGCGCGAGCGGGAAGTCGAGACCAAAGGCATCGACCAGGGCGGGCTCCAGGTCCAGCAGGTCGCCGTCGAGCAACCGGACGTCGTCGCTCTCCGCGGCGTCGGCGGCGGCCGCGCCGGGGTAGGCATACATCTCGGTGAGCTCGACCTCGACGGGCGCGGTGAACTCGCCCAGGCAGCGGGCGCACTCGACGGACGCGACGCCGGACACGTGCCCTGTCACCAGGACGCCCTCCTCGACGCAGGTCAGCAGGAGGTCCAGGGACACCTCGGACCCGGCGGGCAGGCGGATCAGCTCGACGCCGATCGCCTCGGCGAGCCGCTCGGCCCGCGTGACCTGCGAGACTGCTCCTGGCGTGCGGCCGAGACTGCGGGTGTCGAGGACGAGCGAATCGTCCGCGGGGCGGCCGTTGCGCGGGGTGTGGGAGGTGGTGGACACGCCCAGCAGACTACCCGTCGGGGTCAGTACTCCCCGTAGCCGTCGCCGTAGTGGTCGTCCTCGCGCACGGCACGCCGGCCGCCGGCCTCACGACGGGCGAGCGACGGCCCCGCGTGCAGCTCGTCCCGGCCCCGCGCGACCGTGCGGATGGTGGAGCCGAGGAACTCCTCGAAGCGGCCCATCTTGTCGTCGATGTACGCGTCGCACTCCTCGCGCCGCCGCTCGCTCTCGGCATGGGCGGCGTCGCGGACCCGGGTGGCCTCCTCGTCCGCGATCCGTACGACCTCGGACTCGGCGAGCATGCGCTGCTGCTCCTGGCGGGCCTCGGTGATCGTGTTGTCGTAGGTGAGGTTGGCCTGCTCGACCAGGCGCTCGGCCTCGGCCCGGGCGCGGATCGTGGTGGACTCGGCCTCTCGACGGGCGCGGTCGAGCAGCTCGGCGGCCTCCGCGCGGGCGTCGCCCACGATGCCGTCGGCGTGGCCGGTGGCCTCGGCCACCATGCGGTCGGCGCGGGACTTGGCGTCGGCGAGCATGGCGTCGGCGTCCTCGCGGGCCTCGCGCAGGGTGCGCTCGGCCTCGGCATCGGCGCGGCCGACGGTGTCGCGGGCGGCGGCGTCGGCCTCGGCCAGGACCCGGTCGCGCTGGTCCAGCACGTCCTGGGCGTCGTCGAGCTCACCGGGGAACGAATCGCGGATGTCGTCGAGCAGGAGCAGCGACTCGTGCCTGGGGACCACGCAGTTCGCGGTCATCGGCAGGCTGCGGGCGTCCTCGATCATCGCGTTGAGCTCGTCGAGGGCTTGGAAGACTCGGTACACGCTCGTCCCTTCGCCAGTTCGTCACACGTGCCCCACCAGTGTGCCCTTTCCACAGGGGCGGCGGTCGGTGCGGCGGCGGTGTGTCCGCCGATCCCGCCTCAGGTCAGGCGCTCGCGCAGCGCCTCGGCCACGGGGGGCGGGAGCAGGTGCGAGACGTCGCCGCCGAGGCGCGTGACCTCGCGGCACAGCGACGACGACACGAACGACAGGTCCGAGCGAGTGGGCAGGAACACCGTGTCCACGCCCGAGATGGACCGGTTCATGTGGGCCATCGGCAGCTCGTAGTCGTAGTCTGTGGAGTCGCGCAGGCCCTTGACCACCGCGGTCGCCCCCACGTCGCGGCAGTAGTCCACGAGGAGCCCGTAGAAGCTGTCCACGCGCACGCCCGGGATGCCGCCGCAGACCTCCTCGATCATCGCCGTGCGCTCGTCGATCGTGAAGGTCCCCTGCTTGTTGGGATTGGCCACCACGCAGACGATCACGTCGTCGAAGAGCTCCGCTGCGCGGCGCACGATGTCGAGGTGCCCGAGGGTCACGGGGTCGAAGGAGCCGGGGCACACGACGGTCGTCATGGGCCGAACGTATCAATCAGCGGGCTCGGCCCCGGTGACGACAGGCCGCGCCATCTCGACGGCGGTGTCGCCATAGGTCCGCGCGAACTCCACCTCGAGGCCGTCCGGCCACCGGACCTCAGGGTCGCGCACGGAGCGCTCCCACACGACGAGCGCGTCCCCGGTCAGCCAGCCGCCGGAGAGCAGGGCTTCGAGCACGGGCGCGTCCAGTGCGGCGGAACTCTCGTACGGCGGGTCCGCCAGCACGAGGTCGAAGCCGCCGGACAGCGGGCACTGCCCGGCCACCGCCATCGGCAGCGCTCCCCGCCGCACCACCACCTCGACACCGGGTGCGGCGGCCGCCAGGTCGCGGGTGTTGCCGCGGAGGCAGGCCACGGCCTTGGCTCCCTCCTCCACGAACCACGCCGTGCCCGCGCCGCGCGAGACGGCCTCGAGGCCGAGCGCCCCGGAGCCTGCGAACAGGTCGAGCACGGCGGCGCCGTCGAGGTCCACACGGGCGTCGATCGCGCTGAACAGGGCCTCGCGCACGCGGTCCGACGTGGGCCGGGTACCGGAGGCCGGGACCCGGAGCGTGCGGCCGCGCAGACGGCCGGAGATGATGCGGGGCATGGGTTCTCCTCGCCGTCAGGACCGGAACAGGTAGTCGGAGGACTCGTCGCCGGCCAACCGTGCCACCCGCTCGGAGAGCGCCGGGTGGGCGTCGAGGCCCGGGTCCTCGTCCAGGATCTCCTCCGCGTGCCGCCGGGCGATCTCGATGAGCTCGCCGTCGTCGACCACCGAGAGCAAGCGCAGCGCCGAGAGCGCCCCGGACTGGGCGTCGCCGAGCACGTCGCCCTCGCGGCGCTGCTCCAGGTCGAGCCGGGCCAGCGCGAAACCGTCCGTCGTCGCGGCCACCGCCCTCAGCCGCTCCATGGCCCTGCCGTCCTCCGGGGCGGTGGTGACGAGCAGGCACAGCCCCGGCAGGCCGCCCCGGCCCACCCGGCCGCGGAGCTGGTGCAACTGGCTCACGCCGAAGCGATCGGCGTCCATCACCACCATGACGGTGGCCTCCGGCACGTCGACGCCCACCTCGATCACGGTCGTGGAGACGAGCACGTCGAGTTCCCCGGCCGCGAAGCCGGCCATCGCGGCGTCCTTCTCCTCCGGCGGCAGGCGTCCGTGCATGAGGCCCACCCGGAGCCCGACCAGCGGGCCCGCGGCGAGCTGTGCGTGTAGGTCCACAGCCGCGACGAGGGGCGGCCGTCCGTCCAGGTCCACTCCGTCGTCCGGGCCGCCGTCGGCCTCGTCACCGGTGTCGGCGTCGATACGCGAGCACACGATGTACGCGCGGCGCCCGGCCTCGACCTCCTCCCGCACGCGCTCCCACGCCCGCTGCAGCCACCGGGGCTTGGCGTGGGCCGGCACGACGGACGTGGAGATGGGGCGCCGCCCTCCGGGCAGCTCCGCGAGTTCCGAGACCTCGAGGTCGCCGAAGACGGTCATGGCGATGGTCCGCGGGATCGGGGTGGCGGTCATGACGAGCAGGTGGGGCACCAGACCGTCACGCCCCTTGCCGCGGAGCCGGTCCCGCTGCCGCACGCCGAAGCGGTGCTGCTCGTCCACCACCACCAGGCCGAGGTCGAAGAAGTCCACGGAGTCCTGGATCACCGCGTGGGTGCCCACGACGATCCCGGCCTCCCCCGTGACGATGCCGAGCAGGGCCTCCCGGCGTGCGGTCGTGGACATGGAGCCGGTGAGCAGGACCACGCGGGTGGCCTGCTCGGCAGCCCCGAGCCGGCCCGCGGCGCCGAGGTCACCGAGCATCGCGACGAGCGAGCGGTGATGCTGGATCGCCAGCACCTCGGTGGGGGCGAGCAGCACGCACTGGCGCCCGGTGTCCACCACCTGGAGCATCGCCAGCAGCGCGACCACCGTCTTGCCCGAGCCCACCTCGCCCTGCAGCAGGCGGTTCATCGGCTCGTCCGTGGCCAGGTCGGCCGTGATGTCGGCGAGCACCTCGCGCTGGCCGGTCGTGAGCGTGAAGGGCAGCCGCGCCTCCAGCTCCGCGCGGACCCCGGACGCGACCGGCGGGCAGGCGGGGCCGGGGTCGCGGGCCGCGAACCGCCGCCGCGCCCCCAGGAGGATCTGCAGGGAGATGGCCTCGTCGAACCGCAGCCGGTACCCGGCCGCGTCCTTCTCCGCCACCGTGTCGGGCAGGTGGGCCTTGCGCAGCGCGTCGTCGAGGTCCATGAGCCCGGCAGCGGCGCGGACGGTGGGGTCCAGGGGGTCGACGACGGGGACGAGCGCCCGCAGTACCGTGACCACCGCTCCGAGGATCTCCCACGACGTCACGCCCTGCTTGGTCGGGTAGATCGGCAGGAGCGGCCGGTCGAACAGGCTGGGCCCGCCCTCGGCGGTCAACTCCGCCGACAGGCGGGCGAGCGCGGCGAGGTTGCCCGACCCCCGCAGTTCCCCGCGCGCGCCGGACACCGGGCGCAGGACCAGGAACTCGGGGTGCTTGAGCTGCAGGCTCCGCCCGTACCAGGAGACGTTGCCGTCGAACATCGCCACCGTGCCCACCGGGAGGACGAACTTGATCCCCCGCGAGTAGAAGAAGACCACCTTGAAGGTGGTCCCCCCGTCTTCCACCGTGAGGGTGGTGAGCTCGCCCCGCCGTTTGCTGGTCCTTGACGAGATCTCCCGCGTACTGGACGAGAGCACCTCGCCGACGATGGTCACGCGCTCGCCGTCGACGAGCTCCCTGCGGTCGTACCGCTGGCCGTGCTGCCGGTACCGACGCGGCAGGGTGTGGAGGAGCTCGCCCACCGTCTCGTGGCCGAAGGCGGTGGTGATCCGCGTGGCCAGGTCGTCGTCGAGGACCTCGGCCAGCGGCGTGTCCGTAGTGGCCAGCGGGGTCATTCGACCCCGACGTGGGCGAGCACCTGCCCGGGCCCCGCCGCGTAGCCCACCACCTCGATGTCCGGGTGGGAGCGACGAAGGCGCTCGAGCACCGCCCCGGTCTCCGCGGCGCCGTACTCGTGCCCGAGGAGCACGGTGACGAGCTCGCCGCCCGACGAGAGCAGGCGCCCGGCGAGGAGACACACCGCGTCCACGAGGTCCGTCCCGATGAGCGCAACGTCGTGGCCCACCATGCCGAGCAGGTCGCCCGGCGAGCAGCGCCCGACGAGCGTGAGGGCCTCCCGGTCGGCGCGGACCAGGTGCGCGTGCCGGGTGGCCGCTGCGGCGTCGGCCATTCCGAAACCGTCCACCGACAGCGTGGTGCCCGGGTCGTGCACCGCGAGCGCGGACAGCCCCTGGACGACGGACCCGGTCGGCAGGATGAGCACGCGGCGGTCGCCGTCGCGCAGCGCCGCGTCGAGCGCGACGATCTGGGACCGCGACAGCTGGCCGTTGGGCAGGACCACGAGCTCGTCGGCGATCACCTCGAGCACCGACTGGACCGCGCCGTCCCCGCCGGGCCCGGGGCTGACGACCCGGGCACCGGCCTCCACGAACAGGTCCGCGAGCGGCCCGGTCGGATCGGAAACGACCGCCACCACGACCCGCTCGGGTGGCGCTGCCTCGGGCTGCGGGGCCGAGCCGGCGTCGGTCGCGCCGCACGTGCCGTGGCCGTGACGGTGGCCGCGGCGCGCCTCGGACGTGTGTACGCCCTCCGGATCCAGCATGTCGGTCACCCGGATCTCGGAGACCCGGCCGAGGCTCAGCGCCACCTCGATGGCCGGCCCCACCTCGTCGGTGTGCACGTGGACGGCCCAGCGGGCGGTGTCGCCGGTTCCGCCGTCGCCCACCACCACGACGCTGTCGCCCAGGGTGCGCAGGCCGCTCCGGAGCTCGTCGGCCCGCGCGTCGTCGGAGTGGGTGAGCGAGTACATGACCTCGAAGCGGGTCTCTGCCAACGCGGCGTGCTCGCCGGTGGGCTCCCGCTGCTCCTCCGCGGCCGGCGGCACGGCCGGCGGCGCATAGACCGGGCGCTCGGGCACCTCGCCCGTCAGGACCTCCACCATGGTGTCGAAGAGCACGAGCAGTCCGCGGCCGCCAGCGTCCACGACCCCGGCGCGGCCCAGGACGGGAAGCTGCGACGGGGTGCGGTCGAGTGCCTCCGCGGCGGCGTCGGCCGCCGCGCGCGCCACCTCGACGAGCGATGACGCCGAGGACCTCGCCGCCCCGGAGGCGGCCTCCCGGAGCACCGTGACGATGGTGCCCTCGATCGGTTCGCTGATCGCGTTGTCGACGAGGGTGACGGCCGTGCGCAGCGCGCGGCGGAAGGTCACCGCGTCCACCACGGTGAACGTGGCGGCCTCTCCCACCGCTCGCAGCACCTGCGAGAGGATGACGCCTGAATTCCCGCGCGCGCCGTGCACCGCGCCGTGACCGAGCGCCACCGCGATCTCCCGGGCGCCCGTGGTCCCGCCGCCCTCGGACGTCCACGCCTCCTCACCCTCCGCCTGGTCGACGGCCGCCCGCATCGTGTGCAGCAGGTTGGTCCCCGTGTCCGCGTCCGGGACGGGGAAGACGTTGAGCGAGTTGATCTCCTCGCGGTGCTGGCCGAGCCGCTCGACGCAGCGTCGCGCCCAGTCCAGGAGTCCGCGGGCGTCGAGGGAGGCGGGGCGTTCCTCGACACGGGTGCCCGGTTCGCTCATCATCGCCTCCTCCCGCTCGACCCGACCGGCGTGGCGCCGCCGCGGATGTGTGCGGCCAAGCCTAGTACCGCCGTCCGACACTAGTACCCTCGTCCTTCGACAACCGTCGAACCGGCCGGGACGGCCGGACGCACCCCCGGGAGCCCTCATGACCTCCGACCTCGCCGACACCCCGCTCGTCTCGCTCGCCGACGGTGTGCTCACCCTGCCGATCTCCCTCGACGGCAAGGGCAACTCCCTCGACGCCGACGCGGTCGCACAGGCCGACGCCGCCGTCGCCGCCCTGCTCGCCGGCGAGCTCGACGCCGGGGCGATCCTCCTCGTGGGACTCGGCAAGAACTTCTGCGCGGGGGGCAACGTCGCCGGGTTCGCGGGCGCCGAGGACCGCTCCGAGCACGTGCGGGACCTGGCCGACCTTCTCCACGGCCTGGTGCGCAAGCTCGACCGGGTCGAGGTGCCCGTGGTGGCCGCGGCCGCCGGGTGGGCCGCCGGCGCAGGTCTCTCAATGGTCCTGCTCGCCGACTTCTCGGTGGGCGGTCCGGACACCCGCCTCCTCGCCGCCTACCCCGGGATCGGCCTCACCCCGGACGGCGGCATGTCCTGGCTCCTACCGCGGGCGATCGGCCCCGTCGCCGCCCGCGCCTTCATCCTGGGCAACGAGCCGGTCGACGGCCGTCGCGCGTACGAGATCGGGATGATCACGACATTCGTCGAGGGCGACGTTCCCCAGGCCGCCCGCGATCTGGCCGCACGCCTGGCGGCGGGCCCGCGGGACGCGCTCACGGCGGCCAAGCGCCTGCTGCGGGAGTCCGAGACCGCCACGCTGTCCGACCACCTCGACGCCGAGCGCGACTCGATCGCGGCGATGGCCTCGCACCCGGACGGGATCGAGGGCGTCGACGCGTTTGTGGCCAAGCGCACCCCGCGCTTCGGCGGCGCCTGACGCGGCGGTCGTCGCCCGGGCCGGCACCCGCAGCCCGCGCGCCGGTCGCGGGCCTCAGCCGGGGTCGGCGGGCAGCGTCCAGTCCACCGGTGGCAGGCCCAGACGCTCGAGCTCGGCGTTGGCACGGCTGAACGGGCGGGAGCCGAAGAATCCGCGGGAGGCCGAGAGCGGCGACGGGTGGGGCGAGCAGATCGTCGGGGTTTCCCCGAGCATCGGGAGCAGGGACTGGGCGTCGCGCCCCCAGAGGATCGCTACCATCGGCTTCCCCCGCGCCACCAACGCCTCGATCGCCCGCTGGGTGATCTCCTCCCACCCCTTGCGACGGTGGGATCCGGGGGCGCCCGGCCGCACGGTCAGGACCCGGTTGAGCAGGAGAACCCCGGCGCGCGACCAGGCGCCCAGGTCGCCGTGCTCGGGCGCGGGGAGCCCGAGGTCGTCGGTGTACTCCCGGTAGATGTTGGCCAGACTCCGCGGCAGCGGCCGGACGTGGCCCTCCACCGCGAAGCACATTCCGATGGGGTGGCCGGGCGTGGGATAGGGGTCCTGACCCACCACGAGGACGCGGACGTCGTCGAACGGCTGGGTGAACGCGCGCAGGACGTGCTCGCCCGTGGGGAGATAGCCGCGGCCGGCTGCGCTCTCGGCGCGGAGGAAGTCGCCCATCGCGTGGATGCGGTCCTCCACCGGGGCGAGGGCGCGCGCCCAGCCGGGGTCGAGGATCTCGGTCAACGGTCGGGCGCCGGCGGGTCGGGGGTTCACGGGAGGGCGGCGTCAGTCGAGGCGCCGGAGCTCGGCACGGTACCGCATCGCGTTCTCGTGGTACTTCTGCGTGTTGCCGGCGATGAAGTCCTCGGCCACCTCGTAGCCCTCCCGGATCCTCGCCGGAGCCCCCATGGCCATGCGGCGGGCGGGCAGCTCGAAGCGCGGTGGGACGAGGCAGCCGGCGGCCACCACGGCCCCGGCGCCGATCGTCGCGCCGTTGAGGACCACCGAGCCGGAGGAGATCAGGGCGCCGTCACCGATCACGGCCCCCTCGACGTGCGCGTTGTGACCCACGATGACGTGCTCGCCGAAGACGGTCGGCTCGGATTCGGTGCAGTGGATGATCGAGCCGTCCTGGATGTTGGACATGGCGCCCACCTCGATGCGGCCGTAGTCGCCCCGCAGGACCGCGGTCGGCCAGATCGACACGCCCGGCCCCAGCGTCACGCGGCCGATCACCACCGCATCGGGGTGCACCCAGGCGTCGGGCGCGATGTCGGGTACGAGGTCTCCCAGTGCATAGACGGCCATGCCGCCACCCTAGTGCGCGGTGACCGCCCACTCAGCGGTAACCCGGTGAGCGGGCCGAGTCCCACCCCCCGGGCGTGCAGGGGGCGCCGTCGACGGTGACCTCGCCCGGCTCACCGGCGCGGAAGCGGCCGATCACCGCGAACTCCGTCGGCACGTCGACGCCCTCCGGGAACGCCGCGAGCAGGCCCTGGTCCTCGCCCCCGTCGAGCACCCACTCCCGGACGAGGGCCTCCGGATCCTCCGCGCCGAGCAGGCGGGCCGCCTCCGCCAGTCGCGGATCGCCGGGTAGGTCGCCCGTGACGAGGTCGGCGGCCACACCGGAGGCCCGGGCGAGCCCGGACAGGTCGCGCAGGAGCCCGTCGCTGACGTCGGTGAGCGCCGAGGCGCCGGCCAGCCGGGCCGCGGTCCCCGACCCGACGGGCGTGACGGGCACCCGGTGCACCCGCTGGAGGGGCCCGTCCGCGTGGCCTGCGAGGAGCAGGGCCAGGCCCGCCGCCGACCGGCCGGGGACTCCGGTGAGCGCGATGCGGTCACCCGGCGCTGCGCCGTCGATCCGGAGCGGGCGCGCCCCGTCCGGCAGCGGCCCCATCGCCGTCACACAGACCACCACCGCCCCGGCGGAGGTGAGGTCCCCGCCCACCACCACGGCCCCCGAGCGCGCGGCCTCGGCGTGGATCCCGCCGGCCAGCTCGGCGACCCGGCCCACCGGGGTGTCCCCGGGCAGCGCCACCGCCACGACGACCCGCGTGCAGTCCGCCCCCATCGCCAGCACGTCGGAGACGTTCTGCGCCACCGCGCGGCGGCCGACGTCCCGCCAGGTGGTCAGGTCGAGCCGGAAGTGCGTGCCCTCGACGAGCATGTCGGTGGAAACCACGGTCGCGGCGGACGGTCCGAGGACCGCCGCGTCGTCGCCGTTGCCCACGGGGTCGTCGACCGGGGGCGGGTCGCCCCGCAGGACGGCGAGGACGGCCGCCTCACCGGCCTCGGCGACGGTGCGCGGATCGTCCATCGTCCTCCCCCTGCCGTCGGGCGCCGGGCGTGCCGGTGCGGGCCTGTAGCGTTGTCGCCAGGTTATAGCGGTACCGGGCGCGGATCGCCGCCGGGGAAGGGAGACGACCACAGGTGAGGACGACGGACGCCGGCGGATCGGATCGGTACACGGCGGGCCGCCGGGACACGGGGGGCACCGGGGCGCGCCCGCTTCCGCTCGGGGTGATCGCGGCGACCGTCGTCGTGGGCCTCGTCCTGGTCGTGGGGGTGCTCGTCCTGGCTCGCGGCGTGGGCCGGGAGGCCGCGGAGACGGCAGCGAGCGAGCCGGTCACGGCCGTCACCCTGCCCTCCCCGGGCGCGGAGTCGCAGGAGTGCCTCGACCTCGTGGACGCGCTGCCGGAGTCGCTCGGCGACGCCGGCCGGGTCGCCCTCACCGAGCCGGCGCCCCCCGGGTCCGCCGCCTACCGCATGCCCGACGCCGAACCGGTGGTGGTCCGCTGCGGTCTCCCGGACCCGCCGACGTTCACCGTGGGGGTCGCGCTCCAGGAGGTCAACGGGGTGCAGTGGTTCAACGAGCCCGACCCGGACCCGGCCGTCACCTCGAGCACCTGGGTGGCCGTTGACCGGCCGCAGTACGTGGCGGTGACGCTCCCCGAGGGCAGCGGCACCGGTCCCATCCAGGCGCTGTCGGACACCCTGGAGGAGACCCTCGAGCGCGTCGAGCCGCGCCCCGCACCGGTCGGGTGACTCAGCCCCGTTCTAGCGCGGTGCGCACCAGGGTGTCGAGCAGCGTCGGGTAGTCGACGCCGGTGGCGGCCCACATCTGCGGGTACATCGAGATCGGCGTGAAGCCCGGCATGGTGTTGACCTCGTTGATCACCGGGCCGGAGGGGGTGACGAAGAAGTCGACACGGCTGAGCCCCTTGGCGTCGATGGCCCGGAAGGCGTCCACGGCGAGCGCGCGGAGGTGATCGGTCTCGGCGTCGGTGAGCGGGGCCGGCAGGTCGAAGGTGCACACGTCGTCGAGGTACTTGGTATCGAAGTCGTAGAAAGCGTCCCCGGTCTCCTCGCCCTCGAGGCCCGTCGGCTCGCCGGGGATGTGCAGCTCGGCCGGTAGGCTGGCCTCGACCCGTCCGTCCGGGTGCTCCAGGACACCGCATTCGATCTCCCGGCCGACGATCGCCGCCTCGACGATCACCTTGGGGTCGTACTTCCGGGCCACCGCGATCGCTTCGTCGAGGTCCTCGTACCGGGACACCTTGGTGATCCCGATCGACGAGCCGCCGCGGGCGGGCTTGACGAAGAGCGGGAGGCCCAGCTGGTCGCGGTCCTCGGGCGAGAGGGTCGCGGTTCCCGGGCGCAGCACCACCTGGCGGCCGACGGGCAGCCCGGCCGCCGCGAGGACCACCTTGGTGAACTCCTTGTCCATTCCGGCGGCGCTGGCGAAGACACCCGGCCCCACGTACGGGATGCCGGAGAGCTCGAGCAGCCCCTGGACGGTGCCGTCCTCCGCATGGGTGCCGTGCATGACGGGGAAGACCACGTCCACGCGGGCCACGATCTCGCCGGCGCGGTCGCCGTCCACGTATCGGAGCACTCCGCGGTCGTCGGTGTCCACGCCGAGCGCGATCCTGGGCCGGCCCGGGTCGACCGTCGGCATGGTGCGGTCGACGATCGCCAGCCCCGACACGTCGTCGGGGCCGAGCGTCCACGTTCCCGAGCCGGTGATCCCCACGGGGACCACCTCGTAAACGTCCCGGTCGAGATGGGCCAGGACGGCGCCAGCGGACACGCAGCTCACGGAGTGCTCGGTGCTGCGCCCGCCGTACAGGACGGCGACGGTGATGCGGTTGTTCACCGGGCCGAGGCTACTCGGGCTTGGTGGTGCGCCCCATGAGGCGCACCGCCACCTCGACCGCGTCGCCGCCCTCGTGGCAGATCTCGTGGACCGCCTCGGTGAGCGGCATCTCGACGCCCGCCCGGCGCGAGAGCTCGCGGATCGACGAGCACGACTTGACGCCCTCGGCGACCTGGCCGTGGGTGGCCTCCTGCGCCTGCTCGAGGCTCTCGCCCAGCCCGAGCCGCTCGCCGAAGGTCCGGTTTCGCGAGAGCGGCGAGGTGCAGGTGGCGACGAGGTCGCCGAGACCGGCCAGCCCCGCGAAGGTGGCGGGCTGGGCGCCGAGCGCGATCCCGAGCCGGGTGATCTCCGCCAACCCGCGGGTGATGAGCGTCGCCGCGGTGTTGTCGCCCAGCCCCATCCCCGTGGCGATGCCACAGACCAGGGCGATGACGTTCTTGGTGGCCCCGCCGATCTCGCACCCCACGACGTCGGTGTTGGTGTACGGGCGGAAGTAGCGGGTGGAGAAGGCGTCCTGCAGGCGGGTGGCGCGCTCCTCGTCCGAGCACGCGATGACGGTGGCGGCGGGCTGTCCCTCCGCGATCTCGCGCGCCAGGTTGGGGCCCGACAGGACGGCGATGCGCTCCTCGTCGATCCCTGTGACCTGCCGGACGACCTCGCTGATCCGCAGCAGGGTCCCGGTCTCGATACCCTTGGCCAGGGAGATGACGCCGGCCTCGGCGGGGACCAGGTCCACCCACGTCTCGAGGTTGCCGCGCAGCGACTGGGAGGGAACGGCGAGGACCACCTCGTCCGCCCCCGAGAGCACCTCGGCGGGGTCCGACGACGCGGACACCGAGCCGGGCAGGACGATGCCCGGCAGATAGTTCTCGTTGCGGTGCTCGGCGTTGATGCCGCGCGCCACTTCGTCCCGGCGGGCCCACAGGACCACCTCGGCCCCGGCGTCCGCGAGGATCTTGCCCACAGCCGTGCCCCACGAGCCCGCGCCCATCACCGCGATCCGTGCCATCTCGCCTCCCGGCCCTCGTCGTTCGAGCCCACGCTACCCGGCTCGGGGCGCTCGGGAGGCGCGGCTGGCAGGATGGTCGCCGATGACGACGACCACTCCCCCCGGCCGCCCGGACGACGGGTGGACGATCGTCGTGCCCGTCAAGACGCTCGACCGCGCCAAGTCCCGGCTCACGCCCGCGCTGGACCCGCAGGCGCGTCGGGCCCTCGTCCTCGCGATGGCGACCGACGTCCTCGACACCTGTCTGGCCACGGACGGGGTCGCGCGGGTGCGGGTGGTGACCGACGACCCCGCGGTCGCGACCCTGGCCCGCGACCGCGGGGTCGACGTCGTCGCCGATCCTCCCTCCCGGGCCGCCGCCGACCTTCTCAACCCGGCACTGGCCGCCGCGCTCGCCACGGCCCCCGGCCCGGTCGGAGTGGTGACGGCGGACCTGCCCGAACTCCGGCCCGAGCACCTCGCCCGGATCCTCCGCGCCGCCGCGCGGCACCCCCACGCGGCGCTGCCGGACCACCGGGGCACCGGAACCACCATGGCTTTCTGGACGGTCGGCGTCGTCGGCCCCGCCCGGATCCCCCGCTTCGGTACGGACTCCGCCTCGCGCCACCTCCACGAGGGCGGGGCAGCGTCGCTGTCCGACGCTGACCCGTCGGGGGCCGCCGCGCGCGACGTCGACACCCCCGCGGACCTGGCCGGGCTGTCGCCGGCGCGCGTGGGGGACGCCACGGCCGCCGTCCTCGAGGCCCTCGCGGGCACGCACCCCCCTCACGTCGCGGACGTTTCGGTCACAATGGTCCCGTGACCGCAGACGACCAGCCCGCCGAGCACCTGCCCCGCCCCCGCGACCGCTACCTCAACCGCGAGCTCAGTTGGCTCGACTTCAACGCCCGGGTCCTCGCCCTGGCAGACGAGAAGGACCTCCCGCTGCTGGAGCGGGCCAAGTTCCTGGCGATCTTCGCGTCGAATCTCGACGAGTTCTACATGGTGCGCGTGGCCGGCCTCAAACGCCGCGACAAGACCGGCCTCTCGGTCCGGTCCGCCGACGGTCAGACCCCGGCCGAGCAGCTCGTGCGGATCAGCCACCGCACGCGGGAGCTCGTCGAGGAGCAGACCCGGCTGTTCCACTCCGAGATCCGGCCCGCCCTCGAGGAGCACGGCATCCGGATCCTCGGCTGGGGTGAGCTCTCCGCGGACGAGCGACTGTCCATGTCGGAGATGTTCCGGCACTCCATCTTTCCCGTGCTCACGCCGCTGGCGGTCGATCCGGCCCACCCGTTCCCCTACATCTCGGGGTTGAGCCTCAATCTGGCGGTGATCATCCGCGACGTGGACTCGGGCCTCGAGCACTTCGCCCGCGTCAAGATCCCCCACAACGTGCCGCGCTTCGTCCGCGTGGACCTCGGCGACAGCAACGAGTCCGCGTTCGTGCCGGCGGAGGAGATCATCGCCGCCCACCTGGGTGAACTCTTCCAGGGCATGGAGATCGTCGAGCATCACGTGTTCCGCGTGACCCGCAACGCGGACATGGAGGTCGAGGAGGACCGCGACGAGGACCTGCTCCAGGCGCTCGAGCGGGAGCTCGCCCGACGGCGGTTCGGCTCCGCGGTCCGCCTCGAGATCGCCGAGGACATGACGCCGCGGATGCTGCGGATCCTCCAGCACGAGCTGGACGTGGAGCCGGCCGACGTCGTCAAGGTCTCCGGCCTCATCGACCTCACGTGCCTGTGGCAGATCCACGGCATCGACCTGCCCGACCTCAAGGACCCGGCGATGGTGCCGGCCACCCCGCCGGCCTTCGGCGAGCGGGAGACGGTCCGCAACATCTTCTCGTCTCTCAAGGAGGGCGACGTCCTGGTCGAGCACCCCTACGACTCGTTCGCCACGACCGTCCAGCGCTTCATCGAGCAGGCGGCGGCGGACGACAACGTGCTGGCGATCAAGCAGACGCTGTACCGCACCTCCGGTGACTCCCCGATCGTCAACGCGCTCGTCGACGCCGCCGCCGCCGGTAAGCAGGTGGTGGCACTGGTCGAGATCAAGGCCCGCTTCGACGAGCAGAACAACATCCGCTGGGCTCGCGAGCTCGAGCAGGCCGGAGTGCACGTCGTCTACGGGCTCCTCGGCCTCAAGACCCACTGCAAGACGTGCCTCGTGGTGCGCAAGGAGGGCGACCGCCTCCAGCGGTACGCGCACATCGGCACGGGCAACTACAACCCCAAGACGGCCCGACTCTACGAGGACGTGGGGCTGTTCACGGCCGACGAGGACGTGGTCTCCGACCTCACGGACCTGTTCAACCACCTCACCGGCTTCTCCAACGTCTCCAAATACCGGCGGTTGCTCGTGGCGCCGGACGGGATCCGCTCGGGGATCATCGAGCGGATCGACCGGGAGATCGGCGCGGCCGCCGAGGGCCGCGACGCGGGGATCCGCCTCAAGGCCAACGCGCTCGTCGACGAGCAGGTGATCGACGCCCTGTACCGTGCGTCCCAGGCCGGGGTTCCGGTGGAGATCGTCGTGCGCGGCATCTGCGCGCTCCGCGCGGGCGTCCCGGGACTGAGCGAGAACATCCACGTGCGCTCGATCCTCGGTCGCTTCCTCGAGCACTCCCGGATCCTGCACTTCCGGGCCGCGGACGAGGTGCTCATCGGCAGCGCCGACATGATGCACCGCAACCTCGACCGCCGCGTGGAGGTCATGACCACGGTCACCGACCCGCGCCTCAAGAGGCAGGTCCACCGGATCTTCGACTCGGCCCTCGACCCGCGGACCCGCAGCTTCCACCTCCAGCCGGACGCGGCGTGGACACGGATGCCGGCGCCGGAGGACTGGGCGGAGTCGGTGGACCACCAGGAGCGCATGGCCGCCGAGCACGCGGGGTTCCGGCACCGATGAGCCCGTCCGGTAAGAGCAAGAAGGGCACCCGCGTGCGTATCGTGCCCGCGGCCGGGGCCGTCCTGTACCGGATGGACGGACACTCCCCCCGGTGCGCGGTGGTCCACCGTCCCCGCTACGACGACTGGTCGCTGCCCAAGGGCAAGGTAGACGCCGGGGAGTCGCTCCCCGTGACCGCGGTCCGCGAGATCGAGGAGGAGACCGGCTTCGCCTCGACCCTGGAGTTCCGGATCGGCACCACCGGGTACCCGCTCAAGGAGCACTCCCGCAAGGAGGTCACCTACTGGTCGGCACTCGCGCACGCCGGGAGCTTCGTCCCCAACGCCGAGGTAGACGAGATCCGCTGGCTGCCCGTGGAGGAGGCCTCGGCCCTGGTCTCCTACCCGCTGGACCGCAAGATCCTCGCCCGCTTCGCGGCGGCACCGCGCGCGGACGGACTGCTGCTGCTCGTGCGCCACGCCCGCGCCGGGAACCGGTCGGAGTGGAGCGGCGACGACTCGCTACGGCCACTCGACAAGACCGGCCGCACGCAGGCCGAGATGCTGGCCCCCATGCTCCGCGCCTTCGGCGCGCGGCGACTGTACAGCGCGCCGCGCGTGCGGTGCGAGCAGACCCTCGCCCCGCTCGCCGACGAGCTGGGCGCCACGGTCCGCTCCGAGCCCGCCCTGGCCGACGAGGCGTACCTCGACGACCCGGCGGCCGCCCGCGCGAGGCTCCTCGCCCTGGTGTCGGGCAAGGGCGTCGCGGCGGTGTGTTCGCAGGGCACGGCGATCCCGGGCCTCATAGGCGACCTCGCGGCCGCGGCCGGCATCGAGGTCGAGGACCCCTCGACCAAGAAGGCCGGCACCTGGGCGCTCGGGTTCGACGGCGAGACGCTGGCGTACGCCGACTATTACGCGAGCCCGTTGCCGGTGCTCTGACCCCGCGGGGTCAGGAGACGACGGCGCTCTCGCGCCCTACCCCGTTGCGGGACGAGCCGAACGCCTGGTGCGAGCTCGTCCGCTTGGCCGCGAGCCGGCCCTCCGGGAGCTTCTCGGTGCCCTGCACGACCGCCTTGAAGTACTGGCCCGGGCGGAATGCGGGCGAGTAGGTGGGGGGCACGGGGATCGACTCCCCGGTGTGGGGGTTCCGCGCAACCCGGGCCGCCCGGGCCCGCTTCTCGAAAATGCCGAAGCCCATGATGGTGATCGACTCGCCGGACTCGACGGCGCGGACGATGATGTCCAGGGTGTTCTCCAGCGCCTCGGTGGCCAGCTGGTGATCACCGCCCAGGCGGTCTGCCAGCTCGGCGATGAGATCTGCCTTGTTCACGTGGGTATTCCCCCTTCGGATGAGTACACGGGTCCGACCGACGCGGACTGGGGAGCGTCGGCTGGGCCCGGGAGCACGGGTTTCTCTCAGGGCTGCGCTCGCCGATAAGCATACTCACACGGGGATTCCGTTTCGTTACGAACCGTTCAGGTTTCGCGGGACCGCCCCGCGGCGGCTCTCAGAGTGTGGTGGTGACGGGCTTGAACGCGGGTCGGCGCTCCTCGTAATCGGCGATCGCGTCGGCGTCGCGGAGGGTGAGCCCGATGTCGTCGAGCCCCTCCATGAGCCGCCAGCGCGTGTAGTCGTCGATGTCGAACGGCACGGTGACATCGCCGGCGGTGACGGTCCGCGAGGCCAGGTCAACGGTGATCTCCAGGCCCGGGGTCTCCTCCATGGCCTTCCACAGCAGGTCCACGTTCTCCTGCTCGACACGCGCGGCGACGAGCCCGGCCTTGCCGGAGTTGCCACGGAAGATGTCGGCGAAGCGGGACGAGATGACCACGCGGAAGCCGAAGTCCATGAGCGCCCACACGGCGTGCTCGCGGGAGGAGCCGGTCCCGAAGTCGGGTCCGGCCACGAGGACGGAGGCCCGGTCGTACGGCTCGCGGTTGAGAACGAAGTCGGGCTCGTTGGCCCGCCACGAGGCGAAGAGTCCGTCCTCGAAGCCCGTGCGGGTGACGCGCTTGAGGTATTCGGCGGGGATGATCTGGTCGGTGTCCACGTTGGACCGACGCAGCGGCGCGCCGATCCCGGTGTGCGTGATGACGGCCTCCATGGCGATCAGGCTCCCTTCACGGGCTCGAGGTCGGCTGGGGCGGCGAGGCGCCCGACGACGGCGGTGGCGGCGGCGACCGCCGGGCTCACGAGGTGGGTGCGGCCGCCCTTGCCCTGGCGCCCCTCGAAGTTGCGGTTGGACGTCGAGGCGCAGCGCTGCCCGGGCGAGAGCGTGTCCGGGTTCATACCCAGGCACATCGAGCAGCCGGGCTGGCGCCACTCCGCGCCGGCCGCGGTGAGGACCGCGTCCAGCCCCTCCTCCTCGGCCTGCAGACGCACCCGCATCGAGCCGGGCACGACGAGCATGCGCACGCCGTCGGCGACCGAGCGTCCCTCGAGAACCTCGGCGACCGCGCGTAGGTCCTCGATGCGGCCGTTGGTGCAGGAGCCGACGAACACGACGTCGACGCCCACCTCACGCAGCGGGGTTCCGGCCTCGAGGTCCATGTACTCGAGCGCGTTCTCGGCGGCGATCCGGGCGCTGTCGTCGCCGAACGACTCGGGGTGTGGGACGGCCGAGCCGAGGGGCGCTCCCTGGCCGGGGTTGGTGCCCCACGTGACGAACGGGGTCAGGGCTGAGCCGTCGATGACCACCTCGGTGTCGAAGACGGCGTCGTCGTCGGTCCGCAGGCTGTCCCAGTACTCCACCGCCGCGTCCCAGTCGGCGCCCTGCGGCGCGTGCGGGCGCCCCTTGAGGTAGGCGTAGGTGGTGGCGTCGGGGGCCACCATGCCGGCGCGGGCGCCGGCCTCGATGCTCATGTTGCACATCGTCATCCGGGCCTCCATCGACAGCTTCTCGACGGCCTCGCCGCGGTACTCGATGATGTGCCCCTGGCCACCGCCGGTGCCGATCTGGGCGATGACGGCGAGGATGAGATCCTTGGAGGTCACGCCCGGCTGCAGCTCGCCGGTCACCGTGACGGCCATGGTCTTGAACGGGCGCAGCGAGAGCGTCTGGGTGGCCATGACGTGCTCGACCTCGGAGGTGCCGATGCCCATGGCGATCGAGCCGAAGGCCCCGTGCGTCGAGGTGTGCGAGTCGCCGCAGACCACGGTCATGCCGGGCTGGGTGAGCCCTAGCTGTGGTCCCACGACGTGGACGATGCCCTGGTCGACGTCGCCCATCGGGTGCAGGCGGACGCCGAACTCCTCGCAGTTGCGGCGCAGGGTGCTGATCTGCGTCCGCGAGACGGGGTCGCGGATGAGGTCGATCGCGCCGCCGGCGATGTCGGTGGGGACGTTGTGGTCCTCGGTGGCGATCGTGAGGTCGGGCCGGCGCAGGCCGCGCCCCGCGAGCCGCAGACCGTCGAAAGCCTGGGGGCTGGTCACCTCGTGGATCAGGTGCAGGTCGATGTAGACGAGGTCGGGTTCGCGCGCGTCCCCCTCCCCCTTGCCACGGACCACCACATGGTCGTCCCAGACCTTCTCCGCCAGGGTCCGGGGCCGCACGCCGCCGGACGGGTTCTCACTCATCTCGCCTCCGGTCCACATCCCTCACAGGAATCTCTGGATTCTCAGCATGTAGGACGCTACAGTCGAACTGTGAGACAGTCTAGCGGAATCGGCGTCCTCGACAAAGCGATGACGGTGCTGCACGCCGTGGCCGAGCAGCCGTGTGTGCTGTCCGAGCTGTGCGAGCGCACCGGCCTACCTCGGGCCACCGCCCACCGGCTCGCGGTGGGGCTCGAGATCCACCACCTGCTGTCCCGCGACGACGCCGGCGTGTGGAGCCTCGGCCCCGGCCTGGCCAAGCTCGCCGCCCACGCCTCGGACACGCTGGCCGAGGTGGCCTCCACGGTGCTCCCACGGTTGCGGGAGGCCACCGAGGAAAGTGTGCAGGTGTACCGCCGCGACGGTGACCGGCGGATCTGCGTGGCCTCGGCCGAGCCGCCCACCGGACTGCGCGACACCGTTCCGGTCGGCGCGATCCTGCCCATGAACCGCGGGTCGGGCGCCAAGGTCCTGGCCGCGTGGGCCGACCCGGCCACCCAGCGCGCGCTGCTCGCCGACGCCACGTACACCGAGCGCCAGCTCGCCGAGGTCCGCCGCCGCGGTTGGGCGCAGTCCCTCGCCGAGCGCGAGGCCGGGGTCGCCTCGATCTCGGCGCCGATCCGCGACGCCGGCGGCGCGGTCGTCGCCGCCATCTCGGTCTCCGGTCCGGTCGACCGCATCGGCCGCCGCCCGGGGGCGCGGTGGGCCGCGGACCTCCTCGCCGCCGCGGACGCCATCCACAAGCGTTTGTGACGGCCCCGCGCCCGACCGCTCAGGCTGGGCGACGGCCGCGGACCAGCTCCCCGAGCGCCCACGGCAGGCTGAGCACGCTGGGCTGACGCACCGCGGCCACGAGGTCGGCGTTCCGCGGGTCCACGCGCACCACCTGCACCCCGCGCCGCCGGAGCTCCCGGTACGGGACCGGCTCCCCGTGGGCGTGGATCCCGAAGCCCAGGTCCGTGATCGCGCGGGAGAGCGGGGCCGACGCGGCCAGGGTCGCGACCTGGGTGTCCGGGCGGGCCCCGGTGCCCAGGACGACGACGAGGCCCTCGACCCCCAGCCGGCGCTGGCCGCGGACCCAGTCGCCCAACGCCTCGTCCGCGGTGGCGGCCGCCGGGGCGGGGTCGCGGTCGACCGCCTCCCCGACCAACTCGAGGTGGTCGCGCCACAACGGCCGGCCGGCCGGGTCTGCGATCACCGTGGCCAGCTGCTCGTACGCCCGCAGCTGCGCCGGTGAGAGGTCCGCGGCCGCCAGGGCGAACGCCTCGGCGCCGAGCGGCAGGAGCGCGCGCAGGGTGGGCGGACCCGGACCGTCCCAGTCCGGGGCCGGGGGCGCGCTCGCGTCGCGCCACGGCCTGGGCCCGGTCCCGTCCTCGGCCCACGCCGCCCGCGGCTTCACCTCGAGTGCCGTGAGCACGTCGAGATCGGCGGAGGAGAGCGCGACGACTCGGCGGACCGGCGCATCCGGGGTGGGTGTGCGGACCGGACTCGGTGGGGCGAGTGGATCCGTCGTCGTCGGGGCCGCGGGCTCCCCCGTCTCCCCCTCCGCGCCGCAGGCGGCGAGCAACGCCGACCCCGCACCCAGGCCGGCCACCCCCATGCCGGCCCGCAGCGCCGCACGCAGGGCCTCCCGGCGTCCGATCGGCCGCGTCACAGGAGCCCCGGGACGAGCGCCCTGCGCTCCGGCGCGCACTCGTCGCCAAACCGCTCCCGGTACCAGGCGTGGGTCTGGAACGCCCGCGACACGAGGGTCGCCACGGTCACGAGCAGGAACGCTCCCCAGAGAATCCACGTGGAGGTCTCGTGCGAGAGGAAAAAGTCCACCCCGGCATCCTGCCACGGCCGTCGACGGCGAACGCCCCGGGCGACACTCTCGTGTCCACCCAGGGCGTTCCGCTGGCGAGTACCCCCGATGGGATTCGAACCCACGCTACCGCCGTGAGAGGGCGGCGTCCTAGGCCACTAGACGACGGGGGCCAGCTGCTCCACCACTGTAGCGGCTAGGTCGCCGCGAGCCAAAATCACGGTGAACACACGCCTCAACCCCGCCGCGCGGCGAGCCGCCTCGGTAAACCGGGTGCAGAAATGCACTCGGTGTACCTTTTGCCTACGCTGGGCGCCATGCTCGACTCCATGACCGCACCCGACCCCCGGAAATCGCTCCGCGAACGCAAAAGACTCGCCACTCTGGCGGCAATCGAGGACGCGGCCACCGCGCTGGTGGTCGAGCACGGCTACGACGCGGTCACCGTCGACGAGATCTGCGCCCGCGCCGACGTGTCCAAACGGACCTTCTTCAACTACGTCCCCTCCAAGGAGGCCGCCGTGGTCGGCACTCCGCCCCAGTCGGTCCCGGTCGCCGAGCGAGAGGCCTTCCTCGACGCCGCCGCATCTGACGTCCCGGGCGCGCTCCTTCGGGTGTTCCTCGGCGCATTCGCCGCCGTGCGCTCGGGAAACGACGCGCGCGCCGCGGCCCTGGTGCACCGGCGCCGTGCGATCTTCCGGGACCACCCCCCGTTGGCGGCGGCTCGGATGACGGCCACGACGCGGCTCCACGAGGAGTTGGTCGACCTCGTCGTCGAGCACTACGGCCGCCACCCGGCGCTCCGTCGCCTCCCCGACGCACCCCCCGGCGCCGAGGCCCGCTCCGCCGTCGCGCTCGTGGCCGCCGCGGCCAACCTCGGCGTGACCTCGTGGCTCACCCGCGACGCGGGCACGCTCGCCGACCTCGACGCGGACTGCGTCACCGCCCTCGCGCGCCTGGCGCGCCTCGCCGCCGGCTCCGGCGCCTCGCCATCGGGAGAACCCTCGTGACCGACACGACCCGACACAACGTCCCCCTCGTCTTCACCTCCCTCGTCCTGGGCATGCTCATCGTTGCCCTGGGGCAGATGATCTTCGCCACAGCGCTTCCGACGGTCGTCGCCGACCTCGGGGGCGTGGACAAGATGAGCTGGGTCATCACCGTCTACCTCCTCACGATGACCATCGGCCTGCCGGTGTACGGCAAGCTCGGAGACCAGATCGGCCGCAAGCCCCTGTTCGTGGGCGCAATCCTGCTCTTCCTCGCCGGCTCGGTAGTGGGCGCGCTCGCCCCGACCATCGACCTGCTCATCGTGGCCCGGGCCGTCCAGGGGCTCGGCGGCGGCGGGCTCATGGTGCTCTCGCAGGCGATCGTGGCCGACGTCGTCCCCGCCCGGCAGCGCGGCCGCTACATGGGGATCATGGGCGCGGTCTTCGGGATTTCCTCGGTGCTCGGGCCGCTACTCGGCGGCTTCTTCACCGCCGGGCCCGGCTGGCGCTGGGCGCTGTGGTTCAACGTGCCCGTCTGCCTGGTGGCGCTCGGCGTGGCCGTCGTCTCCCTCCACCTCCCCCGGCGCGGCACGGCGGCCCGCGCCGACTGGCCGGGGATCGTGCTCATGGCCGTGGGCACCACCGCGCTCATCCTGGCCACCACGTGGGGCGGACAGCGCTACGCATGGACGGATCCGCGGATCCTCGCCCTCGGCGCACTGTTCCTCGCCTGCGCCGTCGGCTTCGTCGCGGTCGAGCGTCGCGCCGCCGACCCGCTCATCCCGATGAGCCTGTTCGCCGAGCGCAACTTCACCGTCACCACCGGCGCCGGGCTCGTCGTGGGCGTGGCCATGTTCGGGTGCGTCGTCTACATGCCCACCTACATCCAGATGGTCCACGGCCTCGACCCCACGACCGCCGGGCTTATGGTGACCCCGATGATGGCCGGGATGATGGGCACGTCGATCGTCATCGGCTTCGTCGTGAGCCGCACCGGGCGCTACAAGTGGTACCCGATCGTCGGCGCGCTCGTCATGTCCGTGGGGCTGTGGTTCATCGGCTCGCTCGAGGAGACCGACTCGCTCGTCCACCTCGGGGTCGTGCTCTTCGTCTTCGGCTTCGGGCTCGGCCTGACCATGCAGATCCTCGTTCTGATCGTCCAGAACTCGTTCCCGGTGGCCATGGTCGGCACGGCCACGGCGTCCAACAACTTCTTCCGTCAGATCGGCGCGACGATGGGCTCGGCGGTGGTCGGCTCACTCTTCGTCAGCCGCCTGGCCGGCCTCATGGGCGACCGCGTCCCGCCTGCCGTCGAGTCCCTCGGCCCCGAGGGCGCGCACGCCGCGGAGCGGTTCGCCGCCGACGGTAGCGCCGCCAACAGCCTCGGCCCGGACGTCCTCGCCGGGCTACCCGGGACGCTCCACGACGCGATCACCAGCTCGTACAACGACGCACTGGTGCCGATCTACCACCTGATGGTGCCGTTCCTCGTCGTGGCCGCCCTCGTGCTGTTCCTCGTCCGGGAGGACGCGCTCAAGGAGACGATCGACTGACCGACGCGTGGGGCCGACCAGAGGCCACCGATGCGACAAGGCCCCGGTCCGTGTGGACCGGGGCCTTTCCAGCTGTACCCCCGATGGGATTCGAACCCACGCTACCGCCGTGAGAGGGCGGCGTCCTAGGCCGCTAGACGACGGGGGCTCAGGACGAGTGCGTCAGACGCACTCCGCTGGCCTACCAGGACTCGAACCTAGAACGACTGAACCAGAATCAGCTGTGTTGCCAATTACACCATAGGCCACTGTATTGAGTTGTCCGCCCTGTGCGGGGCGACCTCGAAGAGACTACCAAAGCCCTCACCGTGAGGCATAAACGCGCTGTTCACGGGCGGTGAGTCGAATCCGAAGGGGTCGGAGCCGGCCCGGCGGGGAGGACGAGCAGCATCCGGCGCCACATACCGTCATCGTCCCCGCGCGCCCCTCCGTGGCCGGCGGTCCCGCGCCGTCAGCCCTCCGCGGGGGCCTCGGCGACGGGGGCGCGCCGCAGCCGGGCGAGGGTGGCCTCGCGGCCGAGCAGCTCGAGGGACTCGAAGAGCGGCGGGGAGATATGCGAGCCGGTGACGGCCACGCGCACCGGGCCGTAGGCCTTGCGCGGCTTGATGCCGAGATCCTCGACGAGCGCCTGCGAGAGCGCGGCCTCGATCGCCGACGTGGTCCACTCCGTCAGCGCCTCCAGCGCTGCGATCGCCGCGTCCACCACCTCGCGGGAATCGGCCTTGAGGTTCTTGGCGGCCGCCTGGGGGTTGACGGCGAAGTCAGCCTCGTCCACCACGAGGAAGCGGATGAGGTCCCACGCGTCCGAGAACACGACGATGCGGGTCTGGAGCAGGTCGGTCACGGTCGCCCACCGGTCGCCGTCGAGGTCCTCCGGCAGGGTGAGTCCGTCCTCCGCCGGATGCGCGACGAGGTACTCCCGCAGCCGCCGGGCGAACTCCTCGGGGGCCAGGCGCCGGATATGCTCGGCGTTGATGGCGTCGGCCTTCTTCTGGTCGAAGCGGGCCGGATTGGCGTTGACCTGGCGGACGTCGAAGGCGTCCACCATCTCCTGCAGCGTGAAGACGTCGCGGTCCTCGGACAGCCCCCAGCCCAGCAGTGCCAGGTAGTTGAGCAGCCCCTCGGGCAGCATTCCGCGGTCGCGGTGGAGGAACAGGTCCGACTGTGGGTCGCGCTTGGAGAGCTTCTTGTTGCCCTCGCCCATGACGAACGGAAGATGGCCGAACTCCGGCACGCGGTCGGCCACGCCTATCCGCTCGAGGGCCCGGTACAGGGCGATCTGGCGTGGGGTCGAGGAGAGGAGGTCCTCGCCGCGCAGGACGTGAGTGATCTTCATGAGCGCGTCGTCGACCGGGTTCACGAGGGTGTAGAGCGGGATCCCGTTACCGCGGGTCAGCGCGAAGTCCGGGACCGTGCCTGCCTTGAACACGGTCTCGCCGCGCACCATGTCGTCCCAGGACAGGTCCTCGTCCGGCATCCGGAGGCGGATCACCGCGCCGCGTCCCTCGTCCCGGAACGCCTGCTTCTGCTCCTCGGTGAGGTCGCGGTCGTAGCCGTCGTACCCCAGCTTGGGGTCCCTCCCGGCCGCACGGTGCCGCGCCTCGACCTCCTCGGCCGTGGAGAACGACTCGTAGGCTTCGCCCGCCTCGACGAGCCTGCGGACCACCTCGAGGTGCATCTCCCGCCGCTCGGACTGCCGGTACGGCGCATAGGGACCGCCCACCTCGGGGCCCTCGTCCCAGTCCAGGCCCATCCAGCGCAGGGCGTCGAGCAGCGCCCGGTACGACTCCTCGGAGTCGCGGGCCGCGTCCGTGTCCTCGATGCGGAACACGAAGGTGCCGCCGGTGTGCCGGGCGTGCGCCCAGTTGAACAGCGCCGTACGGATCAGGCCCACGTGGGGCGTTCCGGTGGGCGACGGGCAGAAGCGGACGCGAACGTCTGAGGCGGTCATGCCGACCATCCTAGTGACGCCGCGCGGCCGCACCGCCGACCGCGGTGGGACGTCCCGCTAGGATCGTCCGGGTAACCGAGTCGCCGGCCGGATCTGGCGTCGACGACTGCCGAGTCGAGGGAGGCGAGCCGTGGGGTCAGGGCATCACCCCGACGCGGCCCGCCCCGTCACCGCCCCAGATTTCCTTCTCTCCCGCGCCACCGGGTCGCTGCGCACCCAGGGGTCGCTTCAGGCGTTCTCCGACCCGGCCGACGCGGCGCTCGCCCTGCGGTCCGGTGACTGCGGGCTGGTGGTGGGCGCGATCGGGTTCGAGCCCGACGCGCCCGCCGCGCTGATCGAGCCCGACATCGTCGTCCGGACCGACGGTCCCCTCGAACCCCCCGCGTACTTCCGCGGGCTGCGCACCCGCGCGCGGGTCACCGAGGAGGTGCCGCACGGGGCCGTGCACCGTGGCCGCGTCGCCACCGCGGTCGCGGGCGTACACGCCGGCGGGGTCGAGAAGGTGGTCCTCGCGCGTGCGGTGCGGCTCGAGGCCCACGAGCCGATCGACCCGCACGCGGTGTGCGCTTCACTCATCGATTCGAGCCCGTCGGCGGACGGCTACCTCGTCGACCTCTCCCCCGCCGGTGGCCTCTACGCCGGTCGAGTCCTCGTCGGCTCCAGCCCCGAGCTCCTCGTGCGACGTCGCGGCGACCTGGTGGAGTGCCACCCCCTGGCGGGCTCCGCACCGCGCGCCGCCGACCCCGCCGCCGACCAGGCCGCCGGGCGCGCGCTGCGCGACTCCGCCAAGGACGTCGCCGAGCACGCCTTTGTAGTGGACTCCCTCGCTGCGTGCCTGGACCCGTTGTGCGTGGACCTGGAGATCCCCGAGCGACCGGGCCTGACCTCCACGCGCGAGATGTGGCACCTCGGCACGCGAATCCGGGGCCGCATCGCCGACCCCCGCACCACCGCCCTGGACCTGGCCCTCGCCGTGCACCCCACGCCCGCCGTGTGCGGCACCCCCACCGACGAGGCGCGGCGCGTCATCGGCGGGCTCGAGGGTGAGCGCGGCTTCTACGCCGGGGCCGTCGGCTGGTCGGACGCGAGTGGCGACGGCGACTGGATGGTCACCATCCGCTGCGCCGAGATCGATGCCGACCGGCACGGGGCGATCGCCTGGGCCGGCGGCGGCATCGTGGCCGGCTCTGACCCCGACGACGAGGTCGCCGAGACCGAAGCCAAGCTCCGGACCGTTCTGCGGGCCTTCGGGGCGGCCTGAGGCCGTCGGGTCCCGCGTTCGCGGCCCCTCGGCCGCCGCCTTGAGCTCGGCCGTCGCCTTGGGCTCGGCCGTCGCCTTGGGCTCGGCCGTCGCCTTGACCAACAGCGATGATCGCCACCAACAGCGTGCATGGTCGCTGTTGCCCACAATGAGCGCTGTTGAACGGTGGTGAGCACCGGCGGACTGCGCGACGACGACCCGCCGAACCTTGAGAGCGCACGGATTCCACCGCGCTGATCGTCCGGGGGCGCGACGCTGGCGGCGCCTTTCTGCACGTATCGTTTTCCACAAGCGCTCGGGCCCCTCCCCAGCCCCTGCTGTGATCGCGTCGTTCAGACCTCGTCACGCTGACGACGGCCGGGATCATCGGCCACATGAAGCGCCTCGAACAGCACCCCGACGATCTGATCCGTACCCGCGACCAGCTTCTGGGCGCAGGGCAGTCCGAGGCTTCGTTGCGCGCGATGGTGCGGGGAGGCGGCCTGATCCGGCTGCGGTCCGGCCTCTATGCGACCAGCGAATACCGCGATTTGTTTCCCGAGGACGCACATCGGGTCGACGTCCACGCTGCGCATCGTGTGCATCCGCCCGAACCGGAAGCGCTGACGGTGTACTCGCACGAATCCGCGGCGGCGCTCCACGGCCTGCCCCTCATCAACGGCACCGATCTCACCGTGCGAAGGACCCGGCACAGCCCTCCGTGCCGTTCGACCAGAACGAGCGTGACCTCCACCGCGTGGCTGCCGCTCCGCGACGGGGAGACCACCACGATCGGCGGCGTACCGGTGACCACTGTCCCGCGTACTGTCGCCGATCTGCTCCGGACCGCGGATCGCGATACCGCGGTGTGTGCGGCGGATGCCGCACTCCATCGACAGCTCTGCAGCCTGGACGACCTCGCGGACGCGCTCAACCGCCCTCCGTCCCGCCACGGCGTGCCCCGGGCTCGGAGGCGACTCGCGGAAGCAGACGGCCTGGCGGAGAGTGCGTTGGAAACCCGCAGCCGCCTGCTGTTCGCCGATGCGGGCCTGCCCCAACCGGAGCTCCAGGTCCGGTTCGACACCCGGCTCGGGCGTTACCGGGTGGACTTCTTCTGGCGTGGCCACCGGGTGATCGGCGAATGCGACGGGATGCGGAAGTACCTCGACAGCACGGACCCACGGCAGCCCTGGCAGGTCATCGCCGACGAGAAGGACCGGGAGAACGAGCTGCAGTCACTCGGCTTCGTGGTGATCCGGTGGCGGTGGGGGGACCTGTCCCGACCCGAGGTGCTCCTCGCCCGCCTCCGCCGCGCCCTCTACAGGACTCCGGCCATCCGCGGCGCCTGACCCACCTCGCGGCAACAGCGATGATCGCCTCCAACAGCGGCCATGAACGCTGTTGAAGGCGGTCATCGCTGTGGGAGTGGCGAGAGAGCTCAGGCGGTTCGAAAGGTGACGCCGACGCCCGGCGCCACGGACTCAGGCTCGGTCGATCACGGGGTTGGTGAGCGCGCCGATCCCCTCGATCTCCACGGTGACGCGGTCGCCGGGCAGCATCGGGCCGACGCCAGCCGGGGTGCCGGTGAGCACGACGTCGCCGGGCAGCAGCGTCATGACGCGGGTGATGTATTCGATGATCTCGCCGACCGTGTGGATGAACTGCGAGGTGTTGCCGTCCTGGCGCAGCTCCTCGGAGCCGTCCTCGTGGCGCAGGGTGGTGCGCACGTCGAGGCCGTTGGGGTCGAGGTCGGTGACGATCCACGGGCCCAGCGGGCAGAAGGAGTCGTAGCCCTTGCCGCGGGTCCACTGCCCGTCGGACTTCTGCTGGTCGCGCGCCGTCACGTCGTTGGCGCAGGTGTAGCCGAGGATCACCTCGTGGGCGCGGGCGGCCTGCACATCGCGGCACGGCTGGCCGATCACCACGGCGAGCTCGCCCTCGTGGTCCACGCGCTCGGAGCTCGGCGGATACTGGATCGGGGCCTCGGGGCCGACGACGGAGGTGTTGGGCTTGAGGAAGATCAGCGGCTCGGCGGGGGCCTCGGACCCCATCTCGGCGGCGTGCTCGGCGTAGTTCTTGCCGACGCACACCACCTTGGAGGCGAGGATCGGGGCGAGCAGCCGGACGTCGGCGAAGGGCCACTCGCGGCCGGTGAACTCGGGGTCACCGAAGGGGTGTTCGGCGATCTCGGCGCACACGAGCGAGCCGGGGTCAAAGACGTCCCCGCGGACCTCGACAAAGGCGAATCCCTGCGGGTGGGCGATACGGGCGAGACGCATACCGACGATCCTAGGCGCTGGCGGGTCGCGGCCTCACCGGCGCGTCAGGGCGCCGAGGGTGGCCACCCCCCGGTCCCCCAGTTCCTTGATCTGCGCGAGGTAGAGCTCTGCGCAGGCCAGGGCGTCCACCACCGCGTCGTGCGCCCGGTACACCGGCAGTCCGTACCGCTCGCGGGCCGCCCAGAGCCGCAGCTCCCCCGGCGAGGGGTCGGTGGAGAACCCCATGTCGGGGCCCCCGGTGAGGAGGCGGTGGTGGAGTTCCAGGGTGTCGACGACGACGAAGGGCGCCGTGACCCCGTGGAGCCTCGTGCACAGCTCGCCGAGGAACCCCGTCTCCATCTGTGTGAAGTGGGCGAGCAGGACCCGGCCGGTCAGCGCGTCGAGCACGGCGTCCAGGGCCTCGACGTCGCTCCGTCCGGTCGCGAGGGCGTCGTCCGTGAGTCCGTGCAGGACGGCGGACTGGCCGACCCCGTCGTCGTCACCCGGCCCGTCCCCCCGCACCACCGTGCCGCCAGCGCCGGCGAGCACGATCCGGTCCCCGTCCACCGGCACGAACCCCACCGACAGCAGGCGGTCGCGCCGGGGGTCGAAGCCGGTGGTCTCCACGTCCACGGCGAGCAGCGGCAGGTCGGCGAGCGGAGTGTCAGGCCCGGGCGGGGCGGTCTCGAGGTAGCGGCGCAGCGGCCCCCCGGGCAATCCGGCGGCGGCGCGCTCGCGGCGGGCGGCGGCGGTGCGTCGGCGCAACGCGTCGAACATCACATCTGCCGGATCGGGTACCGCAGGGCCAGGGCCTCCTGCTGCTCGGCGACGGCGCGGAACGCGAGCTTGAGACGCTGACGCTCACGGGAGGACAGCTCAGAGGGGTCGATCTGATTGTCCGGCTCCCGGCCCTGGGCGACGAGCCGGGCGTGGTGGCGGATCTGCAACCGGCGGAGAAAATCGAAGGACAGCAGCAGGGAGCGGGCGTCGCGCTCCGCCATCGCGCCGGCGTCCCGCACGGCCTCGATCCGCTCCACGGTGCCCACCTGGGGCAGGCCCGCGGCCAGTGCCCGCAGACGGGCCATCTGGATGATCGCGGACAGGCCGCCGGCCTTGACGTTGAGGGTGTTGCGGTACTCCCCCCGCTTCTCCACGACGAGTCCGCGCAGGAAGCCGAGCGGCGGCTGCCAGTCGGCGGCCGCGCGGGCGAGGTGGGCGAGGAAGCGGGGGCCGTGCCGCGCGGTGTCGAGTAGCCGGCGCGTGACCTGCTCGCACAGCTCGGCGTTCCCGGCGACCGCGCGCATGTCCAGCGCGACCTGGGCGTCCAGGACGTGCTCGGACTCCGGCCGGTGTACCCACGTGTCGATCTGTTCGCCCCACTCCTCGACCGTCATCCGCCAGCGGGGGTTGGCGGCCATCATGTCGCCCGGGCACCCGGGGAAGCCGGCGTCGGCCAGACCATCCCTGACGAGCGCCGTGACCTCGGCGAACCAGGTCTCGTCCGCCGGACGCGAGGCCAGGACGAGCGCGCTGTCCTGGTCGCTGGCCACGCCCAGTTCGCCGCGGGCCTGCGAGCCGAGCACCACCCAGCAGAACGGGACCGGGGGCGGACCCAACCGCTCCTCGGCCAGCTCGAGCAGGCGGCGGGTGGCGGCATCGGCGGTCGCGGTGATCACCCGCGCCACGTCGGACGGCGGGAACCCGCGACGTTCCCACTCGACGGTCATCGCCGGGAGCTTGCGCACCTGCTCGGCGACCGCGACCGGGGAGGGCGCCCGCGCGATCCGGGCGGCGAGGTAGATGGGATCGGCCTGGGCCAGGCGCAGCAGGTCCGTGGAGGTGACGACGCCGACGGGGCGGTCCCCCTCGTCGAGCACCGGCAGGTGGTGCACGCCCCGCTCCATCATGAGCAGGGTGGCATCGAACGCCCGGGTGGTGTCCCGCACGTGCACCGGGTCGGCGGTCATCACCTCCCCGATCGGCGTCGACGGCTCCCTGCCCTCGGCCAGCACCCGGCTGCGCAGGTCGCGGTCCGAGAGGATGCCCACGAGACGCCCGTCGTCCACCACGATCAGGCAGGACACCCGCTGGTCGCACATGCGCCGCGCGGCGTCGCGGACCGGGGTGGACGACGGCGAGGAGACGGCGTCCCGGGCCACCAGCTCGGAGACCGGGGTGCTCAGGGGGTCGCCGCCGGAGGCGTCGACCCGGACCGCGACCAGCTCCCCGCGGACACGGTTACTCTCCTCGGCGAAGAACGCGCGGATGCCGGGGTGGCGGTCCGAGACGTCGTCGAACGCCGCGCGGGGGACCTCCAGGACGAGGGAGTCCTCGGCCGCCTGGATGAGGTAGCGGCTCGGCCCGTCGCTGGCAAGGGTGGAGTAGCCGCAGCTCTCCCCCACGTCGCGCGTCTCGATGAGCGCGCCCGCGGGGTCGCACACCTCCACGACCCCGGAGCGCACCACATGGAGGGCGTGGTTCTCCGCGCCCGGGGCCACGATCACGCCGCCCCGGCGGTGGTACCGCTGGCTCAACCGCGGGACCAGTGCCACGAGCTCGGCACGGTCCAGGGTGTCGAACGGCACGCAGCCGGCGAGGAAGTCCACCACCTCGGAGATCTCGACGTCCATCACTCCACTGTGGACGCCGCGGGCCCGCGGTGTGAGCCGCTTCACGCGATTCACACCCGCGGGCCCGGCCCGTGCGGCGGTGGAGGTGGTGTCAGGAGCCGAGCGCCGCCACGATCCGGTCGCCCACCTCGGAGGTCACGATCGCCGTGTCGCCCCGCGAGCCGAGGTCGGCCTCGACGGCCGCCTCGATCGCCGCGGCCTCGGACTCCTTGCCGAGGTGCCGCAGGAGCAGCGCCACCGAGAGGATCGCGGCGGTGGGGTCGGCCTTGCCCTGCCCGGCGATGTCAGGGGCCGATCCGTGGACGGGCTCGAACATGGACGGGTTGGTGCCGGAGGCGTCGATGTTTCCGGAGGCCGCGGTGCCGATGCCGCCGGTGACGGCCGCGGCGAGGTCGGTGATGATGTCGCCGAAGAGGTTGTCGGTGACGATCACGTCGAAGCGTGAGGGCTCGGTGACCAGATAGACCATCATGGCGTCGATGTGGCTGTAGTCGACCGCGACGTCGGGGAACTCGGGCGCCACCTCGTCGACCGTGCGCTGCCAGATCCCGCCGGCGTTGACGAGCACGTTGGTCTTGTGGACCAGCGTGAGCTTCTTCCGACGCCCCTGCGCGCGGGCGAAGGCGTCCCGCACCACGCGCTCCACGCCGTAGCGGGTGTTGACGGAGGTCTCCGTGCCGATCTCGTGGGGGGTGCCCACGCGCATCGCTCCGCCGTTGCCGGTGTAACTGCCCTCGGTGCCCTCGCGGACCACCACGAAGTCGATCTCGCCGGGGTTCTTGAGCGGCGTAGCCGAGCCCGGGTACAGGCGTGAGGGGCGCAGGTTGACGTGGTGGTCGAGCGCGAAGCGTAGCGGCAGGAGCATGCCGCGCTCGAGGACGCCGGCCGGCACCGAGCGCGGGTCGCCGATGGCGCCGAGCAGAATCGCGTCATGCTGCTTGAGGCTGGCCACGTCCGCGTCGGTGAGGGTCTCGCCGTTGCGGAGGTAGCGGCGCGCGCCGAGGTCGTACTCGGTCTTCTCCACGCCGGGGACCAGCGCGTCGAGCACCTTGAGCGCCTCGGCGGTGACCTCGACGCCGATGCCGTCGCCGGGGATGACTGCGAGCTTCATCGTCCCTCCCCTCAGGCCAGCGAGATCTGGGTGGCCACGGCGTCGAGCTCGGAGACGATCCGGTCGACGGTCGGCTCGGCCACGACGCGGTCCACGCGCAGGATGAGCGAGGCGTTCTCGCCGTCGGTGTCCTGACTCAGCGCCGCCGCCTGGATGTCGATGCCCTCGCCGCCGAGGATCGAGCCCACCCTGCCGAGCACGCCCGGGCGGTCGGCGTAGTGGACGAAGAGGTTCTGCCCCTCGGCGCGCATGTCGAAGCCGCGCTGGTTGATCCGGACGATCTTCTGGACCTTCTCCAGACCGGAGAGGGTGCCGGTGACCTCGGCGGTCGCGCCGTCCGCGGAGACGGCGGTGACGGTGACGGTGCTGCGGTAGGACTTGGACTCGCTGCGGGTCTCCACGGAATGGGTGACCCCCCGCTGCTCGGCCATCTGGCCCACGTTGACGAACGTCGCGGGTTCGTCGGTGATGGCGGAGAACATGCCGCGCAGGGCGGCCAGACCCAGCACGTCGACGGACTCGGCGGCGAGCTCGCCGGCGACCTCGATGTTCACCGTGGTGGGGATGCCCGGGCACAGGTGGCCGGCCACGAGGCCGAGCTTGCGCACCAGGTCGAGCCACGGAGCGACCTCGTCGCCGACGGGGCCGCCGGTGACGTTGACCGCGTCGGGGACGAACTCGCCGCGCAGCGCGAGCAGGACGCTGCGGGCGACGTCGGTGCCGGCGCGGTCCTGGGCCTCGCTGGTGGAGGCGCCGAGGTGCGGGGTGACGACGGTGTTCTCGAGCTCGAACAGAGGCGAGTCGGTGCACGGCTCCGTGTCGAACACGTCGAGACCCGCGGCCCGGACCTTGCCGGACTTCAGCGCGTCGACGAGCGCGTCCTCCACGATGAGGCCGCCGCGGGCGGCGTTGACGATCACGACGCCGTCCTTGGCCCGGGCCAGGCGCTCGGCGTCGAACAACCCGGCGGTCTCCTTGGTCTTGGGCAGGTGCATCGTGATGATGTCGGCGCGCGAGACCAGCTCGTCGATCTCCACGAGCTCGATGCCGAGCTGCGCGGCGCGGGCGGGCGGCAGGTACGGGTCGTACGCGATGAGCTCGGTCTCGAACGACGCGAGGCGCTGGGCCACGAGTTGGCCGATGCGGCCCAGGCCCACCACGCCGACGGTCTTGCCGAGGAGCTCGACGCCGTTGAAGGAACTGCGCTTCCATGTGTGCTCGCGCAGGGTGCGGTCGGCGGCCGGGATCTGGCGGCACGCGGCCATGAGCAGGGCCACGGCGTGCTCGGCGGCGGAGTGGATGTTGGAGGTGGGCGCGTTGACCACCATGACGCCGCGCTCGGTGGCGGCCGGGATCTCCACGTTGTCCAGGCCCACGCCCGCGCGGCCGACGATCTTGAGGTTCGGCGCGGCCGCGAGCACCTCGGCGTCGACCGTGGTGGCCGAGCGGACGAGGAGTGCCTCGGCGTCCTTGACGGCCTCGAGGAGCTTGGGGCGGTCCGGACCGTCGACCCAGCGGACCTCGACGGCGTCGCCGAGGGCGTCGACGGTCGACTGGGCGAGCTTGTCGGCGATGAGGACGACGGGGCGTCCGGCTGCGGTCACGGTGGAAACTCCTCGGGGTCGGGTACGTCCGGACGTCCCGTGCGGAGCGGGCGGACGCCGGTGACGACGCCGCCGGGGCCGGGACCCCGCCAGTCTAGGCCACCAGCCACCCCTCGGGACCAGTGGCCGGGGTGGCCCGGGACCCCTACCGTGGCGGATGTCATACCCGGACCACACCGACCGACCGGGTGCCGCGAGAATCGTGAGGAGAGCCGATGCCGAGCACGTCCCGTCCGTCCGCCGGGGGGAGACGGGGATCGATCCCCCGGCTCCCCGTCCTCTCCCCGGCGCGGGGCCCCGCCGCGGTGGCGGCCTACCTCCGGGTCCACCTCTACGGGTCGGCCGTCGGCCGGAGCCTGCTCGACCGGTGCATCCGCGCTGTCGACCCCACCGACCGCGCGCTGCTCACGCCGATGCGCGAGCAGTTCGACGACGAGATCGACGTGGCCCGGCAGCTGCTCGCCCGCCTCACGATGATCGGGACGCCGGGAAGGCGCCTGGTGCGCCTGTCCTCGCGGGTGGGACTGGCCGCCCTGCCCGCCGGGCCGTGGGTGGTGGACCCGCTCACCCGCCTCGGCGCGCTCGAGGCGCTGCGCACGCTCGTCGTGGCCAAGCGGAGCATGTGGGAGATCCTCGCCGACTCGTGGGTCGCCGGGGCCGCCCCCGACGGCGACGACGAGGCCGGCGATCTCACGGCGCGCGACATCTTCGTCGGACTCGCCGAGCAGGCCGCGACCCAAGAAGAGGTCCTCGAGGCGCTGCGCCGGGTATACGGGCTCGCGGCGTTCGGATGAGCCCCGCGGCGCCGGCCCGGGCCGACGTCGCGATCGTCGGGTCCGGACCCAACGGACTCGCGGCGGCGTGGCTGCTCGCGCGCGCCGGTCGGCACGTCGTGGTCCTCGAGGCGGAGGACGCGATCGGCGGCGGCTGCCGGACCCTGCCGTTCCCGGCGGTGCCGGGCGGGCACGGGGACGGCCTGACGGTCGACATCTGCTCGGCCGTCCACCCCATGGCGGGGGCGTCGCCGTTCTTCCGGGAATTCGACCTCGCCGCGCACGGCGTCCACCTGGTCCGCCCGCCGGTCCAGCTCGCCCACGCCCTGCCGGGCCGGGACGCGCTCGTCGTGGAGGGCCCGCGGGGGGCTCTGCCCGCCGGGCTCGGTTCGGAGTCCGAGGCCCGAGCGTGGTGGCGACTGCTCGGCCCCGCGGCCGGGCGCGCCGACGACGTGGCGGCGGCCGCCCTGTCGGATCAGCGGTCGGTGCCGCCCCTGATCGCGTCCGCGACCCTCGCCGTCACCCTCGGACTGGCCCACGCCGGCGCGCTCGGGCCGGACGTCCTGGGGCCCGACGGCCGCACGCTCTTCGCCGGCATCGCCGCCCACGCCGTCACCCCGCTGTCCTCGCCGGCCGCGACCGCGGTCGGCGTCCTGCTCGGGACGCTGCTGCACGCCGACGCCGGCTGGGGCCTGCCGGTGGGCGGCAGCGGCGCCCTCACCGGCGCGCTCGCCGACGCCGTGCGCGCCGCCGGGGGCGAGATCCGCACCGGCACGCGCGTGCGCTCCCTCTCCGACGTGGATGCGCCGCACGTCGTGTTCGACACCTCCTCGCGCGTGCTCGGCGAGGTGCTGCTGGCGTCGTCACCCTCCCCCGCCACCGTGCGCCGCGCCCGGCGGCTCGCCCGCGCCCCACTCGGCGGGGGTGCCGCCAAGGTCGACCTCGTCCTGTCGGGCCCCGTGCCGTGGCGCGACGCCCGCCTGGACGGCGCAGGGACCGTCCACCTCGGCGGCACGGCCGCCGACATCGCGGCGACCGAGCGGACCGTCGCCGCCGGGCACCACGCCGAACGGCCGGTCGTCCTGGTCTCCCAGCCGTGGGTTGCCGACCCCGACCGGGTGGCGGACGACGGGCGCCGGCCGCTGTGGACCTACGCGCACGTCCCCACCCATTCCGACCGCGACGTGACCGAGGACGTCCTGCGGGCGCTCGAGGATGTCGCGCCGGGGATCCGGGACGTGGTGCTGGCCGCCCACTGCACGCCCGCGTCGCGAATGGTCGAGCACAACGCCAACTACGCCGGGGGCGACATCGCGGCGGGCCGGGTCGATCTGGCCGGCCTGCTCTCGCGGCCGGTGCCCCGACGGGACCCCTACGCGACGGGCCTGCCCGGGATCTGGCACGCCTCGGCGTCGACGCCGCCCGGCCCCGGAGTCCACGGCATGGCCGGGAACCACGTGGCCGGGCGGATCCTCGCGCGCTGAACCGCGCGCGTGGGTCGGGCGGCGACGGCCGCCTTCTCCTGCGCCGCGGGTGGTGCCGGGTCTACCGAGCGGTACCTACTGGTAGGAGACGAACCAGGGCCGGGGCTCGACGTCCATCGTCTGCTCCGGGGTGAAGGTGGGAGTGTCCTCGTCGTAGAAGTTCTTCCACGCCATCCAGATGTCCGACGGGAGCCCGCTGCGCAGGACGTCCCACGTCTCGAACTTCATCTCCGGGGTGCCGTGCCCGTCGGCGTGCAGCGTGATCGCGAGCTCGGGGCGCGAGGTGTCGATCTTCCCACGGTTGGTGATCATGGACATGTTGAACTGGTGAAGGATGAGCAGCTTCTGCGGTCCACCGGTCTCCCGGGTGAGGTCCGCCAGCCAGTGCACGACGCGGTTGATCTCCTCGGCGTCCACGCTGCCGATCTGGGCGCCGGGCTGCTGCCCGGGATCGAGCTTCCACTCCGGATCCAGGGCCAGGCCGACGTTCGGTCGCTTGAGCAGGTCCTCGTAGAGCTTGGCCTGGTCGAGCATGTCCGCCATCCCGGGCTGCAGGTCGATCACGGCGTAGCCACCGGCGTCGGTGATCGCCTCGACGAGCGGGACGAACTCCTCGACGGGCCACTCGTTGGTGAAGTTCCCGTCCGGGCCGGGTGAGCTCGAGGCGACGGTCGCGATGATCTCGAACGCCGGGATCACCGGCTCGGGCGAGAACGGCCGGTACTCGTCGACGAGCCGCTGGACCCGGGCCGCACCCTCCTCGGCATCCTGCTCGCCGAGGATGCCCAACGCCGGCGTGATGGGCGAGCCGTAGGCCGCCACGAACCGGCGCCCGGGGAAGAGCAACTGGCCACCGCCGGGGAGCTCGGGCACCGTCCGCGCCTTCTCCACCCGGTCGCGGAGCTGGTCCTCGCTCCCCCAGCCCGGGCCGAGTGCGAGGACGGCGTCCGCCCCGCTCACGGCCTCGACGGAGTCGCCGTCGACCCGCGGGTCCGGGGCCCCGAGGTGGGATACGGCGGCACCGGTCGCCACCGCGGTGGCGACGGACGCCACGGAGGTGTCGTCGTGGACGAGCACCCGGGGGGCGTCGTCCTCCGTCCACGCCGCGTCGAGCGCGGAGAAAGGATCGCCCTCCGCCCCCTCGGGGCCGGGTACGTCCCCGACGACGAGGAGGGCGGGCTCACCGGGGTCCAGGTCCGCCACCGTCTCGGGGACCCGGGCCGCCGCCAGCTCCTGCTCGTCCGTGAACTCCAGCCCGATGAGCTCCTCGAGCTCGTCGCGGCCGGCGGGCGCGTCCACCACCTCGTAGGAGCCGTCCGGGACGTCCGCGTCGCCCACGCGGAGCACCCGCTCCACGCCGAGCCGGTCCAACTCCTCGGAGACGGCCGCGCCGGCATCCTTCTCGGCGGTCAGCATGGGGGCGCGTAGACCCACCGCCACCGAGGCGGCGCGGGCGGTGGCCGCGCCGTCGGGGGCGGACACCACGGCGATCGGGGCGGAGTCCACGAGCAGGCGGGCGGCGTCGACGCCCGTCGCGTCGGAGTCCGCGGCCACGCGCGTGCCCTCGAATGCCGCCGCGGCGACCGATTCGCCCCCCGGAGAGGATGTGCACGCCACGGAGGTGGCGGCGAGGGAGACGGCGAGGACCGCCGCACCCACACCTCGGATGATGTGGCGCACGGCGGTCCTCCTCGTCGTCGGGGTGTCGGTCCCCGGAGGACCGATCCCGCTGGACCCTACCGGCCCGTCCGGTGATCGCTACCGCGACCCTCAGGCGGTCTCGGTGATCGGCCGGTCGACCCAGCTCATGAGGTCGCGCAGCTTCTTGCCGGTGACCTCGATCGGGTGCTCGGCGTTCTCCTTGCGTAGCCCCTCGAGCTCCTTGTTGCCACCCTCGACGTTGGCCACCAGGCGCTTGGTGAAGGTGCCGTCCTGGATATCGGACAGGATCTCCTTCATGCGCTCCTTGGTGCCGGCGTCGATGACGCGCGGGCCGGAGAGGTAGCCGCCGAACTCCGCGGTGTCGGACACCGAGTAGTTCATACGCGCGATCCCGCCCTCGTACATGAGGTCCACGATGAGCTTGAGCTCGTGGAGCACCTCGAAGTAGGCGAGCTCGGGCGCGTAGCCGGCCTCGACCATGACCTCGAAGCCCGTCTTGACGAGCTCCTCGGTGCCGCCGCAGAGCACAGCCTGCTCGCCGAACAGGTCGGTCTCGGTCTCGTCCTTGAAGGTGGTCTTGATGACGCCCGCGCGGGTGCCGCCGATCGCCTTGGCGTAGGACAGGCAGAGCGCCTGGCCCTCGCCCTTGGGGTCCTGGTCCACGGCGATGAGGGCGGGGACGCCCTTGCCGTCGACGAACTGGCGGCGCACGAGGTGGCCCGGGCCCTTCGGGGCGACCATGCCGACGGTGACGTTCTCCGGCGGCGTGATGAGGTCGAAGTGGATGTTGAGGCCGTGGCCGAAGAGCAGCGCGTTGCCGTCGGAGAGGTTCGGCGCGATGTCGTCGGCGAAGATCTGCGCCTGCGAGGTGTCGGGGGCGAGGATCATGATGACGTCGGCCCACGTGGCGGCCTCGGCGGCGGTCATCACGGTGAGGCCCTGCTCCTCGGCCTTCGCCCGGGACTTCGAGCCCTCACGCAGACCGATGACGACCTCGACGCCCGAGTCGCGCAGGCTCAGCGAGTGGGCGTGACCCTGCGAGCCGTAACCGATGACGGCGACCTTGCGCCCCTGGATGAGCGAGAGGTCGGCGGCGTCGTCGTAGAACATCTCCACTGCCATGGTGGATTCCCTTCGTGTCGGTGATGAGGAAAGACTATCGAGTGGTGGTGATGGACTTGGGACCGCGTCCCAGCGCCACCATGCCGGACTGCACGATCTCGCGGATCCCGTAGCCGTCGAGCATGCGCAGCAGCGCGTCGAGCTTGTCCGGGGTGCCGGTCGCCTCGAGTGTGAGCGACTCCGGCGAGACGTCCACGACGTGCGCGCGGAACAAGCTCGCGACCTCGACGATCTGGCCGCGGTTGGCGGCGTCGGCACGGACCTTGACGAGCGTGAGCTCGCGGGCCACCGAGCCGGCCGGTTCCTGCTCGACGATCTTGATGACGTTGACGAGCTTGTTGAGCTGCTTGGTCACCTGCTCGAGCGGGAAGTCCTCGACGTCCACGACGATGGTCATGCGGGACAGGCCGTCGGTCTCGGTGGGGCCCACGGCGAGGGACTCGATGTTGAATCCCCGGCGGGAGAACAGCGACGACACGCGCGCGAGCACGCCCGGCTTGTCCTCCACCAGGACGCTCAGGGTGTGGGTGCGGGCGGTCACTTCTCCTCCTCCTGGGCGGCGATGACGGCGGCGTCGACCCGCTCGGTCGCCTCGTGGATCTCGGCCGGCTCGTCGGCCGCCGAGTCCGTGTCGTCGAACAGCGGGCGGATGTCCCGCGCCGCCATGATCTCGTCGTTGGACGTGCCGGCCGCGACCATCGGCCACACCTGCGCGTCCGCGCCGACGATGAAGTCGAGGAGCACGGGTCGGTCGTCGATCCCCCGCGCCCAGGCGATGGCCTCGTCGACGTCCTCGGCCCGCTCCACGCGCCGGGCCGCGCACCCCAGAGCCTCGCCCAGCTTGACGAAGTCGGGGATGTGCATCGAGTGCGTCGACAGGTCGGTCTGCGAGTAGCGCTCGTCGTAGAAGAGCGTCTGCCACTGACGGACCATGCCGAGGTTGCCGTTGTTGATGAGCGCGACCTTGATCGGCGCACCCTCGATGGCGCAGGTGGCCAGCTCCTGGTTGGTCATCTGGAAGCATCCGTCGCCGTCGATCGACCAGACCTCGGCGTCGGGGCGGCCGAACTTGGCGCCCATCGCCGCGGGCACCGAGTAGCCCATGGTCCCCAGGCCACCGGAATTGAGCCATGTCCGCGGCTTCTCGTACTGCACGAACTGGGCGGCCCACATCTGGTGCTGGCCCACACCCGCGCAGTAGATCGCGTCCGGACCGGCGGCGGCGCTGAGCCGCTCGATCACGTACTCGGGGCTCAGCGAGCCGTCCGACTGGGGGCCGTAGCCGAGCGGGTACTCGCCCCGGATCTCGTCGAGCTGGGCGACCCAGTCCGCCGGCGCGCGCAGCGCACCCGACTCGCACTCGCCGCGCAGCGTCTCGACGAGTTCGACGAGCACCTCCTTGATGTCGCCGACGATCGGCACATCCACGGCGCGGTTCTTGCCGATCTCCGCCGGGTCGATGTCGGCATGGACCACCTTGGCCTCGGGAGCGAAGGTGTCGAGCCGGCCGGTCACGCGGTCGTCGAACCGGGCGCCGAGGGTGACGAGCAGGTCCGACTTCTGCAGCGCGGCCACCGCGGCGACGCTGCCGTGCATGCCGGGCATCCCGTAGTGCAGCCGGTGCGAGTCCGGGAACGCGCCGCGCGCCATGAGCGTGGTGACCAGCGGGATGCCGGTGAGCTCGGCGAGCTGGAGCAGCTCGGGCGCCGCGTCGGCCTTGATCACGCCGCCGCCCACGTAGAGCACCGGGCGGGAGGCCTTGGCGATGAGCCGGGCCGCCTCACGGATCTGCTTGCCGTGGGGCTTGGTCACGGGACGGTAGCCGGGCAGCTTCATCTCCGGCGGCCACGAGAAGGTCATCTCCTCTTGGAGGACGTCCTTGGGGATGTCCACGAGGACCGCGCCCGGGCGGCCGGTCTGGGCGATGTGGAACGCCTCCGCCATGACCCGCGGGATGTCGTCGCCGTGCGAGACGAGGAAGTTGTGCTTGGTGATCGGCATCGTGATGCCGGAGATGTCGGCCTCCTGGAAGCCGTCCGTACCGATGAGCGGTGTGCCGACCTGGCCGGTGATGGCCACGACGGGCACGGAGTCCATCTGGGCGTCCGCCAGCGGGGTGACGAGGTTCGTGGCGCCGGGCCCGGAGGTGGCCATGCACACGCCGACCCGGCCGGTCGCCTGGGCGTAGCCCGTGGCGGCGTGCCCGGCCCCCTGCTCGTGGCGGACCAGCACGTGCCGGACCTTGACCGAGTCGTACAGCGGGTCGTAGACGGGAAGGATCGCCCCCCCGGGGATGCCGAAGACGACGTCGGTGCCGATCTCCTCGAGGGACCGGACGACCGCCTGGGCCCCGGTCATGCGCTCGGGGGCCGCGGACCGGGCCTTCTGCTCTGCGCCCGGACGCGGTCCGGGATGTGCCGTTGGTGCGCTCACTTCAAGTGTCCTTCATGCTGGTCGTGGAGGCCTGTGTCGGCGGCAACAAAAAACCCCCGGCGGCCAGAGGGGGCCGGCGAGGGTGCGCGTCGACGGGAAGCCAGGTAACGGCTCAGGCGCCGACGCGCCGGCCGAGTACGAGACCGTTCCAGGTGTTCACGCGCCCCAGCGTAGGCGGACGCCGGCGGCAGCGTCAACTCGTGGAACCGCGATCCCACATCGTGGGCCGTGCGAGACTGGGCACATCATGAGCTCCTCGATCAGACCCCCCGTCCCGGAGTCGACCCCCCGGGACCGCGCGCTCTTCCGCGTCAACCCCATGTCGTACCTCGCCGTGGGCATCCTCGTCCTGGCGATCCTGTGGCCGGTCGCCGCCTACCCCGTGGCACTCGGATGGCTGGTGCTCGTCCCCCTCGGCTTCGGGTGGTGGGT
Organism: Dietzia sp. 179-F 9C3 NHS; assembly: GCF_045369825.1. Classification (NCBI taxonomy): domain Bacteria; kingdom Bacillati; phylum Actinomycetota; class Actinomycetes; order Mycobacteriales; family Dietziaceae; genus Dietzia; species Dietzia sp. 179-F 9C3 NHS. Next base: position 380,375 of record NZ_JBIQES010000002.1, read on the forward strand.
GGCCCGGACCTGGACGCGGGTCGACGACGAGGGGGTCCAGCTCTCGAGCTGGCGTCGCCGGCGGACGGTGCCATGGGCGCAGGTCAAGGGAGTGATGTTCCCCAAGGCCGGCTTCGCCCGCCTCGTCACGACCACCACGGCCTCACTCCCGATGGGTGGCGTCTCCTTCCACGATCTGCCCCGCCTCTCCGCCGCCAGCCGCGGCCGCATCCGCGATCCGTACGCGGCGGATTGAGCCGAGCTCGCCAACCATTGCCGCCGCACGCCGATTCGCCCGGACACGGTCTGCGATCGCCTGCCGTTCCAGTCCCATCCGGTCGTAGGCGATCGTCACGAGCACCCCGCCCACCACACCGGCGACGCCCCACGCCCCGAGCACCCACACGGCATGGCCCAGACCGGCGCTCCATGCCGAGTCGAAGAACATGATCGCGCGGAGCCCGAGGAACGCCTGGTGCATGGGCTCGACCGAGCCGATCGCCCTGAACAACGGCGGCAGCATATGCGTGGGCGTGGCCCCACCCGAGGTGGGGATCCCCAACACCACAAACACCACGAGGTTGACCAGCAACCCCGCGTTGCCGATCGCCGCGATGATCGTATGCGCACAGATCCCCACCGCGGCGATCCCGAGGACCGCGAACCAGAACATGGCCCACGGGTCGAACCCCGTGATCCCCACCACGTGCGCGATCCCCAGATAGATGCCCGAGACCAGCGGAGCGGTCACGATCGTCACCGCCCACTTACGTAACAGGGTGTGCAGCCGCCCGATCGGCGCCACGTGCACGTTGAAGGCGAAGGGCCCCACCTCGAGCGGGATGAAGCCCAGGCGGGCGTCGAGCAGGCTCGAGATGACCATCGCGCCCGTGAATCCCGCGAGTACGACCACCAGCGCGTAGAACAACGGCAACGACGCGTTGGAGACGCCCTCCGGAAGCGGATTCCACTGCGTCACCTCCACCCGGACCGGGTCGCGCAGAACGAGTTCCCCGGCGGCACCGACCGTGTGCTGCTCGGCCTCGGCCAACAGCCGCGCCTGATCGAGGATCTGCGTACCCATCCGCTCCCGCAGCGAGTCCTGCAACGCGTCCGCGAGGCGGTACATGACCTGCCCGGACACCACCGACATGCGCGGCGAGTACTCGACCACAACGCGCGCCGGCTCCGGCGGGTCCGCCCGCTGACCGGACTCGGTCGTCACCGACTCGATCCGGCCCGCGACCTGTCGACTGAGGTCCGCGGGCATGCGGACCACCCCGTAGTAGGTGCCGTCACGTAGTCCGGCCTCGGCGGCCTGGGCATCCACAGGATGGAGTCGGAGGGTCCGCCAGTCGTTGTTGTGCAGCAACCCGTCGGAGATCTGCTGACCCACCGCCATTCTCCGGGGGCCGATCGGCGTGTCGAGAGTGGCCCCCTCGTCTTGATTCACCACCGCCACCGGCAGATACCGCGCATTGGCCTGCGGGTCTGCCGTGCCGTCCAGGTACATGTACCCCAGGAGGAAGAACAGGCCGCAGACCACCACGACCGCGCCCACGGCATGGGAGAGGAACTCGCGCAGGTCCCCTCTGTGGCCGGACTCGTCGCCCCAGGACCCCGGGCGGGGCGGACTCTGCTCGACGGACATCTGCACCTTCGTTCACGACCGACGGAGATCGGCCTCGGGCCGACCGGTAGAAGGCTACTCCCGCGTCCCGGCGTACGCTGGTCAGGTCCACCGCGCCCTGCGGCCCTGCTCAGCGTCATCGCCGTCCGCGCGGACCCCCGACGAGGATCGAGGTCCCATGCCGCCCCTGAGGTCACGCACCAGCACCGCCGGACGCAATGCCGCGGGAGCCCGCGCCCTCTGGCGCGCGACCGGGATGACCGACGCCGACTTCGGCAAGCCGATCATCGCCGTGGCCAACTCGTACACCCAGTTCGTCCCGGGCCACGTGCACCTCAAGAACGTCGGCGAGATCGTGGCCGAGCAGATCACCGCGGCCGGTGGCGTCGCCCGCGAGTTCCACACCATCGCGGTGGACGACGGCATCGCGATGGGCCACGCCGGCATGCTCTACTCCCTACCCAGCCGCGAGATCATCGCGGACTCGGTGGAGTACATGGTCAACGCGCACACCGCGGATGCGCTGGTGTGCATCTCCAACTGCGACAAGATCACCCCGGGCATGCTCAACGCGGCGATGCGCCTGAACATCCCCACCGTGTTCGTCTCCGGCGGCCCGATGGAGTCCGGCTTCTCCGTGGTCGTGGACGGCGTCGTCAAGGCCGGATCCGACCTCATCACGGCGATCTCCGCCTCCGCCAACTCCGCGATCGACGACGCCGGCCTGGACTCCATCGAGCGTTCGGCCTGCCCCACCTGCGGCTCCTGCTCGGGCATGTTCACCGCCAACTCGATGAACTGCCTCACCGAGGCCCTGGGCCTGTCCCTGCCCGGCAACGGCTCCACGCTCGCCACGCACAGCGCGCGGCGGGAACTCTTCGCCGAGGCCGGCCGCCTCGTCGTCGACCTCTGCCGCCGCTACTACCGGGACGACGACGACTCGGTTCTGCCGCGCTCCGTCGCCACCAAAGCCGCCTTTTCCAACGCCATGGCCCTCGACGTGGCCATGGGTGGCTCCACCAACACTGTGCTGCACATCCTCGCCGCCGCACAGGAGGGCGAGGTGGACTTCGACCTCCACGACATCGAGGAGATCTCGCGCCGGGTCCCGTGCCTGGCCAAGGTCGCCCCGAACTCCGACTACTACATGGAGCACGTCCACCGCGCCGGCGGCATCCCCGCGATCCTCGGCGAGCTGCACCGCGGCGGCCTGCTCGACGCGTCCGTCCACTCGGTGCACTCCCCCTCGCTCGAGCAGTACCTCGCCGACTGGGACATCCGCGGCGGCACGGCCACCGAACGGGCGATCGAGCTGTTCCACGCAGCTCCCGGCGGTGTCCGGACCATCGAGCCGTTCTCCACCGACAACCGCTGGGAGTCGCTCGACACCGACGCCGAGAACGGCTGCATCCACTCCGTCGCGCACCCGGCCACCGCCGAGGGCGGTCTGGCGGTCCTGCGCGGCAACATCGCCCCCGACGGCGCGATCTTCAAGACGGCCGGCGTCTCCGAGGAGCACTTCCACTTCAGCGGCCCCGCCCGGGTCGTGGAGTCCCAGGAGCAGGCCGTCTCGGTGATCCTCGACAAGACCCTCCAGGCCGGCGAGGTGCTCGTGGTGCTCTACGAGGGTCCCGCGGGCGGGCCGGGCATGCAGGAGATGCTGCACCCCACGGCGTTCATCAAGGGCGCCGGGCTGGGCACCAAGTGCGCGCTCATCACCGACGGCCGCTTCTCCGGCGGCTCCTCGGGGCTGTCCATCGGCCACATCGCCCCGGAGGCCGCCGCCGGCGGCCCCATCGGCCTGCTCCGCGACGGCGACGTGGTGACGATCGACGTGGCCACCCGCTCCATCAGCGTTGAGGTTGACGACGACGAGCTCGCCCGCCGCCGAGAGGAGAAGGGGCCGCTGCCGTGGCGCCCGACCAGCCGCGAACGCACGGTCTCCACCGCGCTGCGCGCGTACGCCTCGATGGCCTCGTCGGCCGACAAGGGGGCCGTGCGGGTCCTGCCCGAGTAGGGGCCCGGCGGGCTATTCGCCGGCGGTGACCGGCGCGCTGTCCACCACTGACGTCAGCGGGTTGGTGCCGTTGAGGAAGTACCAGACGAGCGCGGCCGCCGCGAGCGCCACGAGGAGCCAGACGAGGCCACTGAACCGCGGCCGGTACGACCAGGCCCACCGGCGGTCGGCCGACCAGCGGCCGGGTCCGGCGAACAGCAGGGTGAGCAGCGCCACGCCGTAGAGGATCGACGTGTCCAGCCCGCGGGTCGTCTCGCCGAGCAGGGTCACCGTCTCGGGCCCGGTGAGGCGGATCGCGGCACCGAGCCCCACCAGGCCGAGGAGCCCCGCGGCCGCCACGGGGGTCGCCAGACCAACGACCAGCATGACGCCGCCGATGAGCTCCAGCGCCCCGCCGGCCACGGCGAGGACCCGGGCGTGCTCGAACCCGGCGTCGGTGAGAATTGCCGTGAACCCGTCGATGCCCGGGCCGGAGAACACCCCGAAGAGCTTCTGCAGCCCGCGCAGGGCCAGCAACACGCCCACCGTCACCCGCAGCAGGAACAGCCCGAGATCGGCGGTACCGCGCCCGGGGGTCTCGGCCCGGCGGGTCGGTTCGACCGTCGTGGGCTGGTCACCGTACGGCAGCGGACCGGATGCGTCGTACCCGCCAGCGTCGGTGGCGAACGCGCGCGTGGACGTGTCGGTCCCGGAGTCGGCGCCAGTGCCCCGGGCTGACGCCGCGGGAATGCGGCTGGTCGCCGCCCCCGAGGAGGTGGACGCGGCCGCCGTCTCAGCACCGCGGCTTCCGATGTCGGAGCCAGAGGTCGTCGGGACGTCGAGCGGATAGTCGACGTCGTGGATGATCTCGGTGCGGGAGTCGTCGCCGGGCGTGGAGGAAGTCACGTACCGACCATAGGCGGCATTCCGGACGCCACGCGGGCGACACGGCGGCCGCGCCGTACGCTGGTCGGCATGAGATCCGTCGCGCTCGGGCTGGTGGTGGCACTGGCCGTCTCCGGCTGCGCCCGGTTCGACGACCGCCTCGACTCGCCGTTCACCCCGGCCCAGGGCCCCGGCATGGGCGCGCCGCCGCCCTCCGCGCCACCCGGCCAGCGCGAGCCTGACCAGCCCCCGACCACCTCGGAGCCGGCGGTGGAGCCGGCCGAGCCCGGCCCATGCGACGACCCCGACCCCGCGGTCATCGCCACCTGCCTCGAGCCGGCGGTCGCGGTTGCTGGGATCGGGGAGAAGGCCCTCCTCGCCGAGGAGGGCGGCCGCATCCGGGTCGTCTCCGTCGACGCCGACCCTGAGGACTTCGGCCGCGTCGATCCCCGGGGCGGACGCGTCGCGGCCGTCGCCCCCTCCCCCGACTTCGCCGAAGACCGTCTGGTCTACGTCCTCGTGGTGGGCGACGGGCCGACCCGGATCGAGCGGCTCGCCCGCGGCGACGCCCCCCGCACCGTCGCCGAGCTCGCCCCGGCGGCCTCCGGCGGGCTCGCCTTCGTCGACGACCTCCTCACCGTGGCGGTCGGCGGGGAGCTGCTGCGCTTCCCCGACTTCACCGGTGTGGGCCGCGCCGAGCGGCCCGAGATCCTGGCCCGCGACCTCGGCGAGGTCCGCGGGCTGTGCACGGTCGACGGCGAGGTGTTCCTCACCGCCTCCACCGGCCGTGGCGTTGTGGCCCGGACCCCCGACCGGGTCGTGTGGACCTGGCCGGAGCAGCGCGCGGTCGGTGGCTGCGCGGCTCTGCCCGACTCGCTGTCCGTGGCCCTGCCGGACGCCGAGCGGGTCGACACACTCGCGACCTCCGGCGGCGCCGCGCAGGGGCAGCCCGAATCCCGGGCAGAGGAGCGCTACGGGCGCCTGACCGGTCTCACCGCGCTGACGGAGGGCCTGCTCCTGGCGGGCACCACCAACAAGGACGGCGGCGAGCCCGTCGCGACCGACGACCGGGCCGTCATCCTCCCCGACACCGGAGGCGGGGGCGAGGCGCGGGTCTGAGCCGCCGTCAGCTGCAGGCCGCGATGACGAGTTCCTTGACCCGGGCCGGATCGGCCTGGCCCCGGGTCGCCTTCATCACTGCACCGACGATCGCCCCGGCGGCCTGCACCTTGCCGGAGCGGATCTTGTCGGCGACGTCCGGCTGGGCGGCCAGGGCGTCGTCGACAGCCTTCTGCAGGGCCGAGTCGTCGCGGACCACCTCGAGCCCGCGGTCGGCCACGATCGCGTCCGGCTCGCCCTCGCCGTCGAGGACGGCGTCGACGACCTGCCGGCCGAGCTTGTTGGTGAGCGTGCCCGTGGACACCAGCTCGATCACGCGCGCGAGCTGCGCGGGCGTGATCGCGAGGCCCGCGAGGTCGGTCTCGCGCTTGTTGGCCTGCTGTGTGAGGTAGGAGACCCACCACGAGCGGGCCTCGGCCGGCGGGGCACCGGCGTCCACCGTCGCCAGGATGAGGTCCAGCGCCCCGGCGTTGACGAGGTCGCGCATCTCCTCGTCCGAGACCCCCCACTCGGCCTGGACGCGGGCGCGGCGCACCCACGGCAGCTCGGGCAGCTCGGCGCGGATCCGCTCGATGAGTTCGGCGGACGGCTCGACCGGGGCGAGGTCCGGGTCGGGGAAATACCGGTAGTCCTCCGCGGTCTCCTTGCGGCGCCCGGCGGTCGTGGTGCCGTCGGCCTCCTGGAAGTGCCGGGTCTCCTGGATCACCTCGCCGCCGGCCTGCAGCACGCCGGCCTGGCGGCACATCTCGAACCGCACGGCGGTCTCCACACTGCGGAGCGAGTTGACGTTCTTGGTCTCGGTGCGGGTGCCGAATTCGGTCGCGCCCTTGGGCATGAGCGAGACGTTGGCGTCGCAGCGCATCGAACCCTGGTCCATCCGCACATCGGAGACGTCGAGGCTCTTGAGTAGATCGCGCAGGGCCGTGACGTAGGCGCGCGCGATCTCGGGAGCCCGCTCCCCCGCACCCACGATCGGCTTGGAGACGATCTCGATGAGCGGCACGCCGGCCCGGTTGAAGTCGAGCAGCGAGTGGGTGGCGCCGTGGATGCGGCCGGTCGCCGACCCGATGTGGGTGGACTTGCCGGTGTCCTCCTCCATGTGCGCGCGCTCGATCTCCACCCGCCACGTGGTGCCGTCCTCGAGCTGGACGTCGAGGTATCCGTCGTGGGCGATCGGCTCGTCGTACTGCGAGATCTGGTAGTTCTTCGGCTGGTCCGGGTAGAAGTAGTTCTTCCGCGCGAACCGGCTGTACGGCGCGATCGAGCAGTTCAGGGCCAGACCGATCTTGATGGCCCACTCCACGCCCTGCTCGTTGGCCACCGGCAGCGCTCCGGGTAGCCCGATACACACCGGGCAGACCTGGGTGTTGGGCGCCGCGCCGAAGGCGGTCGGGCAGCCGCAGAACATCTTGGTGGCGGTGTGGAGCTCGACGTGCACCTCCATCCCCATCACGGGGTCGTAGGCGGCGATCACGTCGGCGTAGTCCACGAGGGCGGGCGCGGAAGTCATGTCCGTCATCGTACGTCGGGGCGCCGCGGCCGGTTCACTCACCCGAACAGGCTCGCGGCCTCCCGGTAGCGCGCCTCGGGCACCACCTTGAGGTCGCGGACCGCGTCCACGACCGACACCATCTCGATGTGTTCACCCCGCAGGGCCACGATCTGGCCGAAGTCACCGCGGTGGACAGCGTGGGCGGCGTGGATCCCGAAGCGGGTGGCCAGGACACGGTCATACGCGGTGGGGGTGCCGCCGCGCTGGATGTGGCCGAGCACCGTGGTGCGGACGTCGCGCTGCATGCGCTCCTTGATGGCCGTCGCCATCTGGTCTGCGACTCCGGTGAAGACCTGGTGGCCGAACTGGTCCACCCCACCGTCGGAGAGCGACATGCCGGTCCCCTCGGCGGGCGTCGCGCCCTCGGCCACCACGCAGATGCCGTAGGCCTCGCCCATCTGGAACCGGCGCTTCATGACCTTGCACACGAAGTCGATGTCGAACGGCACCTCGGGGATGACGATCATGTGCGCGCCCGAGGCCAGGCCCGCGTGCAGCGCGATCCAGCCGGCGTGCCGACCCATCACCTCGACGAGCATGACGCGCTCGTGCGACTCCGCGGTGGTGTGCAGGCGGTCGATGGCGTCCGAGGCGATCGAGACCGCGGTGTCGAAGCCGAAGGTGTAGTCGGTGCCCCCCACGTCGTTGTCGATCGTCTTGGGCACACCCACCACGGGGATACCGTTCTCGGTGAGCCAGCGGGCGGCCTTGAGCGTGCCCTCGCCGCCGATCGCCACCAGCGCGTCGAGCGCGTGGCGCTCGAGCGTGTTTCGGATCTCCGGGAGGCTGGCCGTGAGGATGTCCGGGTTGAGACGGCCCGTGCCGAGGATCGTGCCGCCGCGCAGCAGGATGCGGTCGATCGACTCGTCGTCGAACAGCGGCATGGCCCTGTCGTAGACCAGCCCCGACCACCCGTCCTGGAAGCCCAGGACCGGGGTGTCGTACTCCGCGTTGCAGGTCCGGACCAGCGCGCGGATGACCGCGTTGAGGCCGGGACAGTCTCCGCCGGCGGTGAGTACGCCTACTCGCACGTCGTGCTCCTCTCGGTTCCCCCGCAGTCTAGGGGTGGGGCGACCTCGCCTGCCGGAGGTCACCGAGTGTTCACCCGCGGCTCCCGCGCGGAGGTGCGGATGTCGTGCGGAAGAACATGGTGGCCACGCCGCCCACCAGAACGACGACGGCGGGCAGCCACATCGCCTCGGCGATCCCCTGCGCGGCGTCCCCGGTCGCCGCCATGCGCGTCTGCATGAGCGCGCCGATCGCGGCCGAGCCCAGCACGGCCCCGACCTGGCGGGTGGTGTTGTAGACGCCCGAGCCGGCGCCGGCGATCACCGGGTCGAGCCGCCGCATGGCCGTGGACGAGGTGGGAGCCCACACGCAGCCGTTGGCCACACCCATGAGCCCGATGGTGATGAGCAGCACCCACACCGGGACGTCGGAGCCCAGGACGAGCGCGAGCCACGCCAGGGCCACCGCGTAGGAGCCGTAGCCGACCGCGGTGAACAACCGCGGGTCGAAGCGGTCCGCCAGGCGCCCGACCAGAGGGGCGAGGAAACCCGCGACGAGCGCCATCGGCAGCAACATGAGGCCGGCCTGGGTGGGCGTCTGCTCCCGCACCGTCTGGAGGTAGAACATGAACGGCACCATGGTGCCGGCGGTGACGAACCCGATCGTGGTGACGGCGGTGTTTCCGAGCGAGAAGTTCCGGTCCCGGAACAGCCGCAGCGGCACCAGCGGCTCGGTGCGGACCCGCGACTGCCACCACACGAAGGCGACGAGCACGACCACACCGGCGGCGATGAGGGTGAGCGTCGGCGTGCCCCACCCGTGCGACTCCCCCTGCTGGATCCCGTAGACCATCAGGAACATGCCCAGGGCGGACAGGATGATGCCCGCGCCGTCGTAGCGGTGCCGCGTCGTGGGCAGCCGTGGCACCCACAGCCACACCAGGGTCACCGCGAGGACCCCGAAGGGGATGTTGACGAAGAAGATCCACCGCCAGCCCAGGGAGTCCACCAGCACGCCGCCCGCGACGGGGCCGACCACTGAGGCGATCCCGGCCACGGCCCCCCACGTGCCCATGGCCGCGCCCCGGCGGTCCGGCCGGAAGATCTTGTTGATGACGCTCAGCGACTGGGGCGTGAGCAGTGCCGCCCCCAGGCCCTGCACGACCCGGGCGACGATGAGCTCCTCGACGCTGCCGGCGAGCCCGCACCACAGCGACGCGCCGGTGAACACGACGAGCCCGGCGATCGCGACGGTGCGGGGCCCGATCTGGTCTCCGAGCCGCCCCGTGAACAGCAGCGGGACGACGTAGGCGAGCAGGTAGGCGCTGGTGACCCAGATGACCTGGTTCGTCGAGGCCCCGAGCTGGGTGACGAACGCCTCCGTGGCGACGGCGACGATGGTCTGGTCCACCAGGATCATGAAGAACCCGATGACCAACGCGGCGAGCGCCTTCCAGGCGTCCCGCTCGGGGATCACCGTCACGCGGACCCCGTCACGCGATCGCGCCCCGGGCCGCCTCGTAGGCCGCGCCCACGCGGTAGAGGCGGTCGTCGGCCAGCGCGGGCGCCATGATCTGCAGGCCCACGGGCAGCCCGTCCGCCAGCCCCGACGGCACGGACATCCCGCAGTGCCCGGCGAGGTTGAGCGGGAGGGTGCACAGGTCGAACAGGTACATGGCGACCGGGTCGTCGACCTTCTCCCCCAACGGGAACGCCGTGGTGGGCGTCGTGGGCGAGACCAGGACGTCCGCCTCCTCGTACGCGGCCGCGAAGTCGCGCGCGATGAGCGTGCGGACCTTCTGCGCCTGCCCGTAGAAGGCGTCGTAGTAGCCGGCCGACAGCGCGTAGGTGCCCAGCATGATGCGACGCTTGACCTCGTCGCCGAACCCGGCCGCGCGGCTCGCGGACATCACCTGGTCGGCGGACATGCCACCCTCGTCCAGGCGCATGCCGTAGCGCATGGCGTCGAAGCGGGCGAGGTTGCTGGAGACCTCGGACGGGAGGATGAGGTAATAGGCGGGCAGCGCGTACCGGAAGTTCGGGCACGAGACCTCCACGACGTCGGCGCCGAGGCCCGTCAGAGTCTCCACCGCGGCCCGGAACGACGCTTCGACGCCGTCCTGGTATCCCTCCCCGGCGAACTCCCTGACCACGCCGACGCGGACGCCCGACAGGTCGCCCGACGCGCCCTCCCGGGCGGCAGCCACCATGTCGGCGATCGGCACGTCGAGGCTGGTGGAGTCGCGGGGGTCGTGCCCGGCGATCACCTGGTGCAGCAGCGCCGTGTCCTCGACGGTCCGACCGCACGGACCACCCTGGTCGAGTGAGGACGCACAGGCGACGAGCCCGTACCGGGACACGGTGCCGTAGGTGGGCTTGACGCCGACCGTCGCGGTGAGCGCGGCCGGTTGGCGGATCGAGCCGCCCGTGTCGGTGCCGATCGCGATGGGCGCCTGGTACGAGGCGAGCGCCGCGGCCGAGCCACCGCCCGAGCCGCCCGGTGTCCGGGAGTGGTCCCACGGGTTGAGTGTGGGCCCGTACGCGGAGTTCTCGGTGGAGGAGCCCATCGCGAACTCGTCCATGTTGGTCTTGCCGAGGATCGGTAGGCCCGCCTCACGCAGCTTCGCCGTCACGGTCGCGTCGTACGGCGCCCGGTAGCCCTCGAGCATCTTCGAGCCGCACGTCGTGGGGGCGTCGGTGGTGGTGAAGACATCCTTGAGCGCCACCGGGACGCCGGCCAGCGGGCCGACCCGCTCACCGGAGGCGATGCGGGCGTCCACGGCGCGGGCGGCGTCGAGCGCCTCGTCGGCGCCCACGTGGAGGAAGGCGTTGATCTGGTCGTTGACTTCGGCGATCCGGTCGAGGTGGGCGCGCGTGACCTCCTCCGAGGAGATCTCGCGGGCGGCGATCCGGGCGGCGAGCTCCGCCGCCGTGGCGGTGGTCAGGTCGGTGGTTCCGGTCATCGTCACTCCTCCCCGAGGATCTGCGGGACCTCGAAGCGCTGATCGTCGGCGGCTGGGGCCTGGTCGAGCGCCTGCTCCGGGGTGAGGCCGGGGCGCACCTCGTCGTCGCGGTACACGTTGGAGATCGCGGTCGGGTGGCTCATCGCCGGGACGTCGTCCGCGGCCACCTCGGACACGGCCTGCACGTGGTCCAGGATGTCGGCGAGCTGACCGGCGAAGGCGTCGAGCTCGGCGTCGCTCAGGTCCAGGCGCGAGAGCCTGGCCAGGTGCGCGACGTCCTCGCGTGAGATCGAGGTCACGTGTCCTGCCCTTTCCGTGGCGTGGTCGGTACCGGCCCAGCCTAGTCAGCCGGATTCGGTGCGGCACAATGGCTCCATGACCTATCTGCTCCGCGTGTCCCTGCCCGACCGGCCCGGCAGCCTCGGGTCGCTGGCCGTGGCCCTGGGCAGCGTGGGTGCGGACATCGTCAGCCTGGACGTCGTGGATCGCTTCGACGGCGTCGCCGTGGACGACATCGTGGTCAACGTCCCGCACGCGACCATGCCCGACGCGCTCATCACCGCGGCCGAGCGGCTCGACGGCGTGGCGGTGGACTCGCTCCGACCCTTCGGCGGGGTTCTCGACGCTCATCGCGAGCTCGAGCTCATCGACGCCGTATCCGACGCCGGGGCCGGCGCGCCACAGATGCTCGCCGACGAACTCCCCGCCGTCCTGCGTGTCGGGTGGGCCATCGTGGTCGAGGTCGCCGGCAACGGATGTCGCCTGGTCGCGCGCGGTGAGTCGGCGCCGCTGTGGGAGGGCGACGACGTCCCGGCGCTCGAGGGCCTGGAGCACGCGACCGGGCTCGACGAGTCCACCGTCCCCGAGGAATGGACCTCCATGGACACCGCGCTGGCCGCCGCACCACTGGCCTTCGGCCACGTCGTCGTGGTGGGCCGCCCGGGCGGCCCGTCGTTCCGGCCCTCCGAGATCGCCCGTCTGGGCTACCTCACGGGCATCCTGCGGACCCTCCACGCGGCCTGAGACATGCACCCCGCGGCGGTCGTGACGGCGGGATCGCTCCTCGCCGGCTGTGTCCCCCATCTGCTCGTCCTCTCCGGACGGCTTCCCCACGATCTGGTCGCCGGCGGTCGGATCGCGGACGGACGCACGGGCCGACTCGTCTCGGCCGCGAGCGTCCCGGTCCTCGTCGCGGAGGCTGGGGCCGCGCTGTGGGCGGGCCGGCGGACGGAGCGGGCCCGGGTCGTCGGTGGCCTCCTGTCCGCACACGCGGCTCTCACCCTGGTCCCCCAACTCCTCGGTACGCGCTTCGAGCGGCGGGTCGCCGCCCCGATCTGCGGCGTGTGGCTGGCGGGCGCGTCCGCGCTGGCACTCTCGGCCTGACCGAACCCGTTCGCGCCGCGGGCCGGCGCCGTTCCGGCCGTCAGGACCCGGAGGTGGCGGCGTCGCCGTCGTCGTCCCCCGCCGGCCCGTTCTCGAGCAGGTCCACGAACCCGGCCTCGTCGAGGATCGTCAGCCCCAGCTCCTCGGCCTTGGCCGCCTTGGAGCCGGGGTTCTCCCCCACCACGACGTAGTCGGTCTTCTTGGACACCGAGCCGGAGGCCTTGCCGCCGCGGGCGATGATCGCCTCCTTGATCCCGTCGCGGGTGAACCCCTCGAGCGACCCGGTGGCGACGATCGTCAGGCCCTCGAGCGTCCGCGGGGTGGACTCGTCGCGTTCGTCGGCCATCGTCACGCCCGCGGCCGCCCAACGGTCCACGATCTCGCGGTGCCAGTCCACACCGAACCACTCGACGACCGACGCCGCGATGGTGCCGCCCACCCCGTCGGTCTCCGCGATCTCCTCCTCGCCCGCCGCGCGGATCGCCTCCATCGAGCCGAAGCGGGTGGCCAGCGCGCGGGCCGCCGTGGGGCCGACGTGGCGGATGGACAGTGCCACGAGCACGCGCCACAGCGGACGGTCGGCGGCGGTGGCGAGGTTGGCTAGGAGCTTGCGCCCGTTCTCGGTGAGCACGGTGCGCTCCGGCTCGGCCCCCTCCCCGATCTGCTTGCGCGTGGCCTTGTTCAGACGCGTGTAGAAGTCCACGCGGAGCAGGTCGTCCTCACGCAGGTCGAACAGCCCGGCCTCGTTCTCCAGCACGCCGCTGGAAAGCAGCGCCGAGGCTCCCTCGTAGCCGAGCGCCTCGATGTCCAGCGCCGAGCGCGACGCCAGGTAGAACAGCCGCTCACGCAGCTGAGCGGGGCAGGAGCGCTGATTGGGGCACCGCCAGTCGGCGTCCCCCTCCTTGGCCGGCGCGAGCACCGTGTCGCACTCGGGGCAGCGTTCGGGGAAGACGAACTCGCGCTCGGTGCCGTCGCGCCGCTCCACCACCGGGCCGAGGACCTCGGGGATCACGTCGCCGGCCTTACGGATCACCACGGTGTCCCCGATGAGCACGCCCTTGCGCTTGACCTCGGTCTGGTTGTGCAGCGTCGCCATGGAGACGGTCGACCCGGCCACGAGGACGGGCTCCATGTGGGCGTACGGCGTGACGCGACCGGTCCTGCCCACGGACACCCGGATGTCCAGGAGCGTCGTCATGACCTCCTCCGGCGGGTACTTGTAGGCGATGGCCCACCTCGGGGCGCGGGAGGTGGAGCCGAGGCGCCGCTGCACGGCGCGGTCGTCGATCTTGACGACGAGGCCGTCGATCTCGTGCTCGGGTTCGTGACGGTGCTCGCCCCAGTACCGCATCCGCTCCACGACCTGCTCGACACCCGTAGCGGGCGCGGTGTGGGGCGAGACGCGCAGGCCCCACTCGGCCAGGGCGAGGTAGACGTCGTGGAGGCTGTCGAAGGTCGCGCCCTCGACCGCGCCGAGGCCGTGGCAGTACATCCCCAGGCGGCGCTGCGCGGTGATCGCGGGGTTCTTCTGCCGCAACGAGCCGGCGGCGCTGTTGCGCGGGTTGGCGAAGGGCGGCTTGCCCTCGGCGACCAGCCGCGCGTTGAGGTCGGCGAAGTCCTCGAGCCGGAAGAACACCTCGCCCCGGACCTCGAGCAGCGCGGGGACCGGCCGCTCCTCGGAGGGAGTGAGCGTGACCGGCACGTCGTCGATGGTGCGGGCGTTGAGCGTCACGTCCTCGCCGGTCCGGCCGTCGCCGCGGGTGGCGGCGCTCACCAGTCGACCGTCGCGGTACACCAGGTCCAGGGCGACACCGTCGATCTTGACCTCACACAGGAACGGCAGCTCGTCGGCCGGGACGTGCGCCTGCTCGACGGCCGAGGCCACCCAGTCCCGCAGCTCCTCCTCGGAGAACACGTTGTCCAGGCTGAGCATGCGTTCGAGGTGGGTGACCTCGGCGAAGTCGGTGGAGAAGCCCCCGCCGACGAGCTGGGTGGGCGAGTCCGGGGTCCGCAACTCGGGGTACCGCTCCTCGAGCGCGGTGAGCTCGGCGAGCAGTGCGTCGAACTCGGCGTCGGAGACGATCGGGGCGTCCTTGACGTAGTAGCGGAACTGGTGGTCCCGCACGGTCTCCGCGAGGTCGGTCCACTCCAGGCGGACCTCCGGCGGGAGGTCGCCGGTGCCGAGGGGGTCGCCGCTGCCGATGTCGTCGCTCACGGCCACCAGCGTAGTGCCGGGCCGGACCACGGTGTCCGACCGCTGCCCTACGGTGAGCGCATGAACCTGAGCACACCGACTCCCGCCCCAGGCCACACCCCCGGTCCTCCGTCGGGCGCCGTCGGTGTCGATCGCGGCCGCCTCTTCGCGTTCGACTTGGAGACCACCGGCCCCGACCCGCGGACCGCGCACGTCGTGACCTCCGCGCTCATCGCGATCGACGGCTCGCACGTGGTGACTCGCGACTGGCTCGCGGACCCGGGCGTCGAGATCCCCGAGGGCGCCACCGCGGTCCACGGCATCACCACCGCGCATGCGCGCGAGCACGGCCGCCCCCACGAGCAGGTCGTAGCGGAGACGGTCGAGGGTATCCGGGCGGGCTGGCGGGAGGGGCGGATCCTGGTGGTGTTCAACGCGGCGTTCGACCTCACGATCCTCCGCCGGTGGGACCCGTCCTTCGAGGTGCTCGGGCCCGTCGTGGACCCCTTCGTGGTGGACCGGGCCGTCGACCCCTACCGCAAGGGCAAGCGCACGCTCGAAGCCCTGTGTACGCACCACGGAGTACGGCTTGAGGGTGCCCACGAGGCCGCGGCCGACGCGATCGCGGCCGCCCGGCTGGCGTGGAGGTTCCTCGGCGAGGTGCCGGAACTCGGGGGAACGGGCTGGCGCGAGCTCAACGCAAGGCAGGCTCGGTGGCACGCCGATCGGCAGCGCGACTTCGCGGCGTACCTCGAGCGCACAGGAAAGGACTCCTCCGGCGTCAACACCGAGTGGCCGATGGCCGTGCTCTGACCCGGCGGGCCGAGTCCCGGACCCCGGGGGCTACTCGGCGGCCGGCGGGGTCGCCTCCGCCACCCGCCGCACGGCCGCGAGGGCCGCAACAGCGTCCTCCCGACCCGTGGTCACTTCCCCGGCGGTCGGGGTGAGCACCAGCCGGTCCAGGGACGCGCAGCGGGACGCGGCCAGGCGGTCGAGCAGGTCGAGTACGCCGACCGCGGCGTGCTCGACCTCCGAACCCGTGCGGGGCGTCCGGCCCCCTCCGGGCAGCCCCTCGAGGTGGAGTAGCCGGCCGTCCCCGAGGACCGTGCCGGCCGCGTCGAGTGCGGCGTGGGCGGCGGCGCGCGCGGCGTCGGGGGTGGCGGGGTCCACCTCACGTTGGCCGACGCCGGGCGCACCGGAGCCGGGCGCTCGGAGGGTCGCCGCCGGGACGCACAGTCCGTCGAGCGGTGTCTCCCCGCGCGGGGGCTCGGAGACGACCTCCCACCTCGCGGGCGCCTCCGGCCCTGCCCCGCCGGGCGCGCGCACGAGAACTTCGGCGACGCCCGCCGTGCGCAGGGCGTCGGCGAACCGGCAGAGCGAGAGGGAGAGCTGTTCGGCGGGGACGGCCGGGACGGGGTCGAAGCGGCTCGGGCCCGCGACGGTCCCGGCGGCGACGTGCCAGAGCCGGGGCTCGTCGAGCAGGATCCGCGCCCCCGCCCCGAGCCGGCCCCCCAGCCGGCCGGCGTACGCGGCCGCGCCCTCGGCGAGCGAGGCGGCGAGGTCGCGGCGCGCCCCGCGATCGGTGAGCACGGGCATCCCGCCGGGCAGCTCGAGGCGCGCCGCCAGCGACCACGGGCCCAGGACCCGCACCTGCAGGCGCCGCTCGGTAGGGCGCACCGGTTCCTGTCCTGCCCGTCCCCGCCCTTCGCGGGCCAGGTCCCGGTCCACGGTCACACCGCGGGCGATCTCGTCGGCCTCCTCCAATGCGTCGGCGTCCCGGTCGAGCAGGTCCGCGGCGCGGCGAGCCGGACGACCCACGGACCCGGCCAGGCGCCAGCCGCGCGTCGAGACGTCCAGCGGGAGGTCGGCGAGCATCGCGCCGGTCCGTCCCACCGCGTCGGCGCCGATGCCGCGGTCGGCCAGCTCGGGCAGGAACGGCAGGCGGGGGCACTCGCCCATCACGATCCGGGCGGCCTCGCGGGCGTCGGTGCCGGACAGCGGGCCGGGGCCGGTGTGGCCGACGGTCGGGGTCACGCCGGGCCCCTCGCGGCGGGCCGGTCCGCCGGGCTGCGGGTGGCGGTGATGGTGCCGCTGCCCAGGACCCGGTCGCCGCCGGGCTCCGGGCGGTAGAGCACCGCCGCCTGTCCCGGCGCGACGCCGCGGGCCGGGCGGTCGAGGAGGATCTCGAGTCGCTCCTCCGGTCCGTCCCCCACCCGGCGCACACGGCCCGGGGTGGCCTCGCCGTGGGCCCGGATCTGTACATGGCAGTCGGTCTCGCGGAGATCGTCGTCGACGAGCCAGTACGGTCGGGACGCCGTCATGGACGTCACGAGCAGGTGGTCGGCTCCGCCCACGGTGACGGTGCCGCTGTCGGCGTCGATGCCGGTGACGTACCGCGGCCGGCCGTCGGGAGCCGGGCCGGCCACGCCCAGCCCCTTGCGCTGGCCGATGGTGAAGCCGTGGACGCCCTCGTGGCGGGCGAGCTCGTCGCCGGTGTCGGCATCAACCACGGCGCCGGGCCGCACGCCGATCCGGGCGCCGAGGAATGCCCGGGTGTCGCCGGAGGGGATAAAGCAGATGTCGTGGCTGTCCGGCTTGGACGCCACGGGCAGCCCGGCGGCCTCGGCCTCCGCGCGCACCTGGGACTTCGGCGAGTCGCCGAGCGGGAACAGCGAGTGCGCGAGCTGCTCGGGGGTGAGCACACCGAGCACGTAGGACTGGTCCTTGTCGGCGTCCACGGCGCGCCGCAGGACCGGCCGCGCGGCGCCGTCCGGGCCGGTCTCGGTGGACAGGCGGGCGTAGTGGCCGGTGGCCACGGCGTCGAAGCCCAGCGCGATTCCTCGCTCGAGCAGGGCCTCGAACTTGATGCGTTCGTTGCAGCGCAGGCACGGGTTGGGCGTCTCGCCCCGGGCGTAGGAGTCCACGAAGTCGTCGATGACGTCGGCGCGGAAGCGCTCGGCGAAGTCCCACACGTAGAACGGGATCCCCAGCAGGTCCGCGACCCGGCGGGCGTCCCCGGCGTCCTCGCGGGAGCAGCAGCCACGCGATCCGGTACGCAGCGTGGCGGGGTCGGCGCTCAGGGCCAGGTGGACGCCCACGACGTCGTGGCCAGCGGCCACCGCGCGGGCGGCGGCGACGGCCGAGTCCACGCCCCCGCTCATGGCGGCCAGCACCCTCACGAGCGCGCCATCCCCAGGCCCGCGGTGCGGGCCCGTTCGGCGGCGGGCCCCAGAGCGGCGATCGCGGCGTCCACGTCCCCCTCAGTGGTGGTGTGGCCGAGGCTCAGGCGGAGGCTGCTCCGCGCGGCCGCCTCGTCGGCCCCGAGCGCGAGCAGCACGTGGCTCGGCTCGGCGACTCCGGCCGTGCAGGCCGAACCCGTCGAGCACTCCACGCCGGCGGCGTCGAGCAGGAGGATGAGAGATTCGCCGGAACAGCCGGGGAAGGTGAGGTTGGCGATGCCGGGCAGGCGCTCGCCGCCCCCGTTGGCCACCGCATCCGGGACGGCCGCGCGCACCCCCGCGACCAGTCGGTCGCGCAGCGCGGACAGGCGACGCGCCTCGGCGTCCATGTCGCGCACCGCCTCGTCGAGGGCGACGGCCATGGCCACCACGCCGGGGACGTTGACCGACCCCGACCGTACGTCCCGCTCCTGACCGCCGCCGAAGCCGGTCGGCAGGCAGTCCGCTCCCCGGTCCAGCAGGAGCGCGCCCACACCGTGGGGGCCGCCGAACTTGTGCGCCGACAGACTCAGCGAGGTCACGCCGAGTGCCGCGAAATCCACGGGAACGTGGCCCACGGCCTGCACGGCGTCGGTGTGGACGGCGGCGCCGACGGCGCGGGCGGCGTGCGCCACGGCGGGCACGTCGGCGAGGGTCCCGAGCTCGTTGTTCGCGAGCATCGCCGCGACCAGCCCGAGCCGGTCCCCCACCTCCCCGGCGAGCTCGCGGACCCCGTCGGCGGTGACGGCGCCCCGGTCGTCCACGGGCAGGACCCGCACGTCGCGGCTCCCGCCCCGCTCGGTCGCGAGGTGCGCCGCGGCGTCGAGTACGGAGTGGTGCTCGGTCGGCCCCACGGCGACGACGTCGCGGTCGGCCGCGGCCACCTGGCCGAGTACGGCGAGGTTGTCCGCCTCGGTCCCCCCGGAGGTGAAGACGACCTCGGACGGGCGACAACCGAGGTGGCCGGCGATCGACTCGCGCGCCTCCTCGACCCGCCGGCGGGCCCGTCGACCGGCGCCGTGGAGGGAGGAGGCGTTGCCGACCTGCGCGGCCGCCTCGGCGAAGGCGGCGACCGCCGCCGGCCGCATCGGGGTGGTCGCGGCGTGGTCCAGGTAGTGCACGGTGCGCATCGTGGGCATGACGTGGGCAAGGATACGCCCACGCCCCACGCGTCACGGAATCGCAGGTGCCGCCGGTCGGGCCCCGGACGCACAGGACCCCGGCACCGCGCGGGTGCCGGGGTCCGGGTAGCGCTGGTCGCGCGGCTCACTTGCGGGCGTTGACCGCCTCGGTGAGCTGCGGAGCGACGTTGAACAGGTCGCCGACGATGCCGTAGTCCGCGATCTCGAAGATCGGGGCCTCCTCGTCCTTGTTGACGGCGACGATCGTCTTGGACGTCTGCATGCCGGCGCGGTGCTGGATGGCGCCGGAGATACCCAGGGCGATGTAGAGCTGCGGCGAGACCGTCTTACCGGTCTGGCCGACCTGGAACTGACCCGGGTAGTAGCCCGAGTCGACGGCGGCGCGCGAGGCACCGACGGCGGCCTTGAGCGAGTCGGCGAGCGGCTCGACGACCTTCTCGAAGTTCTCGGCCGAACCGACACCGCGGCCGCCGGAGACGACGATGGTCGCCTCGGACAGCTCTGGGCGGTCGCCGCCCACGACGGGCTTGCGGGCCGTGATCCGGGCGGCGTTCTCGGGCTCGGGGACCTCGACGGCGACGACCTCGCCGGCGCCCTCGGCGGGCTCGGCCTCGACAGCGCCCGGGCGGACGACGTAGACGGGGCAGTCGCCACTCACGGTGGCGTCGACGGTGAACGCCCCGCCGAAGATCGAGTGGACACCCGTGCCGTCCTGCTTGATGTCGATGATGTCGCAGAGGATGCCGGAGCCGGTGCGGGCGGCCAGGCGGCCACCGACCTCCTTGCCCTCGCTGGTCGCCGCGAGGACCACCGCGGCGGCGCCCTGCTCAGCCAGGCCGGCGAGGACGTCGACCTTGGGGGCCACGAGGTAGTTCTGGACGTTGTCGCCCTCGGCGGCGTAGATCTTCTCCGCGCCGCCCGCCTTGAGCTCGGCGGCAAGGGACTCGGCGGTCCCGGTCTCGCCGAACACGACGGCGGAGGGCTCGCCCAGCGCACGCGCGGCGGTGAGCAGCTCGAGGGTGGCCTTCTTCAGTTCGCCGTCGACATGCTCGACCGCGACGAGGACTTCAGCCATGGTGGATTCTCCTTGAAAAGTCTGAAGGTGGGAGTCGGTCAGCTCGGGATCAGATGATCTTCTGCGCGACGAGGTACTTGGCGATGTCGTTGCCGCCCTCGCCCTCGTCGGTGATCTTCTCGCCGGCCTCGCGCGGAGGCTTGGGGGTGACGCCGGTGACCGTCGAGGCCGCGTTCTCGACGCCGACCTGCGCGCCCTCGACATTGATGTCGGACAGCGCGATGGTCTCGATCGGCTTCTTCTTGGCGGCCATGATTCCCTTGAAGGAGGGGAACCGCGGCTCGTTGATCTTCTCGGACACCGAGACGACGCACGGCAGCGACGCCTCGACGTCGAAGAAGCCCTCGTCGGTCTCCCGCTCTCCCTTGGCCACACCGTCGGCGATCTCGAGCGACTTCATGTGCGTGAGCTGCGGCAGGCCCAGGTACTCGGCGATGATCGCCGGCACGGCGCCCATCCGGCCGTCCGAAGCCTCGTTGCCACAGATGACCAGCTCGGTGCCCTCGATGGTGCCGAGGGCGTTGGCCAGCGTCCACGCCGTCTGGACGACGTCCGAACCACCGACGGCATCGTCGACGATGTGCACGGCCTTGTCCGCGCCCATGGACAGCGCCTTACGGATGGCCTCGGTCGCGCGGGCGGGTCCGGCGGTGAGGATCGTCACCTCTCCCCCGTCGGCCTCCTTGATCTGGAGCGCCTGCTCGACGGCGCGCTCGTTGATCTCGTCCAGCACGGCGTCCGCGGCCTCGCGGTCGAGGGTGTGGTCACCGTCCTCGAGCTTCTTGTCGGACTCGTAGTCCGGAACCTGCTTGATCAGTACGACGATGTTCGTCATGGGCCTGCGTCGACCTCCTGCGAGTCGGGGCTGGGTGCGGTCCGTCCATCCTTACCGGTCGCACCGGATTTGGTCCTGCGATCCAGAATAGCGGGCCGCCGACGGCGACCCGGGGGGCGGGGGCGGTCAGTTGATCCGCTTCTCCCACCCCGCCCACGCGGCGTCCCGCAGCTCGTTCTTGCGGACCTTCCCGGTCGAGGTCCGGGGCAGGGCCGTGGTGAGCTCCACGGCTCCGGGCACCTTGTAGCGGGCGATCTTGGTGCGGCAGTGCTCGATCACGCCGGCCTCGTCGAGCGTGGAGCCGGGACGGACCACCACGTAGGCCTTGGGACGCTCGCCCCACTTCTCGTCGGGCATCGAGACGACGGCACAGTCCACGACATCCGGGTGGGACACGACGGCCTGCTCGACCTCGATGGTCGAGATGTTCTCGCCGCCGGAGACCACGACGTCCTTCGCGCGGTCGAGAAGCTGGACGTAACCGTCCGGGTGCATCACCCCGAGGTCGCCGGAGTGGAACCAGCCGCCCGCGAACGCGGTCGCAGTGGCCTCCTCGTCCCGGAAGTAGCCCTTCATCACGCCGTTGCCGCTCATCACGACCTCGCCCATCGTCACGCCGTCGGCGGGCACGTCGACGAGGTGCCCCTCGCCCGCGGCGGTGCGCTCGACCACGCGCACGGTGTCGGCGTGGATCATCGACACGCCCTGGCGCGACTTGAGCGCGGCCCGCTCCTCCGGGTCCAGCTCCGCCCACTCCGGCTGCGGGACGCACTCGGTGTACGGGCCGTAGGTCTCGGTGAGCCCGTAGACCTGCGTGACGTCGATCCCCAGTTCCTCGAAGCGGCGCAGGATGGTCGGCGATGGCGGGGCACCGGCGGTGATCATCCGGATCCCCTCGGTCGGCCGGGCCGCCGGGTCGTCGGCGATCGTCGTGAGGACGGCCGGGGCGCCGGCGAGGCGGTTGATTCCTTCTTCCTCGAAAAGCCGCCAGATGTCGTCACCGCGCACGGCCCGCAGGCACACGTGGGTGCCCATCGCGCCGGTGAGGGCCCACCCCGTGCACCACCCGTTGCAGTGGAACATCGGCAGGGTCCACAGGTAGCGGGAGTCGGAGTCGAGAGCCTGGGTGACGATCTCCCCGAGGGAGTTGAGGTACGCGCCGCGGTGGGTGTACATGACGCCCTTAGGGCGGCCGGTGGTCCCGGAGGTGTAGTTGACGGCGATGACGGCGTCCTCGTCCTCGACCGCCCACGGCAGCGGCGTGGGCGAGGCCAGCTCGAGTTCCTCCTCGAGCGCCTCGGCCTTCGATCCGAAACGCGACGGGTCGGGCTGGGTGCCATCGGCGTCGGGCGCCACGAGGATGCAGCGCAGCGACGGCGGGACCTCGTCACCGAGGCCGGCGAGGAGCTCCGCGTCGGCGATGAGCACCTCGAAGCCGGCGTGGTCGGCGATGTAGGCGATCTCGGCGGGCGCCAGACGGGTGTTGAGCGCGACCACCGCGCCGCCCGCGAGCGGCACCGCGAACTGCGCGAGCAGCGCTTCCGCTGAGTTGGGGGCGAGCACTCCCACCCGGTCGCCGCGACTCACGCCGCGCGTCCGCAGCAGCGCGGCCAGCCGTGTCGCGCGGTCGGCGAACTCGGCGTAGGTCCAGCGCCGGGGGCCGTCCACCACGGCCGTCGCGGCGGGATGGATCCGGGCGGCGCGGCCTAGGAAGGCCAGCGGTGTCAGTGCGGTGTCGAGTCCGGAGTTCGCTGTCATCGCGGGTTCGCCTCTCGTATCGCGGGGCCGCCTCACGACGGCCGTGATGCCGCTCACGGTAGTCCCGGCGGGCGGACAGCCGTCGCCGTTCGCGTCGGGTTCGCCCCCGGGCCCGCTCCGCCGTCCGCGCCCTCACCGGGGCGTCGGCGAGGGCGCGGCGGAGGCCCGGACTACGATCTGGCGTGATGAACAGCGGGAAGGGGTCCGGGTGAGACGGGGACAGGGACGACGGCCCGGGCGCTCGGCGCGTCCGGTCGGTCGCCGTGCCGCCGTGCCCGCCCTGCTCGTCGCCGCGCTGGTCTCCGGGTGCACGTCCCACACCGAGAGCGGGGACTCACGTCTCCCCCAGGCCGAGAGCTGGTCGTCGGTGACCGGTGGTCCCGCGAACCCCGGCCGCGCCCACGCCCCGGTGAGCGACGAGCCCGAACTGTTGTGGTCCCGTACGCTCGGTGCGCCGCTCTCGGGCGTGGCCAGCTCGGACGGGATCGGCACGACCTACCAGGCGACCATCTCCGAGCGTGGCTGCAACCTCTTCGCGCTCACCTCCGAGGACGGACGCAAGCGGTGGTGTAGCCGACTGCCCACCGAGGGGCCGCGCATCACCGCCACCGTCGACGGGCGCGGGTACACGTTCATCCCGCAGTACGGGGGCGTCGGCGCGCTGGCCCCGGAGGGCGAGATGCGGTGGTTCCAACCTATCCAGGGCATCCCCACCACGATCACCCTGCTGGACAACCGCACACTGCTGATGATCTCCCACCTCGGGATCGCCCGGGCCGTCAACGCGCACACGGGCCTCGACGCCTCCGCGGCCACGCCGCTGGCCGGGGAGATCGCCGCGTCGGACCCGGCGTTCGGCGTCGTCTGGTGCGCCACCGGCGAGCGCGGGTGTCCCGTCCCCGGCCCTGCCGCCGTGGACACCGCGTCGGGCACCTTCTACCTCACCGCATGGCGACCCGGGCGCGCGGTACCGGAGCTGGTCGCGGCCCGGTTCAACCCGGGTGGCCGCGGGCACTTCGAGGTCCTGTGGCGCACCGAGCTCCCGGACGGCCGACTGGGGACGCCGGTGGTGCTCTCCGACGACGGCACCGAGGTGTACGCGCACGCCGCGGACGGCACCCTGCACGGCTACGCGACCGACGACGGCGCGGTCCGGTGGTCCGCGCCCCTGGGATACGAGCCGGACACCCCGCCCGCCCTGCTCCCCGACGGCACCCTCGTCGCGGGCGGCCGGACCACCACGATCTGGCGGGGGCGCAGCGACGAGCACGCCGACGACGCCGGCCCCGCCCCGGTCGTCGCGATCCGCGGGGAGGACGGGCGCGGCCACGAGGTCTGGCGGCGCGACGACCTACGCCAGCTCACCAACCCGGTCGCCACCGAGAACGGCCGGGTCGTGGTGGCCGTGCGCTCGGACGCCGGCGAGGGCGACGAACCCGGCGTGGCCGTGCACCTGCTCGACGGCGGCGACGGCCACACCGTCCACTCCTTCGTCGTCCCCGCCGCCACCGGCCCCGTGTCGGGCCTGAGCGTGGACGCCGACGGGCGGATCGCGGTGTCCACCGCGATGGGTGCCGTCTACGTCTACGGCTGACCCGCCGCCGGCCCGGCGTCGGCCGTGCGCGGGCCGCACACGAACACGACCGCCGCCCTGTCGATCCGGGTCACCACCAGCGCGAGCGGCCGGGCCCCGCGCAGTCCGAGCGACCTGCGCAGCGCGTCCGGGTCCACGTCCACGCCACGGACGAGGATCTCGAGCGAGCCGCAGTCCCGCTCTCGGAGCGCCCGGCGCAGCTCCTTGCGGTCCAACCGGTGCCTGGCCAGGACCTCGAACCCGGTGTGACCGGGCGGGAGGGACGGGCCGGTGAGGTGGGCGATCCGCGGGTCGAGCTGGCGGAGACCGTGGCGACGGGCCCAGTGCCGGACGAGGCCGGCCCGGACTATCGCGCCGTCCGGGTCCACGAGGAAGCGGTCCGCCTCGGGGAGTGCGTCCACCTCGTCGTCGTCGATGTCGGTCACCTCCTCCACATGGACCTCGAGCCCCTCCCCCGTGAGCCGCGGCGGACCCCAGTGCCCGGGAGCGCCGGCCGGGCCGGTGCGGACGACGGTCGCCCGCCGGGCCACCGGGCCCGAGAGCCCCGGGGACCAGAGGCACGCCTCGCGGACGGAGCCGTCGAGGGAGACCACCTCTACCTCCCCGGTGTAACCGAGCCCGGAGACGTCGAGGCCGGGCGCGCACTTGATCGCGTGGTCGCGGCCGCGCGCGGCAGCGAGCAGCGCCGGAAGGGGCGGGCTCAACCGCTCCGGGTCATGGATCCGCCGGCCCCCCGCCCGGCGCGCCGGGTCGGCCACGAGGACGGCGTCACGGCTCGGCGGGCGCAGCGCGTCGGCCACGCACACGAGCGCCCCGGGGACGTTGTGGGCGGCCATCCGCGCGCGGACCGGATCGAGGTCCGAGCCGACGACGCGGTCCGCGGTGGCCACCAGCTCGACGAGTTCGGCGCCCACCGAGCAGGTGACGTCGTGGACGTCGCGGCCGGCGAGGCGCCGCGCGCGCAGCGCCGCCACGGGCCACGCGGTGGCCTGCTGGACGGCCTCGTCGGTGAGCAGCAGACGGCCGGGCCCGCGGAGCCGACCCGCGGCGCGCCGCCGCGCGGTCACCACGTCGATCGCGGCCGCGGCGTGGACCGGGTCGGCCCGCCGGACCGCCTCCGTCGCGGCCACCAGAGCGCCGGACGAGAAGTCCTGCGCCGCGGCCACCGCGAGCAGCTCCGCCCCGGCGTCGGAGAGGAGGAAGTCCAGATCCTCGGGGGTCATCGGGCCCGCACCTAGTGGCCCTGGCCGACCACGGTCCGCTGGGTGGCCAGTATCTCGGCCACGTCCTCGGCGGCGGCGAGTTCGGCGAGCGTGGCGAGGGTGGGGCGCATCATGCCGAGGCGGCCGAGCGTGCCCGCGGTGGCGGCCTCGTCGGCCCGGATCCAGCCGGTGGCCCGGGCCTCGCTCGTGCCGCCGTCCGGGGTCTCGCCCTCGGGCAGGGCGGCCACGAAGAACAGGGTGTCGTAGCGCCGCGGCGGGCCGGGCGGCGTGGTCCAGCGGTCCCAGGGGCGCAGCAGGTGCGCCGCGAGGACCAACCCGTGGGCGGCCAGCAGGGAGTCCAGGTCGCCCTCCCCGGCGTCGAGGGCCACTCTCTCCTCCGTCCCGGGGCGCGTCACGGGCCCGTCGCCGGCCGGCTCGGCGAGCAGGACCCCGCTCTCCTCGAACAGCTCCCGCGCGACCCCGCGCACGGCGGCCGCGGCGCGGGCCGGTGTGACCCCGAAGCGCTCGGCCCACCAGTCGGGCCCGGGACCGCGCCACGGTCGGGTGCCCTCGTGGTCGCGGGGCTCGACGCCGCCGCCGGGGAAGACCGACATCCCCGCCGCGAACTGCATGGTGCCCACGCGGTGCTGGAGAAAGACCTCGACCCCGCCGCCGATCGCCGCGTCCCGCACGAGCGCGACCGTGGCCGCTTCACGGACGGGGACGTCCCCGGCGCGGTCGGTCCACGGGACGGTCACGGCCGTCGGTGCCGGCCGGAGCGCCGGGCCCGCCGCGCGAAGTACCGGCCGTCGATCGCGTCCACCACGATTCGTTGCGAGAACGCCGCGCTGAGGTTCTCCGACGTGATGACGTCCTCGATGAGCCCCATCGCCGTGACCCCGCCCTCGGCGAGGAGCATCGCGTGCGTGAAGCCCGGCGGGATCTCTTCCACGTGATGGGTGACGAGGACGGTGGCGGGCGCGTCCGGGTCCATCGCCATGTCGCCGAGGCGGGCCACCAGGTCCTCGCGACCCCCCAGGTCCAGGCCCGCTCCCGGCTCGTCGAGCAGCAGCAACTCGGGATCGGTCATCATCGCCCGCGCGATGAGCACCCGCTTGCGCTCGCCCTCGGACAGGGTCCCCCACGTCCGTTCGCGCAGGTGCTCGGCACCCATCGCCTCGAGCGTGTCGGCGGCTTGTTCGAGGTCCAGGTCGTCGTACTCCTCCCGCCAGCGGCCGAGCACGGAGTACCCGGCGGAGACGACGAGGTCCTGCACCACCTCGTCACCGGGGATCCGGCCCGCGAGCGCCGACGACGACAGGCCCACCCGGCTCCGCAGCTCCGTCACCTCGGTCCGTCCGAGCTGCTCCCCGAGGATCACCGCGGTCCCCGAGCTGGGGTACTCGAGCGCGGAGGCGATCCGCAGCAGCGAGGTCTTGCCCGCGCCGTTGGGGCCGAGCACCACCCACCTCTCGTCGAGCTCCACCTGCCACGTCACCGGACCCACCAGGGTCCGGCCCTCGCGGCGGAGCGAGACGTCGCGCAGGTCGAGGACGAGGTCGGGGTCGGGATCGATCACGGTGTGCACGGGGCCCATTCAACCCCGAATCGGGGAACAGGGGGCCAGGAACACGGGCCGGGGAGGTGGAGCAGGTGAACCGGAGGTGACGCGCCGACCCGAACTGCTCCGCTTCGCTAGCGTCGTGGGGGTAGCGCACGCCCGTGACACCGCCCACGCCGAGGAGTAGCCGTGAACGACCGCCTGGGAATCGACGACGTCCGCCCCCTGGTCTCCTGCGGGCGGTTCCCGTCCAAATCCGTGGTCGGCGAGATCGTGCCGATCTCCGCGACCGTGTGGCGCGAGGGCCACGACGCCCTCTCGGCGAGCCTGGTGGTCCGCCGCCCCGGCGGCGCGTCGTCGCGCACCACCATGGTCCCCGGGGCCGAGGCCGACACGGTCCACGCCCTTCTCCCCACCGACACCCCCGGCATGTGGTCCTTCCGCGTCGAGGCGTGGTCCGACCCCTTCGCCACGTGGAAGGACGGGATCGGCAAGAAGATGGACGCCGGCCAGGGCGCGGACGTGCTGGGCAACGAGTTCGAGGTGGGCGCGCGGGTCCTCGACGCCGGCGCCGCCCAGGCCTCGGCCGGCGGCGACACCGCGGGCGCCGAGCTGCTCTCCCGCGCGGCCGCCGCGCTGCGGGGTGGCGGCGACGCCCACGCGCGCACCGCGGTGGCCCTCTCCCCCGAGGTGACGGCCGCGATGGCCGCCCGCCCGGTCCGTGACCTCGTCACCGTGGGCCAGACCCACCGCGTGTGGGTGGACCGCCGCGAAGCCCAGTTCAGCTCGTGGTACGAGTTCTTCCCCCGCTCCACCGGCGGCTGGGACGAGCAGGGCCGGCCCGTGCACGGGACCTTCGCGACCTCGCGCACGCTCGTCGACCACGCCGCCGACATGGGCTTCGACGTGGTCTACCTGCCGCCGATCCACCCCATCGGCGAGATCAACCGCAAGGGCCGCAACAACACGCTCACCCCGGAGCCCCACGACGTCGGCTCGCCGTGGGCGATCGGCTCCGCCGACGGCGGCCACGACGCGGTCCACCCCGCGCTGGGCACGATCGAGGACTTCCGCGACCTCGTGGAGTACTCGGCCGACCGCGGCGTCGAGATCGCCCTGGACCTGGCGCTGCAGTGCGCGCCGGACCACCCGTGGGCGCAGGACCACCCCGAGTGGTTCACGGTCCTGCCGGACGGGCACATCGCCTACGCGGAGAACCCGCCCAAGAAGTACCAGGACATCTACCCGCTCAACTTCGACCTCGACCCGGAGGGCCTCTACACCGAGGTCCTGCGCGTCGTCCGCCTGTGGACCGGTCTCGGCGTCCGGATCTTCCGGGTGGACAACCCCCACACCAAGCCGGGCGACTTCTGGCACCGGCTCATCGGCGAGGTCAAGCGCACCGAACCGGACGTGCTGTTCCTCTCCGAGGCCTTCACCCGGCCCGCCCGCCTGTTCGGCCTGGCCAAGCGGGGCTTCTCGCAGTCGTACACCTACTTCACGTGGAAGACCACCAAGGCCGAGCTCGTGGAGTTCTGCGAACAGTTCCTCGCCCACGTGGACGAGTGCCGGCCCAACATGTTCACCAACACCCCGGACATCCTCCACGAGTCGCTGCAGCGCGGCGGCCCCGCGATGTTCGCCATCCGCGCGGCGCTGGCCGCCACGCTCTCCCCGGCGTGGGGCGTGTACTCCGGCTTCGAGCTCTACGAGTGGGAGCCCGTCGCCGAGGGCAGCGAGGAGTACCTCGACTCCGAGAAGTACGAACTGCGCCCCCGCGACTTCGCGGGCGCGGAGGCCGCCGGGCAGTCCCTGGCCCCGTGGCTGCGGGACCTCAACCGCATCCGCCGCGCGCACCCGGCCCTCCAGCAGCTCCGTACGCTGCGGTTCCACGAGGTCGACAACGACCGGATCATCGCGTACTCCAAGATCGACCCGGCCACGGGCGACTGCGTCCTCGCCGTCATCACCCTCGACTCCCACGGTGCCCAGGAGGGCACCCTCACGCTCGACATGGCGGCGCTCGGCTACGACGACGACGCGCAGTTCAGCGTCCACGACGAGGTCTCCGGCCGCGAGTTCCACTGGGGCCGCCGCAACTACGTGCGCCTCGAGCCGTGGTCGGCGGTCGCGCACATCGTGGCGGTCCCGCCGTGCGACGAAGCACGTAGGGTCGAACTAACCTACCGTACGCACATCGTGGAGTGAGGCTGACACTCATGGGAAAGCACCACAAGAAGGATCGCGACGCCCACGACGCCTCCGGGTCGGTCACCCCGTCCGGTACGAAGGCCAAGGGCGACAAGCCGGCCAGGGCCGGCAAGTCTGACAAAGCCCGCAAGGGCGGTAAGGCGACCACGGTCGGGAAGGCCGCCGAGGTCGGCACGACACTCGAGTCGGTCACGGCCGAGAAGGACCTCGCCTCGGCGCGGGTGAGCACCCCGGCCGTCGATACCGACGCCGTCTGGCGCACCCCCGAGGAGGCGGCCGCCGCGCCGGCGGACCGTCGGGCGATCGCATCCTCGTCGTCGTCACCCTCCCCCGTCGAGCTCTCCGCCGAGGACGTGGAGCGGCTGCGCTCCGGGACCCACCACGACCCCCACTCCGTCTACGGCGCGCACCGCGCCGGCTCCGGCTCGGTGGTGCGCACCATGCAGCCGGGCGCCGTGACCGTGGAGATCGACCTCGGCGACCGGACCGTGCCGATGGAGCCGCTCGGCGACGGGCTGTTCCACGCCGAGCTCCCGGACGCCGACGTCCCCGACTACCGCTACCGCGTGGCCTACCCCGACGGGCACTGCCGGACCGTCGCCGACGGTTACCGCTTCCTGCCCACCCTCGGCGAGGTCGACCTCCACCTCATCGGCGAGGGCCGCCACGAGCGGCTGTGGACCGTGCTCGGCGCGCACGTGCGGACCTACGACACCCCGAGCGGCCCGGTTACCGGCACCTCGTTCGCCGTGTGGGCCCCCAACGCCCGCGGCATCTCCGTGGTGGGTGACTTCTGCGGCTGGAACCCCACCGCCCTGCCCATGCGCAGCATCGGCTCCTCCGGCGTGTGGGAACTGTTCGTCCCCGGCGTCGAGGACGGCGCCACCTACAAGTACTGCGTCCGCGGCGCCGACGGCCGCACCGTCGACCACGCCGACCCTCTCGCGGTGGCCACCGAGGTGCCGCCCGCGACCGGCTCGAAGGTGTTCACGTCCGGGTACGAGTGGAACGACGACGAGTGGATGACCGCCCGGCCGACCCGCGACCACTCCCGGTCCCCCATGTCCGTCCTCGAGGTGCACGTCGGCTCCTGGCGGCCGGGTCTGGGGTACCGCGAGTTCGCGCACCAGCTGGCCGAGCACGTCGTGGAGAACGGCTTCACCCACGTCGAGCTCATGCCCGTCGCCGAGCACCCGTTCGGCGGCTCGTGGGGCTACCAGGTGTCCTCGTACTACGCGCCCACCAGCCGCTTCGGCTCGCCCGACGACCTGCGCTACGTGATCGACCACCTCCACTCCCACGGCATCGGCGTGCTCGTGGACTGGGTGCCCGCACACTTCCCCAAGGACGAGTGGTCGCTCGGCCGCTTCGACGGCACCGCCCTCTATGAACACCCCGACCCGCGCCGCGGCGAGCAGCCCGACTGGGGCACCTACGTCTTCGACTTCGGCCGGCACGAGGTCCGCAACTTCCTCGTGGCCAACGCCCTGTACTGGGCCGAGGAGTTCCACGTCGACGGCCTGCGCGTGGACGCCGTGGCCTCGATGCTCTACCTGGACTACTCCCGCGAGGCCGGCCAGTGGATCCCCAACCGCTACGGCGGCCGGGAGAATCTCGAGGCGATCTCGTTTCTCCAGGAGGTCAACGCCACTGTTCAGCGCGAGCACCCGGGTTTCCTCACAGTGGCCGAGGAGTCCACCTCGTGGGGTGGCGTGACCGCCCCCACCTCCTCCGGCGGGCTGGGCTTCTCCATGAAGTGGAACATGGGGTGGATGAACGACACCCTGCGCTACGTGGGACTCGACCCCATCTACCGCAGCTACCACCACAACGAGATCACCTTCTCGATGATGTACGCGTGGAGCGAGCGGTTCGTCCTCCCGCTGAGCCACGACGAGGTGGTGCACGGCAAGGGCTCCATGTGGCAGCGTATGCCCGGCTCCTCGTGGGAGCGCGCCGCCGGCCTGCGCGGCCTCTACGCCTACATGTGGGCGCACCCCGGCAAGAAGCTGCTCTTCCAGGGCCTGGAGTTCGGCCAGACCGGCGAGTGGAACGAGGAGGAGGGCGTCACCTGGTCCGACCTCGAGGGATGGGAGGGCGAGTACCACCGCGGCATCCTCGCCTCGGTGCGCGACATGAACGCGCGCTACGCCGAGAACCCCGCGCTGTGGGCCCTCGACGACGACCCGGCCGGCTTCTCCTGGATCGACGCCAACGACTCCGCCCACAGCGCGCTGTCGTTCCTGCGCACCGACCACTCCGGCAACAGCGTGGTCTGCGTGGTCAATTTCTCCGGCTCCACCCTGAGCGACTACCGCGTGGGACTGCCCGAGAGCGGGTTCTGGGAGGAGATCCTCAACACCGACGCCGAGTTCTACGAGGGCTCGGGCTCGGGCAACATGGGCGGTGTCCACGCGGAGGACACCTCGTGGCACGGTCGAGCGCACTCCGCGGCGATCACCGTGGGGCCGCGCGCCTGCGTGTGGCTCCGCCACACCCGCTGACCCGACGCCCGCCGGCCCCCGCGGAAGGAGCCTCTCGCGCCTCGTAAGGCTCAGTACAGAGCGCTCGCCAGATCCCGACGGGCGGCGAGCACGCGGGGATCGTCGCCCGGCAGCGCGTCGAGGAGCTCGAGCAGGCGCGTCCTCAGGGCCGCGCGGTCGTCGCCCGCGCTCACGCGGATCGCGTCCACGAGCACTCCGAACGCCGCCTCGTACTCGCCGGCCACGAGCGACCGGTCCGCGGCGCGCTGCGCGGCCGCCACGGTTCCCTCGGCGGAGTCGTCCCCCTCGGTCGCGCGGCGGGCTGCCTGGACGTAGCGCAGGGCCTCGAGCAGCGAATGATCACCCTGGCGTGCCTGCGCCAGGGCCGCGAAGCGCTCCTCCGCGGCGGCCAGGTCCCCGGCGGCCAGCGCCTGCTCGGCGGCGTCCCGCTCGGGATCGGCGGGCTCGGCGCCCTCCTCGCCGTGGCCCGCAGCCATTCCCTCCGGCGGGCCCTCGAGCTTGCCCTCGGTGGCCTGCAGCACCGCGCCGATCCATCCGCGCAGTGCCTCCTCGGGCTGGTCGCCCTCGAAGTCGGCGAGCGGGCGACCGCCGGCGACGGCCACCACCGTGGGGACGGCGCGTGCCTGGAAAGCCTGCGCGATCATCGGCGCCGTGTCGACGTCCACCGTCGCGTGGATCCACCGGCCACCCGCCTCCTCGGCGAGGGTGGCCAGGAGGGCGGTGAGCGGGGACGGTGCGCGCCGGGACATGAGTTCGACGACGACGGGGACCTGCGCCGACCGGAGCAGGACCTCCTGTTCGAACGAGGCCTCGTCCACGTCCACCTGCGTGACGGGCCCACCGCCAACCGCCCGCCCGGGGGCGCCGGCGTTCTTCTCTGCGTCGCGTCTGGCCTCCGCGCGCTTCTTCAGGCCCGTGAGGTCCACGGCGCCCGAGAGGGACGCCGCGAGACGCTGCTCGGCGGCGGACGGGGGTCGGTTACCTGGTCTGGTCACGCCCACGATCCTGCCACGGACACGGCCGACCCGCCCCCACCGGTGAGTGGGAACGGGCCGGACGTCAGCCGGCGCGGGCGCCGGCACGGGGTCACTTCTGCGCGGGCACCCGGATGATGAGCGCGTCGCCCTGGCCGCCGCCGCCGCACAGCGCGGCCGCGCCGACCCCGCCACCGCGGCGGGCGAGCTCGAGCGCGAGGGTCAGCACGACGCGGTTTCCGGACACGCCGATGGGGTGGCCGAGCGCGATCGCGCCACCGTTGACGTTGACCTTCTCCGGGTCCAGCCCGAGCTCCTTGGTGGCGTGGATGCCCACCGAGGAGAAGGCCTCGTTGAGTTCCACGAGGTCCAGGTCCCCGACCTTCAAGCCGGACTTGTCGAGGGCGTCGGCGATCGCGGCCGAGGGCTGGTGCTGCAGCGTCGAGTCCGGGCCGGCGACGGCGCCGTACTGCACGATCTCGGCGAGGATCGGCCACCCCTCCTTCTCGGCGCGCGCCTTGGAGGTGATGACGGTGGCGGAGGCACCGTCGGAGATCTGCGACGACGACCCTGCGGTGATGGTGCCGTCCTTGGCGAAGGCCGGGCGGAGCGAGGCCATCTGCTCGACGGTGGCGCCCTTGCGGAAGCCCTCGTCCTCCGAGACCACGGTGTCGCCCTTGCGGCCCTTGACCGTCACGGGGACGACCTCGTCGGCGAACTTCCCGTTCGCCCACGCGGCCTCGGCACGGTTGTGGCTGGTGACGGCGAACTCGTCCTGCGCCTCGCGGGTGATACCCAGCTCGGCGTTCCGCGACTCGGTGAGCGCACCCATCGGCTGATCGGTGACCACGTCGTGCAGCCCGTCGAACGCCATGTGGTCGAGGACCTCGATCGAGCCGTATTTGTAGCCGGCGCGGCTGTTGGGGAGGATGTGCGGCGCCTGCGACATCGACTCCTGGCCGCCGGCCACCACGACCTCGGCCTCGCCCGAGCGGATCATCTGGTCGGCGAGCGCGATCGCGGTGAGGCCGGACAGGCACATCTTGTTGATGGACAGGGCGTGGATCTTCTTGGGCAGCCCGGCCGCGATGAGCGACTGGCGGGCGGCCATTTGTCCGATGCCGGCCGCGAGGACCTGGCCCATGATGACGGCGTCGACGGCGTCATCCGACACGCCGCCCTTGTCCAGTGCGCCGCGGATCGCGATGCCGCCGAGCTCGGGGGCGCTCAAAGAAGACAGGCCGCCCATGAGCCGCCCGAACGGGGTGCGGGCACCGGAGACGATGACGGTGGTGTTC
The DNA here is from genome assembly GCF_045369825.1 of Dietzia sp. 179-F 9C3 NHS. Taxonomy (NCBI): domain Bacteria; kingdom Bacillati; phylum Actinomycetota; class Actinomycetes; order Mycobacteriales; family Dietziaceae; genus Dietzia; species Dietzia sp. 179-F 9C3 NHS. The sequence continues at coordinate 414,455 of NZ_JBIQES010000002.1, forward strand.
TCGTTGGTCATGAGCGTTCCTACCTCTGGGGGACGATGCGTGGGTGACACCGGGTGAATGGCGGATAACCCGAATGTACCGCGTAGCGGACGCGACTACCGTGTGTGTCATGACTACACCCACTTCCGCCGGTAGTGCACTCCCCTCGGACCTCGTCGTGGCGATCGACCACGTCGGCGTTGCCGTGCCCGACTTCGACGCCGCAGTGGCCTGGTACCGCGACACCCTCGGCATGGAGAACCTCCACGAGGAGGTCAACGAGGAGCAGGGCGTCCGGGAGGCCATGCTCGGCTGCCCGAACGGCCCGGAGGGCGGTGCGCTCATCCAGGTGCTCGCACCGCTCGACGAGTCCTCCACCATCGCCAAGTTCCTCGACCGCAACGGCCCCGGCCTGCAGCAGATGGCCGTGCGGGTCACGGACATCGACGCCGTGATGACCCACCTGGCCGGCCGCGGCGTGCGCGTCCTCTACCCCGAGCCCAAGCGGGGCACGGCGAACTCCCGGATCAACTTCGTCCACCCCAAGGACGCGGGCGGCGTCCTGCTCGAGCTCGTGGAGCCCGCGGCCGACGCGCACTGAGCGCCCGCTCCCCGATCCCCGCTACGCTGGATTCCATGTCCAGCATGAACACGCCCCCGGGCACAGCGGCGTCGTTCGCCGTCGTACGCAGGGGTTTCGACCGGGAACAGGTCACCGACGCGGTGTCCCGGCTCGAGGCCGAGGTCGTCCTCCTGCGCGCCGACCGCGACGCGGCGGTCGACCGGGCGGACCGGGCCACGGCCGACGCCGCGGCCGCCCGGAGCCGGGCCGAGACCCTCGAGGCCCGCGTCGACGAGCTCGGACGGGCCCCCGTGACGGCCGACCAGATGTCGGACCGGATGTCGACCATGCTCTCGCTGGCCACGACCGAGGCCGAGTCGGTCCGTGACGCGGCCCGCGAGGCCGCCGCGCGCATCCGCGCCGACGCGGAGGAGGAGGCCTGGCACCTCCGGGAGGACGCCCGCCGGGCGGCCGGCGCGGACCGGGAGACCGCGGCCGCCGAGCTCGCCGAGGTGCGCAACCGCGCCACCGCCGTCCGCGCCGAGCACGACGCCGTGCTGGCCGCCGCCCGTGGCCGCGCGGAGGAGATCGTCGCCGCCGCCCGGCGCGAGGCTTCCCGGCTCGACCACGAGGCGGCGCTGACGCGCGACCGCATCGACGAGGATCACCGCCTGGCCTCGGACGCGCGCCGGGCTGAAGCCCTCGACGAGGACCGCGAGCGACGTGAGGCCGCGACCGCCGCCGCCACCGCGACGACCCGCCGGGCCGAGGACGAGGCCCGCAGGATCGTCGAGGAGGCCCGGCGGGAGGCCGAGGCGACGGTCGCCCGGGCTCGCGAGCACGTGGAGCGGCTCCGCGGGATGCGCGAGGGGATCGTCGGCGAGCTCGCCGCGATCCGCGCCCGCCTCGAGCCGCTGCCCGGACGGGCCGACGCGCACGACCCCGACTTCCCCGACCCGCCGGAGTTCAACTCCAGCGGCGTGTGAGCCCCCGGCTGCCGCGCCCGGCCCAGCAGCCGGCATGCCAGTGTCGTCGTTCCTCTGCGCCACCGGGCCGGTCGGGCCAGGCCACCACGTGGGCTACACCCGCCCCCACCACGTGGTCGCAGCCCGGGCACCGGTAGTCCCGCCCGGCCCGCGACGCCGGGATGCGCCGGACGTGGTAGGAGTCCGGGTCGCCGGCGGGACCGGGCTCGAGCGCGGCGCCGCCCAGACCCTCGCGGCGGGCAGGGGACGGCCCCTGCGGGGCACGGCGATGACGGCGAGGCACCGGGCCCCTAGAACAGTCGCAGGTCGGCGGACTCGACCCCCCGCAGCGCGTCGTAGTCCAGGGTGACGCAGCGGATCCCCCGGTCCTGCGCGAGCGTGCGGGCCTGCGGCTTGATCACCTGGGCGGCGAACACCCCCGAGACCGGCGCGAGGAGCGGGTCCCGGTTGAGGAGCTCGAGGTACCGGGTGAGCTGCTCGACACCGTCGATCTCACCCCGGCGCTTGATCTCCACGGCCACGGTCACCCCGTCCGCGTCACGGCCGAGGATGTCCACGGGGCCGATCGCGGTCATGTACTCGCGGCGGATGAGGCTGTAGCCCTGGCCCAGGGTCTCGATGTGCTCGGCGAGCAGTTCCTGCAGGTGCGCCTCCACGCCGTCCTTGACCAGGCCCGGGTCGACGCCGAGCTCGTGTTCCGACTCGTGGTGCACCTCGGCGACGGTGATCCGAAGCTGCTCCCCCGCCTTGTTCTCCACCACCCACAGCCGGTGGTCGGCGTTCTCGGGGTGCTCGCTCTCGGTGAGCGAGCACGGCGGCGTCATCCAGTTGAGGGGCTTGTACGCGCGGTCGTCGGCATGCACGCTCACCGATCCGTCGGCCTTGACGAGCAACAGCCGGGGTGCCATAGGCAGGTGGGCGGTGAGTCGGCCGACGTAGTCGACCTGGCACGTCGCGACGACGAGACGCACGGATCCTCCTTGTTGACGGCCCGGGATGGACAGGCGCGCTCAGCGCCGGCGGCGGCCGGTCCGCCGAACCTGCTCGGTCGAGCACGCCTCGACCCACGCGAGCAGCGCGGTGAGCTCCGCCGGGCCCAGGCAGAACTCGCCCTCGACCTTTCCTCCGCGCCGATCCCGGCCGGTGACGGGGACGATCATCTCCCCCACCTCCGCCACGTCGAGCTCGGCGCCCGTGGGCTGCCGGCGCGCCCCGAGCGTGAGGCTGCGGCGTTCGATCGTCAAATCTGCGCCGAACCTCAGGCTGACGAGCCGGTAGAAGCTCGCCTCTGTGTCGGAGTACTTGAGGGCCCCGTAGCACCACCCCGGCCCGTTGTGGGAGCTGAACAGCGCGGGGGTCGAGGTGCGGCGCACCACGACGAGCCGGTAGACGACGGCCGCGGCCACCGGGAGGAGGACGAGCAGGATGACGACACCGAGAGCGATCCCGATGTACGTCGCCATCTACTCCGACCCCTTTCCTGGTGGCCGCGGTCGTGTGGGACGGTCGAGGTCCCAGCCGTCTAGGCGCCGGCCTTCTCGACGGCGCGCAGACGACCCCGGGCGGCGGCGGCAGCGGTGGGGTCCTCACCGGCGTCGGCGAGCGACCGCTCGGCCTCGGCCCGGTCGATGTTCTCCGCCCATTCGGCGAGTTCCCCGAGGATACTCACCTTGGTGGCGGTCACCGAGAGGAAGCCGCCCCGGACGGCCGCGACCTTCTTGCCCTCGTCCGTGTATACGGTGACGGTGCCGCCCTCGTCCAGCTCGCCGAGCAGCGGCTCGTGACCGGCCTGGATACCGATCTCACCCTCGGTGGTCTTGGCGACCACCATGGACGCGGTCCCGGACCAGAACCGCCGCTCGACGGTGACGAACTCGACGTCGATGTCAGCCATGGCGGACCGTCACTTCCCGGAGAGCTTCTTGGCGTTGGCCTCGACGTCGTCGAGACCGCCGATACCGTTGAACGCCTGCTCGGGGAGGTGGTCAAGTTCGCCCTTGCAGAGCTTGTCGAACGCCTCGATGGTGTCCGTGAGCGGGACGACCGAACCGACCTGCCCGGTGAACTTCTCGGCAACGAGGAAGTTCTGGCCGAGGAAGCGCTCGATACGACGCGCGCGCTGCACCGTGACCTTGTCCTCCTCGGACAGCTCGTCCATACCGAGGATGGCGATGATGTCCTGGAGCTCCTTGTACTTCTGGAGGATCCGGATGACCTCCTGGGCCACGCGGTAGTGCTCGTCGCCGACGATGGCCGGCTCGAGGATCCGCGAGGTCGAGGTGAGCGGGTCGACGGCCGGGTAGATGCCCTTCGACGCGATGGAGCGGGAGAGCTCCGTGGTGGCGTCGAGGTGGGCGAAGGTCGTCGCCGGCGCGGGGTCGGTGTAGTCGTCGGCGGGGACGTAGATCGCCTGAAGCGAGGTGATCGACTTACCGCGCGTCGAGGTGATCCGCTCCTGCAGCTGACCCATCTCGTCCGCCAGGGTCGGCTGGTAACCAACGGCGGACGGCATGCGGCCGAGCAGCGTGGAGACCTCGGAACCGGCCTGGGTGAAGCGGAAGATGTTGTCGATGAACAGGAGCACGTCCTGGCCCTGCACGTCGCGGAAGTACTCGGCCATGGTCAGGGCCGAGAGGGCGACGCGCATACGGGTACCCGGCGGCTCGTCCATCTGGCCGAACACGAGGGCGGTGTCCTGGAGCACGCCCATCTCGTCCATCTCGAGGATGAGGTCGGTGCCCTCACGGGTACGCTCACCGACGCCGGCGAACACCGACGTACCGGAGAACTCACGGGCGATACGGGTGATCATCTCCTGGATGAGCACCGTCTTGCCGACACCGGCACCACCGAAGAGGCCGATCTTGCCACCCTTGACGTACGGGGTGAGCAGGTCGATGACCTTGATGCCGGTCTCGAGGATCTCGGTCTTGCCCTCGAGCTGGTCGAAGGCCGGCGGCTCGCGGTGGATGCCCCACTGCTCGCCGTCCCGGCCGGTGCCGGGAGCGTCAAGGCAGTCGCCGAGGGCGTTGAAGACGTGGCCCTTGACCACATCGCCGACCGGCACCGAGATCGGCTTGCCCGAGTCGACGACGTCGGCGCCACGCACCAGGCCGTCGGTGGACTGCATCGAGATGCAGCGCACCATGTTGTCGCCGAGATGCTGGGCCACCTCGAGGGTGACCGTCTTGGCCACGGCCTCAAGCGTGATCTCGGCGGTGAGGGCGTTGAAGAGAGCCGGGAGGGCGCCGCGCGGGAACTCCACGTCGACGACCGCGCCCAGGACGCGGGCGACCCGGCCGGTGAGACCGGCCGTACCCGTCTGGTTCTGCTCGGTAACAGCTGTGGTCATTGCTTAGTCACTTCCTGCGCTCGCGGCGAGCGCGCCAGCGCCACCGACAATCTCGCTGATTTCCTGGGTGATCTGTGCCTGACGGACCTGGTTGGCCTCACGACTGAGGTCCTCGACCAGTTCGGTCGCGTTGTCCGTGGCCGACTTCATGGCCGTCCTCCGCGCCGCCGACTCGGACGCGGCGGCCTCCAGGAGGGAGGCGAACGCACGGGTCGACATGTAACGCGGGAGGATGCTGTCGAGCAGCGTGTCGGCGTCGGGCTCGAACGAGACCTCGGGCTTGAACTCCGACCGGGACGTGTCCGTCATGTGCTCGCCCAGGTCCAGCTCCTCCGTCTCGACCTCGGTCTCGATCGGAGCCAGACGTCGCGCACGCGGGGTCTGGGTGAGCATGGACTTGAACTGGGTGTAGACGATGTGGACCTCGTCGACGCCCTTGCGGGTCGTGTCGCCGGAGTCCTCCTCGAGCCACTCGGAGGCGTCGAAAGACCCCTCTCCGCCGGCCTTGAACGCGGCCGCCAGAAGCTGGAACGCCGGACGGGCCTCGTTGTAGACCGGCTTCTGGGAGTGGCCGTGCCACGCGCCGGCCAGCTTCACGTCACGGAACGTGTAGTACACGATGCCCTTGTTGCCCATCACGTAGATGTCCACCTCGAGGCCACGTCCCTCGAGGTTGGCGATGAGCTCGGCGGCCTCCTTGAGCACGTTGTGGTTGTAACCACCGCACATGCCGCGGTCCGAGGTCACCACGAGCACGGCCGAACGCCTGGCGTCCTCCGGCTCGTTGAGCATCGGGTGCTTGAGCGACGAGGCGTTGGCCAGGTCGGTGAGCACCGCGGTGATCTGGTCGGCGAAGGGCTTGGCTTCCGCCACCCTGACCTGGGCCTTGGTGATCTGCGAGGTCGCGATCATCTCCTGGGCCTTGGTGATCTTCTTGGTCGAGTTGACCGACTTGATGCGGCCGCGCAGTTCGCGCAGGTTCGCCATGGTCTCAGATCACACTCCTTCCGGCCTCGAATCGGATGCCTGTCATCGCGGGCCTCAGGCCTTCTTCTTCTTGGTGACCGTGATCTTCTCGCGGTCGATCTCGTCGTCGTCCAGGGCCTCGGCCTCGGGCTCGTTGACCACGCGCGACCCGTCGGAGGCCACGAAACCCTCCTTGAACGCGTCCGTCTTGGACTTGAGGGTCTCCATCGACTCATCCGACAGGGCCGTTCCACCCTCGATCTGCGAGTAGACGTCCGACGCCGAGTGACGCAGGTCCTCGAGGAGCTCGGCCTCGAAGCGGCGGACGTCGTCCACCGGCACCGAGTCGTAGTAGCCCTCGCCGGCGAGGTAGATCGACACGATCTGGTCCTCGACGGCAACGGGCGAGTTCTGATCCTGCTTGAGGATCTCGACCAGGCGCTGACCGCGCTCGAGCTGGGCCTTGGAGGCCGCGTCGAGGTCAGAGGCGAAGGTGGCGAACGACTCAAGGTCACGGAACGCCGCCAGGTCGAGGCGCAGCGAGCCGGAGACCTTCTTCATACCCTTGGTCTGGGCGGCGCCACCGACTCGGGAGACGGAGATACCGACGTTGATGGCCGGGCGCACACCACGGTTGAACAGGTCGGACTCCAGGAACACCTGGCCGTCGGTGATCGAGATGACGTTGGTCGGGATGAACGCCGAGACGTCGTTGGCCTTGGTCTCGATGATCGGCAGGCCGGTCATCGATCCGCCGCCCATGTCGTCGGACAGCTTGGCGCACCGCTCCAGGAGCCGCGAGTGCAGGTAGAAGACGTCACCCGGGTAGGCCTCGCGACCCGGCGGGCGGCGCAGCAGCAGCGAGATGGCGCGGTAGGCGTCGGCCTGCTTGGAGAGGTCGTCGAACACGATGAGGACGTGGTTGCCCTCGTACATCCACTGCTGGCCGATGGCGGATCCGGTGAACGGCGCGAGCCACTTGAAGCCGGCGGAGTCGGAGGCCGGGGCCGCGACGATGGTGGTGTACTCCATCGCGCCGTGCTCCTCGAGCGTGGCCTTGACGCCGGCGATCGTGGAGCCCTTCTGGCCGATCGCGACGTAGATGCACCGGAGCTGCTTGGTCTTGTCGCCCGACTCCCAGTTGGCCTTCTGGTTGAGGATGGCGTCGATGCAGACCGCGGTCTTACCGGTCTTGCGGTCACCAATGATGAGCTGACGCTGGCCGCGGCCGATCGGCGTCATGGCGTCGATGGCCTTGATGCCGGTCTGCATCGGCTCCTCGACCGGCTGGCGCTGCAGCACGGACGGGGCCTGGAGCTCGAGGGCGCGGGACTCGGAGGACTCGATCTCACCCAGGCCGTCGATCGGCTGGCCGAGCGGGTTGACCACGCGGCCGAGGAAGCCGTCGCCGACAGGCACCGAGAGGACGTCTCCGGTGCGGCGCACCTCCTGCCCCTGCGCGATCTCGTCGAAGTTGCCGAGGATGACCGCACCGATCTCGCGGTCCTCCAGGTTCAGTGCGACGCCGAGGATGCCGCCCGGGAACTCCAGCAGCTCGTTGGCCATCGCGGACGGCAGTCCGGAGATGTGGGCGATTCCGTCGCCGGTGTCGGTGACGACGCCCACCTCCTCGCGCGACGCCTCGGTCGAGACGGTGGAGGTGTAATTCGCAATCGCACTACGGATCTCGTCGGAGGAGATAGTCAGCTCCGCCATGTCATTCCTGCTCTCACTAAGTGTGGTCTGGATGTGTTCTTATCAGGTGAGCATCGACCGTGTGCGACCGCTGCTCGTCGGATGGCGACCGGGTGGACGTCTACGGCAGCGCCCGGCGCACGGCGTCGAGCCGTCCGGCTACCGAGCCGTCGATGATCTCGTCGCCGACACGGATCACCATGCCGCCGATCACGTCCGGGTCAACCTGGACGTGCACGGTCATCTCCCGGCCGTAGATCGTCGCGAGCTTGCTCTCCAGGGCGCTCTGCTGCTCCGCCGAGAGTTCGGCGGCGGCGGTGACGACGGCCACCGACTGCCCCTGGAGCTCAGCGGCCTGGCGCGAGAGCGCGTCGAGGTCGTCCGCGGGCATGCCCTCGGGGCGGGCGACGGCCTGCGAGGCGAGCGCCTCGGTGACGGCCGTGACCTTGCCGTAGAGCACCTGGCCGAGGAGCGCACGCTTGGCGTCCGCGGTCGTGGTGCGGTCGGACAGCGCGGCCTCGAACTGCGGGTCGCCGGCGACTACCCGTCCGAGCCGGAAGAGCTCGTCCTCCACCGTGCCGAGCTGGCCCTGCTCGCGAGCCGAGAGCAGGAGTGCCTCCCGACCCAGCGTGACGAGACCTTCGCGGAGATCACGCGGGGTGGACCAGGACTGAGCGACCGCAGCAAGCACCACCGCGAGGGTCGACTCGTCGACCTTCCAGCCGAACACCGATCGCGTGAGGTCCTCACGGGCCTCGACCGGCGCCGCCGAGTCCGCCACGGCGACGCGCAGGGAACGGTTCTCCTCCAGGACGTCGACAACCTGGAAGAGCTCGGCACCGACCTTGGCGCCGGTGGCGCCCCCGGCCGGATTCGCCGACAGGGAGGACTGCAGAACCGACCGGGACTGCTCCAGGGCGTCGCGGCTTGCTGCGTGCATAGTCTGCTTCTTCCTTACTTCTGGCCCGCCCCGGCGACCTTGTCCAGGTCGGCGAGGAAACGGTCGATGGTGCCCGAACGGCGGACCGGGTCGGACAGCTGCTCACCCATGAGACGCTCGGCGAGTTCGACCGACTGACGCCCGAGGTCGCCACGGAGCTCCGTGACGATCTGCTGGCGCTGCGCGGCGAGCTGCTGGTGGCCGGCGGCGACGATGCGGTCGCTCTCGGCCTGCGCCTCGGCCTTCATGTCGGCGAGGATCTGCTGCCCCTGGGCACGAGCGTCGTCGCGAATCTTCGCGGCTTCGCCGCGGGCCTCCGCGAGCTGGGCGTTGTACTTGTCCAGAGCCGCCTTGGCCTCGGCCTGCGCGGCCTCCGCCTTCTCGATGCCGCCTTCGATGCGCTCGGTGCGCTCGTCCAGGACCCGCTTGAACATCGGGAGGACGAACTTCCAGAACACGAAGAGGACGACAGCGAAGGGGATCAGCGACCAGACGATGTCGTACAGCGCCGGCGACAGGACGTTGGGCGTCTCCTCCAGGGGGAGCCCGTCGCCCTCGCCGGCGGCGAGGATGTGGATCGGATTCATGTCGTTGACCTTCGCGCCGGACGCGATCAGAAAATGAAGCCGGTGACGATACCGATGAGCGCGAGGGCCTCGGTGAAGGCGATGCCCAGGAACATCGTGGTACGGAGCTGGCCGGCCATCTCGGGCTGGCGGGCCATGCCCTCGATCGCCTTACCGACGACGATGCCGATGCCGATGCCGGGGCCGATGGCGGCGAGGCCGTAGCCGACGGCTCCGAGGCCGGTGAAGGTGGTCTCGGTCGCCTGGGCGAGAGTGACGATATCCATGTGGGTTTCCGTTCCCTTTCAGATGGCCGGTACGGGATGTCCGCACTCGGTCGTCGGTGTGGTCTTGCAGTCCCGGCGCTCGGGGGCGCCGGAAGTCCTAGTGGCTGTCCGCGTGCAGCGACAGGTCGATGTACACGGCCGTGAGCAGGGCGAAGATGTACGCCTGCAGGAAGATCACCAGCAGTTCGAAGAAGGTGAACGCCACCGCGACCAGGATGGTCACCGCGCTGACGGCGGTCCAGCCGTTGAACTGCCAGAAGAAGAAGTTCGTGGCCGAGAACAGCAGGACGATCATGATGTGACCGGCGAGCATGTTGGCCATGAGACGGATGGTGAGCGTGGCCGGCCGGAGGACGAAGGTCGAGAAGAACTCGATCGGGACCACGAGCAGGTGCAGCGCCGGCGGCAGGTTGGGCACGACCACCGACTTGCCGATGAAGGAGAAGAAGCCGTACTTCTTGGCGCCGGCGTAGATGAACACCACGTAGGCGACGGCCGCCATGACCAATGGCATGCCGATGCGCGCATTGGGCGAGATGTTCAACCCCGGGATGATCGCCGGGATGTTCATGAACAGCGTGAGGAAGAAGATCGTGGCGATGATCGGCAGGAACCGGTCGCCGTCCTTCTTCCCGATGATGTCGTCCGAGATGTACTTCTTGACGAAGTCCAGTGCGATCTCCGCGACGTTCTGGAACCCACGCGGGACGACCTTCGCGCTCCGCATGGCCACGAAGAACAACACCGCCACGAGCGCGGCCGCGAGCAGCCGGATGAGCATCAGCCGGTCGAGCTCGAACGGCGTGCCCTCGAACAACACCGCCGGCGGGAAGAAGTCGGTGAGTGACGGCGGGTGGAACTCACCCTTGAATGCCAGCAGTGACGTGCTCAGCGTTCTCTCCCCTGTTCGGGCCGCCTGCGTCAGACGGTGGTCATGTCCATCTTTCGGTCCCGCTGCACGGGACCAGACGGGAGGCCGAGGGGAATCGTCGTCCTCGCGCAGACCTGCGCGAGGCGGCTCCGCATCCCGGTTTCCCGCCAGGGTGCATCGTAACAAAGACCACGCCCACCGGAGGACGCGGGGGGCACCCCGTACCGCAATCGTGTGGCGCGTTGGCGGCGGGCACGTCGGGGGGTCCCGGCGTGCCCGTCAGGGCCCCGCCAACGGCTCCACGTAGGGTGCCCGGGTGCGCAGGATCGCGATCGTCTCGGAGGCCAGGACCACGACCATCGCGACGACGATCGTCAGGGCGAACGCACGTCGGGAGTAGAAATCGAGTGGCTTGAGTGCGGCCACCGCGACGATCGCCGCGATGAGCTTGAGGAGCCAGGTCCCGAGCAGCACGGCACCGGTCACCTGGGGTGAGGTCCGCGCCGTCGCGATCACGACGATCGCCGTCAGGAGGACGAACGTCCCGCCGATCGCCGCGCCGAGCAGCGCCCCCCACAGCCCAGACGTCCCGTCGAGCGCCCACCACAGCAGCGCGCTGAGGATCATGAGCACGGCCAGGGCCCCGGCACCGAGCGTCACCGCCCGGCGGAGTCCGGCGGTGTGGGCGCTCTCGGAGTGCTGGTCAGGTGCATCCGTCATGCGCGCCAGCCTAGCGGGCACCCTCCGCGGACCGTCCGCCCCGCTTCCCCCTGGCCCTGCGCAGGCGGGGGACGACGGTCGCGGACAGCGCCAGGAGGAGCCCGGCGGCGACCAGGGGGACGATGATCTCGGTGGGCAACATGGTGGCACCGACGGTCCCGAAGGCGATGAGGGCGACCCAGGCGTAGATGACGAGGGCGACCCTGCGGTGCGAGTGGCCGAGGGCGAGCAGGCGGTGGTGCAGGTGCATCTTGTCGGGCGCGAAGGGGCTCCTGCCCGCCCCCACCCGGCGGACCACCGCGAGGACGAGGTCGAGCATGGGAACGAACATCGCGGCGGCCACGACGATCATCGGCGAGAGCAGGACGATCATCTCCTGGGGGCCGTAGAGGCTCTGCGAGATCTTCCCCGAGGCGCTGGTCGAGGCCGCGGCGAGCACGAGCCCGATGAGCATGGATCCCGAGTCCCCCATAAAGATTCGGGCGGGCTGGAAGTTGTGCGGGAGGAAGCCGACCAGGGCGCCGGCGAGCACCGCGGTGACGAGGGCGGGCGGGTAGGCGCCGACGGTGCCGCCCTGGTCCATCATGATCCCGATCGAGAACACACAGATCGCCAGCGCCGCGATCGCGCCGAGGCCGGCGGCGAGCCCGTCGAGCCCGTCGACGAAGTTCATGGCGTTGACGATCGTCAGGGTGAACACCACGGTGAGCAGGCCCGCCTGCAGCTGGTCCAGCACGAGGATGTTGCCGTCCCCGAACGGCACGTAGACGAGGGTCCACGACACGCCCATCGCCACGAGCACGCCCGCGGCGGCGGCCTGCCCGGCGAGCTTGGTGACGGCGCCGAGGCCGAGGATGTCGTCGACGATCCCCACGAGCACGATCACGCCCCCGGCGATGATCGTCGCCTCGACGTCGGGAGCGAACGGCGGGAACGCCCGGTTGAGCGCCGGAAGCTGGGCGGCGAGGTAGACGGCCACGAGGACGCCCGTGAAGATGCCGACTCCGCCGAGCCGCGGCGTCGGGATGATGTGGACGTCGCGGTCGCGCGGGTAGGCCAACCCGCCGATGACCGGCGCGACGCCGCGGACGACCCCGGTGACGACAAAGGTGACGAGTGCGGCCGTGACCCCGATGAGCAGCAGCTCTCGGTACGGGATCCCGATGCCCACGTCCGCGTTTCCCCCGGGTCAGCCGCGCAGGGAGGCGGCGTCGGTCCCGAGGACCTCCGCGATGCGCTCGGCGCTCACGGCTCCCTCGCGCACGACGCGCGGGCCGGCGCCCGTGAGGTCGACGATCGTCGAGGGGGTGCCGATCGCGCACTCCCCGCCGTCGAGGTACACGGCGACGGAGTCCCCGAGCTGCTCGCGGGCCTGGGCGACAGTGGTCGCCGGGGGCTGGCCCGAGACGTTGGCGCTGGAGACGGCCAGCGGGCCGACCTCGCGCAGGAGCTCGAGGGCCACCGGGTGCAGCGGCATGCGCAGCATCACGGTGCCCTGCGTGTGCCCGAGATTCCAGTTGAGGGAGGGCGCCTGGTTGACGATGAGGCTCAGTCCCCCCGGCCAGAACGCCCGGATGAGGTCGCGGGCCGGCGCCGGCGTGCTCACGACGAGGCCGTCGATCGTCTCCCACGAGCCCACGAGGACGGGGACCGGCATGTCGGGTCCACGACGCTTGGCCGAGAGCAGGAGGGTCACCGCGTCGGGGTCGAAGGCGTCGGCCGCGATCCCGTACAGGGTGTCGGTGGGGGTCACGACGAGGCGCCCCGAGCGCAGCGCGCTCGCGGCGGAGGCGAGGCCGACCTCGCGGCCGGTCTCTTCCGAGCAGTCGTAGGTGATGGTCACCGCTGGTTCCCCTTCTCCCCTGCCGGGGCGTCGGCACCGGCGTCGTGCCGCCGCGTCGCGGTGACGAACCGCGGGCGACCGGCCAGGTCGGTGTGCCGTTCCACGGTACCGAAGCCGCCGTGGCCGGAGACCACCGCCGCGACCTCCGCTCCGGTCGTGTCGTCGTGCTCCACGGCGACCCGCCCGCCGGGCGCGAGGAGCCGGGCCGCCACGGCGACGAGCGGGTGGATGACGGCGAGGCCGTCGGTCCCCCCGAACAGCGCGGTCGCGGGCTCGTGCCGGGCGACGTCGGGCGGGAGGTCGTCGGTCTCGGGGATATACGGCGGGTTGGACACCACGGCCGTGACGCGGCCGCGCAGGGCGGGCAGTAGTCCGGGGTCCGTGGCGTCGGCTGCGTGGACCGTCACCGGGGTGTCCCCCGCCGCGGCGCGCAGCCCGGCGTTGCGCCGCAGCCACTCCAGTGCGGCGTCGTGGAGCTCGACGGCGTGGACCTCGGCGTCCGGCCGTGCGTGGGCGATCTCCAGCGCGAGGGTCCCGCTGCCCGCGCAGAGGTCCACCACCAGCGGCGCCGCCCCGACGCCGGGACCCGGCAGGCCGGCGAGAACGTCCGCCACGAGGAGTTCGGTCTCGGGGCGGGGGATGAAGACGCCGGGGCCGACGGCCAGGTCGAGCCGACCGGACACGGCGTAGCCGAGGAGGTACTGGACCGGCGTGCGGTCCCTGGCCCGGGCGGCCACGAGGCGGTCGATCTCCGCCGCCCGGTCGTGGTCGACGGCGTCGGCCCCCACCAGAGCCGAACGGGGCACGCCGAGCACGTGGGCGCAGATCATCTCGGCCTCCACGCGGGCCGAGTCGATTCCCGCGGCGGCGAGCGCGGCGGCCGCCGACCGCACGACCTCGGTCGCGCGGACCGGCCGGACCTCCACGGTTACGTGTCCTCCATGCGGCGGCGCCGGTCCTCGGCCGCAAGGGCGTCGAGCACCGCGTCGAGGTCGCCGTCGAGGACCGCGTCGAGGTTGTGGGCCTTGAAGCCGACGCGGTGGTCGGCGATCCGGTTCTCCGGGAAGTTGTACGTGCGGATCCGCTCCGAGCGGTCGACGGTGCGGACCTGCGTGGCCCGGCCCTCGGCGGCCTCGGCGTCGGCGGCCTCCTCGGCGGCGGCCTGGAGGCGCGCGGCGAGCACCTGTAGCGCGCGCTGCTTGTTCTGCAGCTGGCTGCGCTCGTTCTGGCACGTGACCACGGTCCCGGTCGGCAGATGGGTGATCCGCACCGCCGAATCGGTGGTGTTGACGCCCTGCCCACCCCTGCCGGAGGAGCGGTACACGTCGATCCGCAGGTCGGACTCGTCGATCTCCACCGGCCCCACGTCCTCCGGTTCGGGGAACACGAGGACGCCCGCGGCCGAGGTGTGCACCCGGCCCTGGGACTCGGTCACGGGGACGCGCTGCACGCGGTGCACGCCGCCCTCGAACTTCAGCCGCGACCACACGCCGTCGCGCGAGGGCTGGCGGGAGCGGATGGAGAAGGAGGCGTCCTTGTAGCCGCCGAGGTCCGACTCGGTCACGCCGAGCACCTCGACGATCCAGCCGTGCTTCTCCGCATAGCGGGTGTACATGCGTGCGAGGTCCGCGGCGAAGAGCGCGGACTCCTCTCCGCCCTCGCCGGACTTGATCTCCAGGAGCACGTCGTCGGCGTCGTGCGGGTCGCGCGGCGCGAGCAGGTCCGCCAGCCGCGCTTCGAGCTCCGCGGCCTCCGTGGCCAGACGGTCGGCCTCGGCGGCGAAGGACGAGTCGTCGCCGGCCAGCTCGCGCGCGGCGGCCAGGTCGTCGCGCGTCGTCTCGAGAGCGCGGTGGCACTGGACCACCGGAGTGAGTTCGGCGAAGCGCTTGCCCACCCGTCGGGCCGCGGCGGCGTCCTCGTGCAGCGCCGGGTCGGACAGCTGCGCCTCGAGCCCGCCGTACTCGGACAGGACGTCGTCGATCGAGGACGGCGATCGCCCAGCCGACCGGGTCACTCGTCGTCCTGCGGCAGGGTGGGCGTGGTCTTGGCCACCTGCAGCAGGAACTCGTAGTTGGTGGTGGTCTTGCGCAGCTGGCTCATGAGCAGGTCGATGGCCTGGTGGGAGTCCAGACCCGAGAGGACGCGGCGGAGCTTGTGCATGATGCCCGCCTCCTCGGGGCTCATGAGGAGCTCCTCCTTACGCGTGCCCGAGGGGCCCACGTCCACGGCCGGGAAGACGCGCCGCTCGGCGATGCGCCGGTCGAGCTTGAGCTCGGCGTTACCCGTGCCCTTGAACTCCTCGAAGATCACCGTGTCGCCGGCCGAGCCGGTCTCGACCATCGCCGTGGCGATGATCGTCAGCGAGCCGCCGTGCTCGATGTTGCGCGCCGCGCCGAGGAACCGCTTGGGTGGGTACAACGCGGTCGAGTCGACACCGCCGGAGAGGATGCGTCCCGACGCCGGCGAGGAGTTGTTGTAGGCGCGGCCGAGGCGGGTGATGGAGTCGAGCAGGACCACGACGTCCTGCCCCATCTCCACCAGGCGCTTGGCGCGCTCGATCGCGAGCTCGGCGACCTGCGTGTGGTCCGACGGAGGGCGATCGAAGGTCGAGGCGATGACCTCGCCCTTGACCGACCGCTGCATGTCGGTGACCTCCTCGGGGCGCTCGTCGACGAGCACCACCATGAGGTGGCATTCGGGGTTGTTGGTGGAGATCGCGTTGGCGATGTTCTGCAGGATCGTGGTCTTGCCGGCCTTGGGCGGCGAGACGATGAGCGCGCGCTGCCCCTTGCCGATCGGCATGATGAGGTCGATCACGCGGGTCGAGAGGATGTTCTTCTCCGTCTCCAGCCGCAGCCGCTGGTTGGGGTACAGCGGGGTGAGCTTGCCGAACTCGGGCCGGTTGCGGGCCGCGTCGACGGGGCCGCCGTTGACCGTGTCGAGCCGGACGAGCGGGTTGAACTTCTGGCGGTTCTTGCCGCCACCGCCGCCACCGCCGCCACCGCCGTGGCCGCCGTCCTGGCCGTCGCGCGGCATCTTGACCGCGCCGGTCACCGCGTCGCCGCGGCGCAGGCCGTGCCGGCGGATCATGTTCATGGAGACGTAGACGTCGTTCGAGCCGGCGAGGTAGCCCGAGGTGCGGACGAACGCGTAGTTGTCGAGCACATCGAGGATGCCGGCGACGGGCTGCAGGACGTCGTCCTCGTTCACCTGGGGCTCGCCGTCGTTCTGCCGGTTGCCGCCGCGGTTGCGCTCGCGCCGGCGACGGCTCCGGCGGCCGCGGCCGCCGCCCTCGTCGTCACGGTTGCGACCGTCGCCCCGCGGGCCGTTGTCGCCGCCTTGGTTACCCTGGCCGCCCTGCTGGTCGCGGTTCTGCTGATCGCGCCCCTGGCCGCCACCGGACTCGTCGCGGTTCTGTCCACCGCGGCGCTGACGGTTGCCCTGCCGGTCCTGCTGGTCCTGCTGACCCTGCTGGTCCTGCCGGTCCTGGCCGTCGCGGGCGGCGTCGTCGGCGCGGGAACCGGGCTTCTCGTCGGCCTTCGCGGCCGGTTTCTCGTCGGCCTTCGCGGCCGGCGTCTCGTCGGCCGTCGGCGACGCCTCGGGCGCCCCCGCGGGCTTGGCCGCCGCACGACGCTGGCGCGGCGCCGGGGCCTGCCCGCCGCGGGCGCCCTCGATGAGCGCGACGAGTTCGCCCTTGCGCTTGCCGGACAGGCCCTTGATGCCCATCTGCTGCGCGAGGGACTTGAGATCCGCCAGACGCATGTCTGCCAGGGCGGCGCCCTGGGGCGCCGTGGAGGTGGTGTCCGTCGAGGTCACGGGGATCCTTTCTGGGCCCGGTGCCGGGCGGGGTGTCCCGCCACATGCCGGGCGTCGGACCGGGGCGCGGACTGCGCGTCCCGGGTGGCCGCCGGGGCCGGCCGTGTAGGAACCGGGCCGTACACGGCTGGGGTCGTCAGGGGGACCAGTTCGTCGGAGGAACGACCTGAGGCGAAACGGGGTCCCGAGGAGCCACTCGCCGTGGGATCGTTCCCCTCCCGACCGGACCGCGTCTCGGGAACGCGGCAGTGAAACGACCTGGGGAGAGGACGACCGGGCGTCCGTGGCTTCGCCAAGCATACTACCCGGCGCCCGGTCCCACGCATCCCACCGTGGCGAGTCCCGCCTCGGGAGGTCCCCGCCGGCGGACAGCGGTAACCTACAGCCCATCGTCCCCGGATACGGAGGGAGCCGCCGTGATCGGCACCATGCGCGACGCGCCACTGCTCGTCTCCCGGATCCTCACCCATGGCGGCGACCGCCACGCCGCCTCCACAGTCACCGGCTTCGACTCGCACCTGCGCCCTCAGACCGCGCGGTTCGAGGTGATCGCCGCGCGGTCCGCCGCCACCGCCCACGCCCTCGCCGAGCTGGGCGTGGGCGAGGGCGACGTGGTCGCCGTCCTGTCCGGGAACCGCACCGAGTTCGTCGAGGCCCTGTTCGCCGTGCCGTCGATGGGAGCCGTCGCCCTCCCGGTCAACATCCGGCTCCCCCACTCGACCATCGTCGCCCTGCTCCGGGACGCCGGGGTGAGCGTGCTCCTCGCCGACCCGCTGTGGGCGGCGCTCGCCGGCGAGGCCGCCGGGCTCGTCGAGAGCATCCGCCACCTCGTCCTCTTCGGCGCCGAGGTGCCCGACCCCGTGGCGGGGGGCACCGGCGCCGAGATCCACGCCCTCGAGGCGCTCCTCGACGGTCGGGCCACCACCTACCCGTGGCCGGGCCTCGACGAGCGCGCCGCGGCCGTCATCTCCCACACCTCCGGTACCACCGGCAGCCCCAAGGCCGTGGCCTACACCCACCGCTCGATCTGGCTGCACTCCATGCAGATGTGCATGGCGGAGTGCTCGGCCCTCCAGCCCGCCGACACCGTGCTCACGACCATCCCCTGCTACCACGTCATGGCGTGGGGCCTGCCGCACGCGTCCTTCCTCTCCGGGTCCTCGCTGGTCATGGCCCGCCCCCGCCCGCCGGAGCCCCTCCCCTCCGGCCGCGAGGTCGCCGCCCTCCTCGCGACGTTCCGGCCCACCAAGGCCGCCACCACGCCTATCGTCCTCGCCGGCCTCTTGCGCCACCTCGACGAGCACCCCCAGCCGCTGGGGCACCTGCGCGAGGTCCTCGTGGGCGGTTCCGCCGTCCCGCCGGCCCTGTTCGACGCGTTCTCGGACCGGCACGGCATCACCGTGATCCAGGCCTACGGGCTCACCGAGACCAGCCCCGTGGTGGCAGCGGCGCGGCCCGACCCGCGGTCCTCCGCCACCGAACGCCGCGAGCAGGTCCTCAGCCAGGGCCGGTTCCCCGCCGGCGTGGAGGCCCGCCTCGTCGACGGCGGCACGACCCAGCCCCACGACGGCGCCACCGTCGGCGAGCTGCAGCTGCGCGGCCCCTGGGTCACGGCCCGGTACCTCGACGACCCCGACGACACCGGCGGGCGGTTCGAGGACGGCTGGCTGCGCACCGGGGACATGGCCACCATCTCCCCCAAGGGCTTCCTCACCGTAGTGGACAGAGTGGACGACATCATCCTCTCCGGCGGCGAGTGGATCTCCACGGTCGAGCTGGAGAACGCGGTGATGCTCGACGACCGCGTCGCGGAGGCGGCCGTGATCGGCGTCCCGGACGACCGCTGGGGACACCGACCGCTCGTCGTGGTGCACCTCAAGCCCGGGGCCACGGCCACCGCCCGCTCCCTGTGGGAGGCGATGGAGGGCGAGGTCGACCTGTGGAAGCGACCCGATCACTGGGCCTTTGTCGACGAGATCCCGCGCACCTCGGTGGGCAAGTACGACAAGCGCGCGATCCGCGGACGCCACACGGCGGGGTCGTACCGGGTCACGACCATCGCGCCCGGGGCCACCAGGTGACGCGCGGCGTCAGGCGTCGGTGACGACCCGGGCGCCGTCGGCGATCTCCAGATCGAGCACCCGCCACCCCTCGGACTCCGCCTCCTGACGCAGGTCCGCGGGCAGCGGCGCCGTCCCCAGGACGAGGACGGTCGGGCCCGCGCCGGACACGGTCGCGGCCAGGCCACGCTCGCGCAGTCGGCCCACCCACCGGGTGGTGCCGACGAGCGCCGGCGCCCGGTACGGCTGGTGCAGGCGGTCCTCGGTGGCGGCGAGGAGGAACTCCGGGTGGGACGCCAGCGCCACCGACATAAGCGCGGCTCTACTGGCGTTGAAGGCGGCGTCGGAGTGCGGCACGGTCGCCGGCAGCAGGCCCCGCGTCTGGGCGGTGGAGGAGGTCTCCGACGGCACGAGCACGGTGGCGACCACGGACGGGTCCACCTTCATGCGGACCGCTCGGTACCGGACGTCGACCTCGGACCGTTCCGTCCACGAGATCACCACGCCGCCCAGGACGCTCGCCGCGGCGTTGTCCGGGTGCCCCTCGAACTCGCTGGAGAGCTGGACCAGGTGCTCGGTGCGCAGGACGCGCCCCATGAGGCCGTCCGCGGCAACGAGCCCGCCGACCGCGGCCGACGCCGAGGACCCCAGGCCCCGCGAGTGCGGGATCGCGTTGACGCACTCGATTCGCACGCCCGGGACCCCGACGCCGCCGGCCCGCAGGCCGGCCTCGACGGCCTTGGCCACGAGGTGCGAGGCGTCGAGCGGGACGTCGCCCTCCCCCTCGCCCGTCACCGCGAGCTCGAGGCCCGACTCGATGACGGTGACGGTGATGCGGTCGTACAGACCCAGCGCCACGCCGAGGGCGTCGAAGCCCGGGCCGAGGTTCGCGCTGGACGCGGGCACCTCGACGGTGACCGTGCGCCCCACGGGCAGGATGCGCCCGCCGGAGCTGCCGAAGACCTCGGGTCCGGTTCCGCTCACGCCGCTCACTCCAGACCGAGCGCGCCGGCCACCGCGGACGGGTCGACCGGGACCGGCTCGACCTCGGGCATCCCCAGCAGGGCGGTGTCCGGGTCCTTGAGCCCGTTGCCCGTCACGGTGCAGACGATGGTCTGGCCGGCCTCGAGCTCGCCGCCCGCGTGCGCGTCGAGCAGGCCCGCCACCGAGGCGGCCGAGGCGGGCTCCACGTAGACGCCGTCCTTGCCGGCTACTGTGCGGTACGCCTCGAGGATCTGCTCGTCGGTGCGCTTGCGGAAGGTGCCGCCGGACTCCTCCTTGGCGGTGACCGCGCCGTCCCACGACGCGGGCGCACCGATCCGGATGGCAGTGGCGATGGTCTCCGGGTTCCTGACCGGCGCGCCGTCGACGAGCGGGGCGGCGCCGGCGGCCTGGACGCCCATCATGCGCGGGCGGGTCGAGATGATCCCGTCGGCGTGGTACTCGGTGTAGCCCTTCCAGTACGCGGTGATGTTGCCCGCGTTCCCGACGGGCAGGAAGTGCAGGTCTGGGGCTTTGCCCAGCACGTCGACGATCTCGAACGCCGCGGTCTTCTGCCCCTCGATGCGCACGGGATTGACCGAGTTGACCAGGCCGATCTCCGGGTAGGTGGCGGTGGTCTTGCGCGCCAGCTCCAGGCAGTCGTCGAAGTTGCCGTCGATCTGGATGATCGTGGCGCCCATCATCACCGCCTGCGCGAGCTTGCCGGCCGCGATCTTGCCCTGCGGGATGAGCACGGCGCACTCCATACCCGCGCGGGTGGCGTACGCGGCGGCGGAGGCCGAGGTGTTGCCGGTGGACGCGCAGAGGACGGCCTTCTGGCCGCGCGCCTTGGCGTCGGTGACCGCCATGGTCATGCCGCGGTCCTTGAACGACCCGGTGGGGTTGAGTCCCTCGACCTTGAGGTAGACGTCGCAGCCGGTCACCGAGGACAGGTGCGGGGCCGGGACGAGCGGGGTGCCACCCTCGTAGAGGGTGACGGCCTCCCAGTCGTCCCCGATGGGCAGGCGGTCCCGATACGCCTCGATGAGACCGGGCCAGCGGCGGTGCACGGGCTGGTGGGTGTTGCTCATTCGTTGTCCACTCCCTCGAGACGGATGACGCTGGTGACGGCCGTGACGACCTCCTGATCGGCGAGCGCGGCCACGGTGTCGGCCAGGGCCCGCTCGGAGGCCCGGTGCGTGAGCACGGTGAGCTCGGCGGTGGGTGGCTCCGTGGCCTCGACGCCCTCGGGTGCCCCCACCTCGGTCTGCCGCACCTGTGCGATGGAGACGCCGTGGGTCGAGAACTCGGCGGCCACCTGGGCGAGCACCCCCTGGCGGTCCGCCACGCGCAGCCGCACGTGGTACCGGGTGGAGACCTCACCCATCGGGGCCACCGGCAGGGCCGCGTAGGTGGACTCGCCGGGAGCGCGGCCGCGGAGCACCTTGTTGCGAGCCGCCGCGACGAGGTCGCCGAGGACCGCAGACGCGGTGGGGGCACCGCCGGCACCCTGTCCGTAGAACATGAGCCGACCGGCCGCCTCGGCCTCCACGACGACCGCGTTGTACGCACCGTTGACCGACGCGAGCGGATGGGTCAACGGCAGCAGCGCCGGGTAGACGCGGGCCGAGACCGCCTGGCCGCCCTCCGGGCGGGTGACCTTCTCGCAGATGGCGAGCAGCTTGATGGTGCAGTCCATGTCGCGCGCCGACTCGATGTCGTTGGAGGTGATCCGGGAGATCCCCTCCCGGTAGACGTCGGCGGCGGTGACCCGGGTGTGGAAGGCGATGGAGGCGAGGATCGCGGCCTTGGCGGCGGCGTCGTAACCCTCGACGTCGGCGGTCGGGTCGGCCTCCGCGTAGCCGAGGCGTCCGGCCTCGGCGAGGGTCTCGGCGTAGTCGGCGCCCGTCGACTCCATCTCCGAGAGGATGTAGTTGGTGGTGCCGTTGACGATCCCCACGACGCGCTCGATCTGGTCGCCCGCCAGCGAGCGGCGCAGGGGCCCGACCACCGGGATCGCGCCGGCCACGGCGGCCTCGAAGTACAGGTCCGCTCCGGACCCGTCGGCCGCCTCCGCCAGCTCGTCGGTGTACTCGGCCAGAAGTGCCTTGTTGGCGGTGACCACGGACTTGCCCCGCCGGAGGGCCTCCAGGAGGAGGGGACGGGGCACGTCGATGCCGCCCATGAGCTCGACGACGACGTCGACGTCGTCCCGGACCACGAGCGATTCCGCGTCGGCCGTGAGGAGCGCCGTGTCCAGCCCGCGGTCGCGTGACAGGTCGCGCACCGCGACCCCGCGCAGGGCGAGCGGGCCGCCGATGCGCGCGGTGAGCTCGTCGGAGTGCTCGGTCATATACCGGATCACCTCGGTGCCGACGGTGCCCATCCCGAGCACCGCCACCCCTACGGGTCGCACCGACGCCGCTGCGTCGCTCACTGTCCCACCTCCAGGCTCGTCAGATCGTCCAGGGTCTCACGGCGGAGCACGAGCCGTGCCCGGCCGTCGCGGACCGCCACCACGGCGGGCCGCCCGATGAGGTTGTACCGGCTCGACATCGAGTAGCAGTACGCCCCGGTGGCGGCCACCGCCACCAGGTCGCCGTCCCCGACGTCCTCCGGCATCCACAGGTCGCGCACCACCACATCGCCGCTCTCGCAGTGCTTGCCCACGAGGCGCGCGAGCACGGTGTCCGCGGACGAGGACCGGCCGACCAACCGGGCGTCATAGGCGGCGTCGTACAGGGCGGTGCGAATGTTGTCGCTCATCCCGCCGTCCACGCTGAGGTAGCGGCGTTTCTCCCCGCCGGACAGCTCGACGTCCTTGACGGTCCCCACCCGGTACAGGGTGATGGTCCCGGGGCCCGCGATCGCCCGGCCCGGCTCCACCACCAGCCGCGGGGCGGAGAGCTCCTCGGACTCGGCGACGCTCGCGACGATCTCGGTGAGCGTGGCCGCCAGCTCCGGAAGCGGCGGCGGGTCGTCGGACTCCACGTAGCTGATGCCCAGGCCGCCGCCGAGGTCCACGGTCGCGATCTGCGCGGTCTTGGCCGCGCCGAACTCGTCCACCACGTCGCGCAGCAGCCCGATGACCCGGCGCGCGGCCAGCTCGAAACCGTCGGTCTCGAAGATCTGGGAACCGATGTGGCTGTGCAGGCCGGTGAGGCGGATGTTCTCGCAGTCGAAGATGCGGCGGATCGCGTCCATCGCGGCGCCGCCGGCGAGGGAGAAGCCGAACTTCTGGTCCTCGTGGGCGGTGGCGATGAACTCGTGGGTGTGCGCCTCGACGCCCACGGTGATCCGCACGAAGACGTCCTGGACGACCCCGGCCGCCCCGGCGACCCGC
The DNA here is from genome assembly GCF_045369825.1 of Dietzia sp. 179-F 9C3 NHS. Lineage (NCBI taxonomy): Bacteria > Bacillati > Actinomycetota > Actinomycetes > Mycobacteriales > Dietziaceae > Dietzia > Dietzia sp. 179-F 9C3 NHS. Next base: position 437,422 of record NZ_JBIQES010000002.1, read on the forward strand.
TCGAGCCGCTCGATCTCCTGGAAGGAGTCCACGACGACGTGGCCGACGCCGGAGAAGACCGCCAACTCGAGTTCCTCGACGGACTTGTTGTTGCCGTGGACGGTCACGCGCTCGGCCGGAAAACCGGCGCCGAGCGCCACGGCCAGTTCCCCGCCGGTCGCGACATCCATGCTCAGCCCCTCCTCGGCCACCCAGCGGGCGATCTCGGAGCACAGGAACGCCTTGGAGGCGTAGTGGACGCGGTCGGCACCACCGAACGCCTCGGCCATGTCGCGGCACCGGGAGCGGAAGTCATCCTCGTCGATGACGAACAGCGGGGTCCCGTACTCGGCGGCCAGCTCGTCGACGCCCACGCCGGCGATCTCCACCACGCCGTCGTCCCGGCGCCGGGCGCCGCGCGGCCACACCGTGGCGGGCAGCGTCATCTCGTCGGCCGCGGTCTCCGGCCGCTCGCCGAGGACTGCGGCGCGCGGGAACTCGTGCCGGGGCCCGGCCGGGTGCGCGCTCACATCCGCTCCGGGGCGGTGACGCCGATCAGCTCGAGGCCGTTGGCGAGGGTCTGGCGAGTGGCCGAGCTCAGTGCGAGCCGAGCGGCGTGCAGCGGGCCCGCCTCCTCGTCGCCCATCGGCAGGACGCGGCAGGTGTCGTAGAAGCGGTGGTAGGCCGCCGCGAGCTCCTCGAGGTAGCGGGCCACCCGGTGCGGCTCGCGCAGGTCGGCGGCACTGGCGACCACCCGCGGGAACTCGCCGATGGTCCGGATGAGCGCGCCCTCGCGGTCCTCGACGAGCAGCGAGAGGTCTGCGCCGTCGGCCGTCACGCCGAGGTCGGCCGCGTTGCGCGCGAGCGAACACAGCCGGGCGTGGGCGTACTGCACGTAGAACACCGGGTTGTCGTTGGTCGCCGACGCCCACAGCTGCAGGTCGATGTCCATGGTCTGGTCCACCGAGGAGCGGATGAGCGCGTAGCGTGCGGCGTCCACGCCAATCGCCTCGACGAGGTCGTCGAGCGTGATCACCGTGCCGGCGCGCTTGCTCATCTTGACCGGGACGCCGTCGCGCACGAGGTTGACCATCTGACCGATGAGCACCTCGATCGTCGCCGGGTCGTGGCCCAGCGCCGCGGCGGCCGCCTTGAGCCGGGCGATGTAGCCGTGGTGGTCGGCGCCCAGCATGTAGATGCACAGGTCGAAGCCGCGCTCGCGCTTGTCGAGGAAGTAGGCGATGTCGCCGGCGATGTAGGCCGCGTCGCCGTCCGACTTGAGGACCACCCGATCCTTGTCGTCGCCGAAGTCGGTCGAGCGCAGCCACCACGCGCCCTCGGACTCGTAGAGGGTGCCGTTGCCCTTGAGGGTCTCGATGGCCCGGTCCACGGCGCCCGAGGTGAACATCGAGTTCTCGTGGGTGTAGACGTCGAAGACCGTCCCGAACTCCGCGAGCGAGGACTTGATGTGGTCGAACATGAGGTCCACGCCCGCCGCCCGGAAGGTCTCGAGCCGCTCGGCCTCCGACTGATCGAGCACGTCCGGGTGGTCGGCCACGACCCGCGCCGCTATGTCCTCGATGTACGAGCCCGCGTAGCCGTCCTCGGGGGTCGGCTCGCCCTGTGCGGCGGCCAGCAGCGAGCGGCTGAAGCGGTCGATCTGCGCACCGTGGTCGTTGAAGTAGTACTCGCGGGTCACCGCGGCGCCGGACGCCTCGAGGATCCGACCGAGCGCGTCGCCGACGGCCGCCCAGCGGGTGCCGCCGAGGTGGATCGGCCCCGTGGGGTTGGCGGAGACGAACTCGAGGTTGACGCGGCGGCCGGCGAGCGCGTCGCCGTGCCCGTACGCGGCCCCCCGCTTGAGGACGGTCGCCACGAGCGAGCCCTGGGCGCCCGAGTCGAGCCGGATGTTGAGGAAGCCGGGGCCGGCGATCTCGGCGGAGGCGATGCCCGGATCGTCGGCCAGAACCCGTGCCAGCTCCTGGGCGAGGTCGCGCGGTGCGGTCCCCACCTTCTTGGCCAGCTGGAGGGCGATGTTGGTGGCGTAGTCGCCGTGCTCGGGGTTGCGGGGGCGCTCCACGGTCACCGTGTCGGGGACGACCGAGACGTCGGCCCCGCGCTCGGTGAGGACGGCGAGGACGGCGGCGCGGACGACGGCGGCGAGATCGGCGGGAGTCACGTCTTCCCATCCTAGGTGTCCGCCGGTCGGCGGGGGAATCGGACGGCCGCCGCGGCCCGTCCGCGCGTCGGCGGCGGGTCCGATGCGGTGCCCGGATCGGGCCGGTGCTACGATCGGTCTCGCCGTTCGGCCGGTGCCCCCGCGGGGAGCCGACCACGGCCTCCGGCCCCGGCGGCCGGTATCCCGCCCTCGTAGCTCAGGGGATAGAGCGTTGGTTTCCGGTACCAAAGGTCAGGGGTTCGATTCCCTTCGGGGGCACCAGCGAAAACCCCCTCCCACCTGCATCGATGCAGGATCGGGAGGGGGTTTCGTCGTTCACGGGCGGCGGCCGGGCCCGCTCAGGAGGGCAGCGTGATGCCGTCGATCTCGTCGATCCGGGCGATGATCCGGTCGTAGATGTTCGTGAGCGCGAGCACCTCGTCCTCGCTGAGGACGTCGATGAAGAGCTGCCGGACCTTCTCCACGTGCTTGGGGGCCACCTCCCCGATCGCCCGCGCCCCCTCGGGGGTGAGGCTGACGACCGTGCCGCGTCCGTCCTCGGCGCAGGTGCCCTTGGCCACGAGTCCGCGTCCCTCCATGCGGCGGACCTGGTGCGACACGCGGCTGCGGTCCCAGCCGAGCGCGGCGCCGAGCTCGCGGGCGCGCAGGCCCGGCCCGTCGGCCTCGCTGAGGCACACGAGCACCGAGTAGTCGGACTGGGACATCGCGGCGTCGCGCTGCAGCTGGCGCTCCATCGCGAGTTCGAGCAGCTGATTGACGTGCCTGTACCGACGCCACATGCGCTGCTCGTCGTCGTTCAACCAGCGGGTCTCGCTCATTGGTCTATTACAGCACGAGAGCGGCCCGCAGCCGTGGCCCACCATCCCGCCCCCGCGTTCGCGCCGTTCCCGGGCTCACCCCTCCTCGTCGAGGACGGTCCCCATGACGTGCGACCGGGCGCCCCCGATCCCGGCGAACCGGGCGCGGTCACACGTGAGGACGACGACCTGCGTCGACTCCCCCGCGGCCGCGAGTACCGCGCCCATCGCGAACCGTCGGGTCGGGTCCGTGAAGCCCAGCGTGTCGTCGAGGAACACCGGGACCCCGTCGGAGCCGACGATCCGCGCACACGCCACCCGGACGATGAGCGCGAGCTGCTCGCGCGCCCCGCCGGACAGGGAGGCGTACGGCACCGTCTCCTCGCCGAGCCGGCGGGAGGTGATGGTGAGGTCCTCCGCCAGCTCGACGTCGAATTCGCGGCCGTAGACGAGACGCCCCAGGTCCACCACCGCACGGTGGAAGGGCTCCTGGTAGCCGCGCATCGCCTCGGCCCGCCGCTCGGTGAGGGTGCGGTGCAGCAGGTCCGCGGCGCGGGCCCGGCGCCACAGCGCCGCGTCGTCCCGCTCGGCGGAGTCGTACTCGCGCTCGGCGAGCTCACTGCGCTCGAGCAGGCCCTGGTCGCCGAGGTGGGACACGACGCCCTTGATAGTGGACACCTCGTCGGCGGCGCGCCGTTCCTCCTCGCGCAGTGACGCGACCGAGGCCCGCGCGTTCTCGAGCAGTCCGGGCGGTGCGTCCGCGAGCGCCTCGTCGAGCAGGCGGCGGGCCTCGACGTGCTCCCGGTCCGCCGCCGCCCGCGCGTCCTCCGCCGTCTCCAGGGCGCCGGCCAGGTCGTCGTCGGTGTTCTCCCGGCGTGCGGTCGCCACTCGAGCGGCGAGCGCGTCCGCGGCCTCCCGGGCGTCGGCGAGGCGGGCCGCGTGCACGGCCTGCTCCGCGCTGCACCCGTTCAGGATCGCCGCGGCCTCCCCCTCGGCGGCGCGGGCGGCGGCGACGGCCGCCTCGGCCTCCCGCACCGCGTCGGCCGGATCGCCGGGGTCCGCGTCCGCCTCGTCGTCGCCGGGCTCGTCCTTCACGGCGAGTTCCGCGATCAGCGTGTCGCGGCGCGCAGCGAGCTCCGCGGCGGTGGACCGGCCCAACAGGTCTGCGCGCCGACCGCGCAGGGCGTCCGCCTCGACGCCGAGTTCGCGGTACCGCCGGAGCCGCTCGTCCGCCTCGGCCGGGGTGGCTACCCCGGCGTCGGCGAGCAGCGCCTCGGCGCGCTCGCGGGCGCGCCGAGCGTCGTCGCGTGCCGCGGTCGAGTTCCCGGACGGGCTCACCGTCAGATCCACCTCGCCGACGCTGACCGTGGTGGGATCGACCACCGAGGTGCGCCACCCGGCCGCGGCGTCGATCGCCTCGCCCTCGATCCGGGCCTCTCCCCTGCCGCCGATCTCGAGCACCGGCGCGCCCGCGGTGAGGCGGGCCTCCGCGGAGCGCGCCGCGTCGGCGGCATCGCGGATCGCGTCCACGGCCTCCTGGGTGATCCGGACCGACTCCCGGTCGGCCTCGACCTTCTCGAGGTCCGCCTCGACCTTCTCGAGCGCGGCCAGGGTGTCGGTCAGCGAGGCGAGCTCGTCCCGCGCCCGCTCCCGCTCCCGGCGCCGGCGGGCCCGCTCGACGCGGATCCGGGCCCGGTCCGCGGCGTCCTCCGCCGCCCGGAGCGCCTCCCGGGCGGAACGCGCGCCGGTGGTGGCGTCCGCCAGCCGCGCGTCGACGTCGGCCGACGCCCCGGCGAGCCGCTCGGCCCTGCCCGCCGCGTCCTCGGCGTCCTTCGTCAGGTCCCGGCGCTCGCCGAGCAGCCGCCGCGCGGTCTCCTCGGCGGTGGACGCCCGCTCGGCCGTCGCCTCCTTCTCGCGGAGGTCCGCGCGCAGCCCGGCGGCGGCCTCGTGTGCCTTCTCGAGCCGGTCGAGCTCGGCCTGCGCGGTCACCAGGGCGTCCGCCCGGACCCGGTGCGCGGACTCCGCTGTCGCGAACGCCGCCACGGCCCCCTCGTGCTCGTCCACCCCGGCGCGCGCCCGGTCACGCTCCTCCCGTGCGGCGGCGAGTCGGTCCCGGGCGCGTGCCAGCTCCCCGGTCGGCTCGCCCCGCGCGGCGGTGAGGTAGCGCTCGCGCTCCTGCCGTACCCGCTCGAGCAGCGAGTCGTCACCGGTGGGGTCCGCCCCGCCCGCGGCCGCGTCGAGTGCCCGGCGCAGCGAGTCCGAGTCCCCCGCCCCGGCGACCTGCGCCGCCGGGCTGTCCTGGTCCACCCGCAGGGCCGACCACAGCGGCCAGTCCACCTCGGTGTCCAGGAGCCTGCGCACCTCGTCGTGAGCGTCGTCCGCCGTGAGGGCCGGCCGGGTCGAGCCGGGGAACTCGAGGACGGTCTTCTTCCCGCGGACGAACTCCTTGCGGTAGCGCATCCGTGTGCCGTCGATCGTGAACTCGGCCTCCACGACCACCGGGACGTCCCGTCCCACCGGCGCGGCCGCCCGGACGCCCGCCTTGGTCGACGACGCCTTGTGTTCGAGCAGCATGTGGAGCCCGTCCACGAGGCTGGTCTTGCCGGATTCGTTGGGCCCCTCGACCACCGTCACGCCGGTGTCGGGGAACCGGACCTCCTCGCGGCGCACGCCGCGGAAGTCCTCGAGGAGCAGGCGGTGCAGGATCATCGGGCATCCTCCCCGGCCAGTCGGTAGAGCAGACCGAGCGCGTTGCCGGCGTCCTCCGCCGCGGGATCGGACGACGCGGCGAGCTCCCGGAGGTCCTCGACGGCGCGGCCCGCGTAGCCGCCGACGAGGCCGGAGAAGTCCGCGTCCTCGGGTCGCACCACGAGGTGGGTGTTCCGTTCCCACACGCGCGCCGAGGCGAAGAGCTCCGACCACCGCTCCAGGCACGAGTCGATCCGGGCCCGGAGCGCCACGCCGACCGCGCCCGTGAGACCCAGCCGGAGCACGGTGCGGACCTTGTCCGGCGCCTCCTCCACCCGCTCGACCAGCGCGTCCATGTCGCCGTCCGTCTCGATCACCGCGTGGAGCGTCCGGAAGGACCAGCGCCCGGTGCGCTGCGGCGTGACCTCGCACGTCCCCCCGTCCGCGGCCCGTCCGGCCAGTCGCACGAGGAGGGCGTGACCGGAGTCGTCCTCCACATCGTCGAAGTCGGTGGCCTCCGGGCTGCCGGAGTACCAGATGCGGTCGCCGGAGCCGACGCGGGTCACGGAGTGCCGGTCGCCCAGCGCCACGTAGTCGACGAGCCCCGCCGTCACCGCCGCCTCGAGCCGCGCCACCGGGATCGCCTCCACGGACGGGGAGCTCCCGCCGTACACCTCGTCGGTGGACCCGTGGGCGAGGAGGATCCGCAGGCCGTCGGTCGGCTCCAGCGCGTCGAGCAGCGTGGCCAGCCGGGACGGGTCGGGACGCTTGGACGTCCACGGGACGCCCACCACCTCGACGCCGGGCACCACCTCCAGCGGTTCCGGGCCGTCGACCACCCGGACCGGTCCGCCGGAGGTGGCCGCGGCGAAGTCGGGGTGGCGCAGGACCGAGGAGACGTCCAGCGGGTCGTGGTTACCCGGCAGGATCACCACCGGCACGGGGAAGCCCGAGAGCGCCTCGGCGGCGCGCAGGACCTCCCGGCGCGGGACCGCGTTGTGCTCGAACGCGTCCCCGGCCACCACGACGAACCGGGCGTCGTACTCGGTGGCGAGGTCGGCGAGCGCGGACACCGCCGCGAGCCGGTCGGAGGCGAAGACCGCCTGCGACTCGGCGCCCAGGAAGTGCCGGGTCATGCCGAGCTGCCAGTCGGCGGAGTGGACGAATCGGACGTCGGGTCGGGACCGGTCGGTGGTCATGGCCGCATGGTAGGACGCGGGTACGACAGGGCCGTTCGGGCGGCGCCGGCTCACCGCGCCCGGTACCGGCCGAACGCGTCGAGGAAGTCCTCGAGATCGGCCACCACCCGCATCTGTTCGAGCGGATCCCGGGTGGCCGCGGCCGCCATCCTGCGGGCCACCGGCGCGTCGAGCAGGTCCTCCAGTCCTGCCGGTGCGGGGTCGGGGACCATCGGCAGGAGCGGGTCCTCGCCCCACAGTGCCTCCTCGACGTCGACCCCGAGCGCCTCCCCCGACGCGCCCGGGGACGCCCCGAGCACGTCCGCGCCCAGACCACGGAGACCGAAGAGTGCCTCGGGCGAGCGGTCCCACCACTCGACGACCACGCACCCGGCGGCCACCACGTGCCGGCACGGGCCCGGCTGCACCGGACACGGGCACGAGAACCGGGTGGCGCCCTCGACGGCGGGGACGAGCAGGAAGCCCACCCGGTCGGAGTACCGCCCGGCCAGGGCCGCGAGCACTCCACCCTCCCCCGAGCGCAGCTCGCGCCGCAGGGCCTCGGCATCCGGACCGTCCAGCTCGGCAAAGGCGAACTCCACGGTGAAGGGCTCGGGTCGGCTGCCCGCCACGTCGCACCGCACGACGCGTCCCGAGTGCTCGAGCGAGAGCACCTTCCCCACCCGCGCGTCGACCCGCGCCTGCCGGGCCTCCCTGGGCGCGGCCCCGGCCTCCAGGTCGGCGATCCAGCGCCGGCTCCACATGTGTGTCCCGAACGCACCCGCCCGATTGCGCGTCCGGATCCCCCGCCGGGCCGTCACGGCTCCCCCTCCCGGCTCCGGACGTAGTCGGCCAGCGAGATCACCTGCGCGAGCTCCTCGTCGCCGAGCTCGGTGAGCGCCCCCGCGAGCGGGCCGAGCGTCATGTCCGCGAGCTCCCGCTTGGCCACCAACAGCTCGTCGATCCTGTCCTCCACCGTCCCGGGCGCGACCATCGTCCGCACCTGCACCGTCCGCGTCTGTCCGATCCGGTGTACCCGGTCGGTGGCCTGGTTCTCCACCGCCGGGTTCCACCAGCGGTCCAGGTGGACGACGTGGTTGGCCTCCGTGAGCGTGAGGCCTGTACCACCGGCCTTGAGGGAGGCGAGCATGACTCGCGGCCCGTCCGGCGACTGGAAGTCGCGCACCATCTCGGCCCGTCCGGCCGCACTCACGCCGCCGTGGAGGAACGGCACGGCGCCCGCCGACCGGCGTTCGAGGAGCGGCAGCAGCAGATCGCCGAAGGCCCGGTACTGCGTGAAGAGAAGGACCTTCTCCCCCGCGTCGAGGATCTCGGCGAGCACCTCGTCGAGTGCGGCGACCTTGCCCGACCGGTGCCGGCCGCCGCGCAGCAGCCCGGAGCCGTCGCCGAGGTAGTGGGCCGGGTGGTTGCACACCTGCTTGAGCGCGGTGAGCCCCGAGAGGATCGCCCCCTTGCGCGAGGCGCCCTCCGCCTGGCTGACCTGTTCCATCATGTCCTCGACCACCGCCTGGTACAGCGAGACCTGCTCGTGGGTGAGGGGCGCGTCCACCCGGATGTGCAGCTTGTCCGGAAGATCCGCCATGACGCGGGGATCGGACTTGAGCCGGCGCAGGACGAACGGCGCCGCGAGCGTCCGGAGCCGGGCTGCCGCCGCCTCGTCACGGTGCGACTCGACGGGGACGGCGAAGCGCGCCCGGAAGGTACTCGCCGACCCGAGGAGGCCGGGGTTGGCGAAGTCGAACACCGCCCGTAGCTCGTCGAGCCGGTTCTCCACGGGGGTTCCGGTGAGGGCCACCCGGTGCTCCGCACCGATCGTACGGAGGGCTCGCGCAACGGCCGTAGAGGGGTTCTTGACGGTCTGCGCCTCGTCCGCGACCACCCGCCGCCACGGCACCGTCGAGAGCAGCTCCACGTCGCGCGACGCGGTGCCGTAGGAGGTGAGCACGAGGTCGGCGGCGCCGAGGACCTCGGCGGCCCCCTCCCCGCGGGCGCGCCCGGGTCCGTGGTGCACGGCCACGGTCAGCTCGCGGGCGAAGCGCTCGGCCTCCCGGCGCCAGGTGGAGACCAGGGTGAGGGGGGCGACGACGAGGGTCGGCCCCCGCGGACCCGCGGCGTGTTCCGCGGCGGTCAACGCGAGGACCTGGACGGTCTTGCCCAGGCCCATGTCGTCGGCCAGGACCGCCCCGGTCCCGGATGCCGCGAGCGCGGCGAGCCAGTCCAGCCCCTCCTGCTGGTAGGGCCGCAGGGTGGCGGCGAACCAGTCCGGCAGGGCCGTCGGCCCGGGGTCCGCGGCGGCGGTCCACGCCAGGGTCGTCGGCCCCTCGACCTCCACCCCCTCCGCCTCCTCCGAGGCGAGTGCGGCGACGAGCGCGGCCGGCGTGGTCCGCTCCCCGCGTCGCAACGCGAGGAACCGGGCCGCGCGCCGCAGGGCCCCGGCGTCGGCGCGGACCCAGCGGCCACGGAGCCGCACGAGGTCCGACGCCGAGTCGAGCATCTGTTGCAGCTCGACGGCGTCGACCGGCTCGTCGTCGACCACCATCTCCCAGTCCACGTCCGCGAGCTGGTCCAGGCCGAGGCGCCTGCCGGTGTCGACCGCCTCCGTGCCCGGTTCTGGCACCACGACCCTGACGGCCGTACGGACGCGGGTCCACGCCCGCGGCAGAAGGACCTCGACCCCGTGGCCCCGCAGGGCCTCGATCCCGGTGTCGACGAGGTCCACCACGAGGTCCGGGGTCAGCAGCAGGTCGGGACCGGTCTCGGCGGGGTCGGCGTGCCCGAGCGGCGTCCACGCCCGCACGGCGCGGTCCACCACGTCACGCACCGGCTCGGCCACCGCCGCCGGATCCGGCAGCTCGCCGTAGGGCCGCAGAGCGTCGCCGCCCGCCCGCACCAGGACCTCGAGCCGCCAGGCGGGGGCGGCCGGGTCCGCGGTATCCTCCCCGGGTTCGGCGATCCGGAACACCACGTCCACGTCTCGGGCGACGGCGGCCCGACCGAACTCCCGGACCGCCTCGGCCAGCGCCTGCCCCGCCGAGGCGACCTCGCCGCCCGACACCAGGGCGGCACCGAGCTCGCTGCGCCGGTCCGCGGCGAGCGGGGCGAGCGCGGCCCGCGCGTGGTGGTCCGCCAGCGCGGCGAGCAGCCGGTCGAGCTCCTCGCGGCCCGCGACGAGGCCGTGGCAGCGGTCGGCGCTCTCGGCGGTCCAGGCCGCGACCGTCGGCGAGGCGACGAGCCGCCACGAGGCGTCCCAGGCGCCGTCGAGCCGCGTGAGGACGGGAACCACGTGCCCCGCAGAGACGAACGCCGCCACCCCTGCAGACAGCGTCGCCAGGGCCCGGAGCCCGGCCCCCGCCCAGTCCGGGGCGGATGCGTGCGGGATGCCTCCGTGCGGGACCGCCCCGGCGCGGCCCGGCAAGGCATGGTCGGCCAGCTCGAGCGCCCGCGCGAGCGAGATCCTGATCCCGGGCACCGTCGCCGCCCGGACACGCCCCTCGACGGGGACCGACACCGTGACGCGGTGCGCCAGGCGTGCGGCGCCGAGGAGCGAGACCACCTCGTCCGGGGCGCCCGCCCTGGCCACCGCGGTCACCGATGCCGCCGGCGCCACCGATCGTGGGCGGCCCAGGCCGGTGTCGCACCAGAGCGAGACGACCCCCGAGTCCCAGACGGCGTGCAGCCGGGGGCGCGCGGCGACGGTGTGGGCGGCGACGTCGCTGCCGCCCACACCGCCTCCCTCACCGGCGTCCCCGCTGTCGACCGTCACGTCCACATGTAAGCACGGTGCCCCGACATTGCCGGACGCGGACGCCGCCAGCCCGGTGTCCACAGCCTCGGGGCGCCTCCACAGGCGACCGCTCCGAGGCGCCTCGTCGGGCTTGTCCGTCACCGCCGCCGCCCATACTGCTGACCGTGCGCCCGCTCCGCCCGCTCCGCCCGCCCCGATCGCCCCGATCGCCTGGTCTCGTCCCACCGATGCCACGCCGCGCCGTCGCCGCGGCGCTGGCCGTGGCCGCGGCGCTCGCGGCCGTGTGGTGGGCCGAGCGCCCGAGCGGCTCGGCGCCCGGCAGCCCCGACCGCGCCGCGGTGCAGGCCCTGCTCGGCGCCGTCGAGGTGGTTCCCGAACGGCCACGCCGGCCGGGTTACGAGCGGGACTGCTCCGGCGCCTCGGCGTGTGTGTTCGGCCCGGCGTGGAGCGACACCACCGGCGCACCGGGGTCCGGGAACGGCTGCTCGACCCGACTGGACGTGTTGGCCCGCGACCTCGTCCGCGCGGCGGCCGTCCCCGGTGAGGCCTGCGCGGTGAGCGGCGGGCTGCTGGTCGATCCCTACACCGGCCGGATCGTCGACGTGGACCGCACAGGCCTACGGGGCATCCACGTCGATCACGTCTACCCACTCTCCGCCGCGTGGGACCTGGGCGCCTGGCAGTGGCCGGCCGGGCTCCGGGCCGCGTTCGCCAACGACATGGACCGCAACCTCGTGGCCGTGGCGGGGTCGGTGAACACACACAAGAGCGACTCCACGCCCGCTGACTGGATGCCCCCGGCCCCCGACCGGCACTGCTTCTATGCGGCCCGCTACCTCACGGCCGCCGTCGCCTACGGGCTACCCGTGACAGTCGACGACCACGACGCTCTCGCCGTCGCCGCGGACCGGTGCCCGCGGGGTCGGTGAGCGGCCCCTATGCGACCGGCCGAGCTTGATGTCCAGCTAGGGATCGTCCGGCTGGTCGCCGGCGCGCTGGACGCGGTCGAACCAGCGCACCGCGGCGACGCCGAGGAGCTGATCACGGGCGCGCGCGAGCATGCCGTCGGGATAGGTGCGGTACTCGTGCCCGGTTTCGGTGAGGATGATCAGTTCGCCGTCACCCCTCGGCCCCGGCAGATAGGTCCAGGGTCCGAAGGTCTTCTCCAGGTGATGGTTCTTACACAGGCACACCAGGTTCCACTCGGCGGTGGGGCCGCCCCGGGCGGGATCCGCCTTGTCAAAGGCCAGGACATGATCGATCTCACAGTCCTCGGCCTTGACCTTGCACCCCGGGTGCCGGCATGTTCCGTCACGCAGCCGGATGCGCCGCTTGAGTGCCTCGGACAGGAAGTACTTCATCGGATCCTGATCCTCGTCCTCGGCGCCGGGCAGCGGGTCCACCAGACGGAAGCGGGCGCCACCGTTCTCCTCCGCCAGGACCTGACCACACAGCCAGTCGAACGACGAGTAGGCCCCGCGGACGAACTCCACCCGCTCGGGCATGCCCTCAGCCGCCGCGGCGATGACGGTGATCTCCACGCGCGGCCGGCGCGCTGCTGTCGTCCCCGCCGTCCCGCCTGTCGTCCCCGGCGCCTCGTCGGCGGGGCCGTCCTCCCCGAGCCGGGCCAGGGCGTCGGCCTGACGCTGGGCCGCGGTGCGGGGATCGGTGGGATCGGTATCGGCATCCGCGGCGGTCCGGAGGCGGACCTCGAGGGCGGCCGCATCCTCGGTGGGCAGCATCGCCCACATCGACGTCATCCCCTGCCCCTTTGGACGGAACGACACCCGCCGCTCCTCGCGGGCGGCCTCGTGTTGACGATCGAGCTCGTCGCGGTCCACGCCCTCCATGGCGCGGTCGATGAACTCCCCCAGTGAGCCGCGTGTGGGCGGATCCCCCTGGTCGAGGCGGGTGCGGATACCGCGCAGGACCTCGCACTCCACCTCGTGGACCAGCCGGTCGGGCACCTTGGCGAGTCGGCACGCCAGGTCGACGATCATCGCTTCGTCGAGCACTCCCTCACGCGCGTGCCGGGACAGCCGGAACAGGCGGGTGTGCAGCTGGATCGCCGCCGTGACCAGGCGTCCGGCCTGCCAGGACGGCGCCCCCATCGCGGTGGTGACGTGCGAGCGAACGAGTCGCGCCGGCTCGAGTCGTGTGTACTCCGGACCGCGTCCACGCCCCTCCGCCTCGTCGCACCGATCCGCCTCTTCCGCTCGCCGGGTCGCCGCGCACACCATGGCGAAGACGGCGTCCAGCCGGTCGACCGCCGCGAGATTCTGCGCCCGCGTGAACCCCCGCGACGCCTCCACCAGCTCCGGCAGGGCCATCGCGGCCAGGGGCGACGCCGAGTCCATCGTGAGAACCGTCATCACCGCCACCCCCCGGAATCCGCAGGTCGAGCCCCCCTGACTCGAACTTGCGTTCCATCATATAGGCGGCGATCATATAGCGCAAGTGTTCGAACACGGGGTCGGTGGTCGCCCCTCCCCGCACGCGCTGTCGAGAGGCCTGGGCTCAGTAGCGGCCCTGGCCACCCCCGGAACGGCCACGGAACCCGCCGCGGCGGCCCTCGCCGTCGTCACCCCGGCGGTATCCCCCGTCGCTCCGGTCGCCGCGGTACCCGCCGCGGCCTCCCCGTCCCCCGCGGTGGTCGCCGCGATCGGACCGGAACGAGGACGGGCGCCCGGCGGGCGGGCCCGAGTCGGGCCGGATGTCGATCTCCTGGCCCCCGACCCGGATGCCCTTCATCGACGCGAGCTGGTCGGCAGGCAGGTCGGCGGGGAGCTCGACGAGCGAGTGGTCGAAGCGGATGGAGATGCGCCCGATGTCGCCGCCCCGCAGGCCCGCCTCGTTGGCCAGCGCACCCATGATCGAGCCCGGCTTGACGTTGTTCCGCTTGCCCACCGCGATCCGGAACTGGGCCATGTCCTTGCCCGAACGCGACGGGCGCGGGCCGTCGAAGTCCCGGGGCCCGCGGTCGCGGCGGTCCCCCCGGTCGTCCCGGCGGTCACGCCGGTCGTCCTGCCGGCGCGCGGGCCGCTCGGGCTCCTTCATGAGGAACTCGTCCGAGTTGCGCGACTGGGTGGCCAGCGCCGCGGCGATGTCGGACATCGAGACCGAGTGCTCGGAGGCGTACTCCTCGACCAGTCGCCGGAAGAGGGCGATGTTGGGGTCCTCGAGGCTCTCGGTGATGGACTGCGCGAACTTCTGCATACGCATCTCGTTGACGTCGTCCACGCTGGGCAGCTGGATCTCGGTCAGCGGCTGGCGTGTGGCCCGCTCGATCTGCGCGAGCAGCCTCCGCTCACGGGGGGTGACGAAGAGCAGAGCGTGGCCGCTGCGACCCGCACGGCCGGTGCGGCCGATGCGGTGGACGTAGGACTCCGTGTCGTGCGGGATGTCGTAGTTGACGACGTGGCTGATCCGGGGCACGTCGAGGCCACGCGCCGCCACGTCCGTGGCCACGAGGATGTCGGTCCGCCCGTCCTTGAGCGCGTCGATGGTGCGCTCGCGGAGGTTCTGCGGGATGTCGCCGTTGATCGGCGCCGCCGAGAATCCGCGGGCCCGCAGGCGCTCGGCGAGCTCCTCCGTGGCCTGCTTGGTGCGGACGAACATGATCATCGCGTCGAAGTCCTCGACCTCGAGGATCCGCGTGAGCGCGTCGAGCTTGTCGCGGTGATGGACCAGGACGTAGCGCTGCTCGATCGTCGAGGCCGTGGCCGTCCTGGACGCCACCTTCACCTCGGCGGGATCGGTGAGATACTGCTGCGAGATACGACGGATGGCCGCGGGCATGGTGGCCGAGAACAGGCAGACCTGGGTCGACTCCGGGGTGTCGGAGAGGATCCGCTCGACGTCCTCCTGGAAGCCCATGGTGAGCATCTCGTCGGCCTCGTCGAGGACGAGGTGGCGCAGGCCCGAGAGGTCGAGGGTGCCCTTCTCCAGATGGTCGATGACACGGCCCGGCGTACCCACGATGATCTGCGCGCCGCGGCGCAGGCCCGAGAGCTGGATGCCGTAGGCCTGGCCGCCGTAGATCGGCAGCACGTTGACCGTCGGCAGGTGCGCCGAGTACGTCACGCACGCCTCGGCCACCTGGAGCGCGAGTTCGCGGGTGGGCGCCAGGACGAGCGCCTGCGGGGCCTTCACCGCCGGGTCGATGAGCGAGAGGATCGGCAGCGCGAACGCCGCCGTCTTGCCGGTACCGGTCTGGGCGAGGCCCACGACGTCGCGACCGGCGAGGACGAGCGGGATGGTGGCGGCCTGGATCGCCGACGGGATCTCGTAGCCGACGTCGATGACGGCCTTGGCGACCTCGGGCGCGAGCCCCATGTCGGCGAACGTCGGGGCGTCGTGGTCGACCTCGTCGCCGGAAGCGGCGGTACGGTCGTCGTCGTCAGTGTTCATGAGGTCTCCCATGCTACGGCCTCCGGCCCCCGGCACGCGAGACGACGTCGCAGGTCACTCCCCCGTCGGCTCCGCCCGGTGGTGGGTGTGGGTCTCGCGCGCGAACAACCACGGGACGACAGCGGCCAGGAGCAGTCCGCCGGAGAGCGCGAAGCCGACGGTGTAGCCGAACCGGTCCACCGCCAGTCCCACCACGACCGGCCCGAGGATCGCGCCGGAGTCGCTGGCCATCTGGAACGTGGCGAGCACCTTGCCGCCCGCGCGGTCGGCGCCCACGACGTCGGCCACCGCGGCCTGTTGCGCAGGGTTGAGCACACCCGCCCCCATGCCCGCCACGACGGACGTCGCCACGAGCAGCGGCACCGTGTCGCACCAGCCCAGCACGAAGGTTGCCGACCCCGACACGAGCAGCCCCGCGATCACCAGCGGACGGCGGCCGAACCGGTCCGAGAGCCTCCCGGCCGCGGCGACGACGCTCGCCGTGCCCACCGCGAACGAGGCGAGCGCGGTCCCGGCGATCCCGGCGCCGGCGTCGAAGGTCGCGGCGGCGAAGAGCGGGATGATCGCCACCCGGACGCCGAACGAGGTCCACCCGTTGACGAAGCTCGACACCAACGCCGCCCGGTACCCGCTGTCGCGCAGCGCCTCGGAGAGCTCGAGGACGGGCTGGGTGGAGGTGGGGTCGTCGGGGGCGCGGCGCCGCCCGCCGCGGAGGAAGACGGCGACGACGGCGGTGGCCACGAGCAGGCTGGCGGCGTAGACGAAGAACGGCACCCGCATGCCGAACCCGGCGAGCAGGCCGCCGAGGACCGGCCCGCCGATGTTGCCCACGAGGAAGGCCGTTGCGTACAGCCCCGAGATCCGGCCGCGCGCCTCCGGCGGCGAGATCCGCACGAGCAGTGCCATGGCCGAGATGGTGAACATCGTGGAGCCGAGGCCCCCGAGACCGCGGAAGACGAGGAGCTGCCAGTACGACTGGGCCAACCCGGTGGCCAGGGTGGAGACGGCGACGACGAGGAGTCCGGTCATGTAGACCCGGCGCTCTCCGAGCCGGTCCACCAGAACCCCTCCGGCGGGGGCGAAGACCAGGCGGAAGAACGCGAACGCGCTCACCACCACGGACGCGGCCGCCACCGAGACGTCGAAGCTCCGCGCGAACTGCGGCAGGACCGGGGCGACGAGGCCGTACCCGATCGCCACGGCGAACGCCGCGGCGACGAGCACCCACACGTCCGCGGGGATGCGCGGGGCCGGTGCCCTCTCCCCCCGCCCGGTCGACGCCCCGGACAGCCGTCCCGTCACGCCGATCGGAGGACGCGGTCGAGGACGTCGGCGCCGAAGTGCAGCGCGTCCACGGGCACCCGCTCGTCGACGGCGTGGAAGTGGCCGAACACGTCGAAGTCGTGGGGCACCCGCAGGGGTACGAAGCCGTAGCCGGCGATCCCCAGCGGGGCGAGGTGCTTGTTGTCCGTGCTGGCGGGCAGGAGGTAGGGCACGACGAGGGCGTCCGGGTCCGACTCGCGGACGGCGTCGGTGATCACCCCGACGAGCGGGTCGTCGGCGGGGGCGGCGATGGGCGGCGCCCAGATCCACTCGACCTCGACGTCCGGCCCGAGGGTCTCCTCGATCTCGGCGCGGAAGGTGTCCTCGCCGCCCGGCAGCACGCGGCAGTCGATCTCGGCGCGCGCCTCCGTGGGGATGACGTTGGTCTTGTAGCCGGCGGACAGGACGGTGGGCGAGGCGGTGTGCGAGAGCGAGGCCCCCACGACCGGACCGAAGTGCCCGAGCACGTCCAGGTGCGCGGGCAGGTCGGCGACCTCGCCGCTCACGCCCGCGATCTCGCCGACCGCCGCCGCGAGCGCGGTGTTGGCCTCGGTGGGCGCCACCGGGTACTCCCGGGTGGCCACCCGGTGGACCGCGCCGGCGACCGCGGCCACGGCGTTGTCCGCGGTGGGCCGGGAGGCGTGCGCCGCCGTGCCGTGCGCGCGCACGCTCGCCCACGCGACGCCCTTCTCCGCCACGGCGATCGGGTAGAGGCGCCGCCCGGCGACCGGCACGGAGAAGCCCCCGACCTCGCTGAGCGCGTGGGTCATCCCGTCGAAGAGGTCGGGACGTTCGCGGACCACCCACTGGGCGCCCATGACGCCGGCGGCCTCCTCGTCGGCGAAGAACGCCAGGAGCAGGGGCCGGCGCGGGACGATCCCCTCGCGGCGGTGGTGGCGGACCACGGCGAGCACCATGCCGAGCATGTCCTTCATGTCCACGGTTCCACGCCCGTAGAGCCACCCGTCGCGGATCTCCCCGGCGAAGGGCGGGACCGACCAGTCCTCGGCCACGGCGGGGACGACGTCGACGTGCCCGTGGACGACGAGCCCGCCCGCCGCCGGGTCGGCACCCTCGATCCGCGCGAAGAGGCTGCCCCGCCCGGGGACCGACTCGACGAGCTCGCTGGCGATGCCGACCTCGTCGAGCAGTTCGGCGATGCGCAGGCACACCCGGGTCTCGCCGTCGCCGATCGTCGCCGGGTCGCCCGTGTTGGTGGAGTCGATCGCCACGAGCTCGGCGGTGATCGCCACCGCCTCCGCGTGCAGCCGGGCCCGCGCCTCGTCGGTCACCCCGCCGGTGCCGCCGGTCATCCGAAGCACTTCCCTTCTCCCCTGTACGTCGGCCAGGTCTCGACGATCCGCGGTCCGGAGCCGCCGGCCTCGTCGTCGTCCACCACGTGGATCGCGTCGAACCGCTCGCAGAGCTCCCCCGCCTTGGCGTGGCGCCACCAGGCCCGGTCCCCGATCGCGACGTCCCCACGCACCGGGGTCTGGACCTCCCCCGCCCCCTCGCGGGGCAGGTAGCGCAGGCCCGCCGGGCGCACCGGGACGGGCAGGCGGTCCCACCCGGGCACGCCGGAGGCCGGGTACCCGCCGTAGAGGAAGGTGGTGAGGCCGCGGGCCGGGGTGCGCACAGCGGGCAGCGCGAAGAACAGCGCCGGGCGTGGGGTGAACGAGCGGTAGTGGTCGAACAGGCCCGGAACGAAGAGCCCCGACCCCGCCGTGACCTCGGTGACGGCGGGGTCCGCCGCGCTCTCCGCGAGGGAGCCCGAGCCGCCCGAGTTGACGATCTCGGGGCGCCGACCCGTGACGTCGGCCAGCCGCGCGGCGACCGCCTCGCGCACACCGAGGAGGCGGCGCAGAGAGGCGCGCTTGACCAGCCCGATGCCGCGCACGTTGTCCTGCACCCCGGCCACCTGTGCCTCGTAGAACATCGCGCCGACCACATGGAACCCGAGCTCCACCGCGCGCCGCGCCACCGGCTCCACGTCGTCCGGGCCGCGCAGCGGCGACCGCCGGACCCCGAGGTGGATCGGGCCCAGGCGCAGCGAGGCGTCCACGTCCACGCACACCCGTGCCCCCACCGCGCCGGCGGCGTGGGCGATCTCGAGCTGGCGCACGTCGTCCACCATGAGCGTCACGGCGGCCAGCGCCGTGGGGTCCGCCCCCAGCCGGGCGAGCGCCGCCCGGTCGACCGTCGGATAGCCCAGCAGGACGTCGTCACACCCGTGGCCCACGAGCCACAGCGCCTCGGACAGGGAATAGGCCATGATCCCGCGGACCCCGTCGTCGCCGCGGAGCCCGGCGCCGAGCGCCTCGGCGAGCACCCCGCGGCACCGGACGGACTTGCTCGCGATGCGGATCCGGGTGCCGCCCGCGCGGCGGCGCAGGTCGGCGAGGTTGGCGCGCAGGCTCGGCAGGTGGAGCGCGGCCAGAGGGGGGTCGAGGTGGGCGGTGGCCGCCCCGATCGCGTCGACGGTGTCCGAAGTGCGGGCCATTGCTCCCACGCTAGCCGCCGTCGGCCGGGACCGCACCGGCCACCACGAGGTCCACGCCGTGGTGCAGCAGGGCGGTCGCGTCGTGGTCGTCCCGATAGATCTGCCACCGCAGACCGATGCCCTCGACCAGGCACATGACGAGCTTGACCATCGCGTCGAGCCCGCTCGTCCACCGCATACCGGCGGACTCGGCGGTGCGCTCCAGCACGATGCGCACAATGTCCTCGTTCGAGTCCTGCTGGTCCCGGGCCAGCCCCACCTCGGGCACGCCGTGGGTACGCAGCGAGTACGTGATGATCTCGTAGGTGAGCAGCTGGCGGTCCGGCGAGGCGGAGATGACGGCCCAGATGAGGTCGATGGCGTCGTACAGGCGACGGCGCAGCCCCTCCGGCCCCTGCTCCCCGGAGCCGAAGTCGACGTTGAGGAAGGCGGCCGCGGCCTGGTGGACCTCCGCGTTGACCGCGTTGATGACCTCGCTGAGGAGCTCCTCCTTGTCCGTGTAGCAGTAGTGCACGACACCGAGCGAGACGCCGGCGCGCTCGGCCACGCCGCGCACCGTCACCGCGCCGAGGCCGTTGTGCTCGGCGATCTGGAGTGCGGCCTGGAGGAGCTGGGCGCGGCGCTGCTCGGCCGGGAGTCTGCGGGTCACCGATCCATCGTACGACGAGCACCCCGGGCGGCCGGGCGCTTCACGGCGCGGGTGACCACAGCAGGTCGGGCGTCCAGGAACAACGCTCCGGGGGCCGCTCGCGGGGGTATCGTCCTGATCCATGAGTGCAAGCACAGGCCCGTGGCGCAACTGGGCCGGGAACGTCACCGCGAACCCCGCCGAGCGGGCTGCCCCCACGACCGTCGCCGAGGTGGCCTCCGTCGTCACCGCCGCCGCCGAGCGGGGTCGCACCGTCAAGTGCGTGGGCGCCGGGCACTCCTTCACCCCCGCCGCCGCCACGAGCGGGGTACTGGTCTCCCTCGACGACCTCACCGGTATCGAGTCAATCGTGCCGACGCGGGCCGCCGACGGGACCGTTGACGGCGCGGACGTCACCGTGTGGGCCGGGACCCGGCTCCACCGACTCGGCCCTCTGCTGTGGGACCTCGGCCTGGCCCAGCCCAACCTCGGCGACTTCGCCGGGCAGTCCCTCGCCGGCGCCGTCTCCACCGGAACCCACGGCACGGGCACCGGGTTCCCGGGACTGCCCGCCACCGTCGTCGGACTCCAGCTCGTCACGGCCGACGGCTCCGTCCTCTCCTGCACTCGGGAGTCGCACCCCGAGGTGTTCGAGTCGGCGCGCCTGGGACTCGGCGCGCTCGGGATCATCACCAAGATGACCGTCCACTGCGTGCCGGCCTTCGCCCTGCGCGCCGAGGAGCAGCCGTGGACGCTCGACGCCGCGCTCGCCGACCTCGAGGGCTTCGCCCGGTCGGCCGACCACGCCGAGTTCTTCTGGTTCCCCCACACCGACAACATCAACGTCAAGCGCAACACCCGATTGCCCGGTGACACCGTCCTCGCCCCCGTGAGCCGCTTCCGCGAGCTGGTCAGCGACGAGTTCCTCAGCAACGAGGTCTACGACGTGGTGTGCCGCGCCGCCGCGCGCCGGCCCGCGCTCACCCCTCGGATCAACCGCCTCACCTCCCGGGCGCTTTCCGCGCGGACCTTCACCGACCGCAGTTACCGCGTGTTCGCCTCGCCGCGCCGGGTCCGGTTCACCGAGATGGAGTACGCGGTGCCCGTCGAGTGCGCCGCCGACGTCCTCACTGACCTGCGGGCGGCGATCGACCGCTCGGGGATCGTCACCCCGATCCCCGTCGAGGTCCGCTTTTCCGCCGCCGACGACGTGTGGCTCTCCACCGCCCACGGGCGCGACGTCTGCTACATCGCCGTGCACCAGTACCACGCGATGGACAACCGGGAGTACTTCCGCTTCGCCGAGGAGATCTTCCTCGCCGCCGACGGCCGCCCCCACTGGGGCAAGATGCATACGCGCACGGCCGCCGACCTCGCGCCAGCCCTCGAGCACTTCGACGACGTGGTCGCGGTGCGCGACCGCCTCGACCCCGACCGCGTCTTCGCCAACGAGTACACGGATCAGGTCCTGCCCTGACGCGAGTCCCGGCGAGGCCGGCGGCGGCCCCGTACCGTGGTGGGACGAGAAAATGTCCGACGCCCAGAGGAACCGCATGTCCGACAACACCCCCGTCACCGACAAGACCTCCGGTCCGCTGGCCGGGCTCGTCACCGTCGCCCTGCGCCGGGCTGTCCGCGCCCAGACCGGCGCGGCGAGGGACTACGTCCACAAGCTCCGCGAGGACCACCCCACCGAGAGCCCCGCCCGCCTGCGTAAGCGGCTCGACTCGCGGTTCCTCACCCTGGTGACCGCCTCCGGCACCGCGGTGGGCGCGACCGCCGCGGTGCCGGGGGTGGGCACGGTGCTCGCCCTCGGGGCGATCGGCGTCGAGTCGCTGATCTTCGTCGAGGCGGCCGCGTTCTACACCCTCGCCGTGGCCGAGATCCACGGCGTCGACGTCTCCGACACCGCGCAGGAGGAGATGCTCGTCATGACGATCATGCTCGGCGCGTCCGGAACCGCGATCCTGTCCAACGCGGTGGGCTCCGGCGGGGGCGCCGCGGCCGGCGGCTCGCTCGCGGGCCGCGCGATCCGGCTGCCCTCGGTCAAGGAGGTCAACAGCAAGCTCATGAAGCGCTTCCTCAAGCGGTACGCCACCAAGCGCGCCACCCTCGCCCTGGGCAAGCTCGCCCCCGCGGGTATCGGCGCCGCGATCGGCGGCTGGGGCAACCGGCGACTCGGCCGGGTCGTCGTCGACACCGCGCACGCGACCTTCGGCACCCCGCCCACTGGGTGGCCCGCGACCGCCGCCGGCTGACCGATCCCCCTTGTCAGGTGGCATCAGCCGACCGGCCCCGCGGGAAACGACTAGCCTGTGAGCATTGACGTGTGAAACCCACCACAGATGAGAGAGGCACCACCACGCCGTGAGCAGCACCGTCTCACAATTCGGCCAGAACCAGTGGCTCGTCGACGAGATGTACGAGAGGTTCTCCCAGGACCCCTCGTCTGTCGACAAGTCCTGGCACGAGTTCTTCGACGCCAACCCCGGGGCCGCCTCCTCCTCGGGCGACGGCACCCGTGCGTCCTCGTCCGCCGGAGGTGCGTCCGGCAAGAGCTCCGGGAAGGGCGCCGCCAAGAGTTCCGCGAAGAGCGGCGACAAGGGACCCAAGAAGGTGGACAAGAAGGCGGGCGAGGGCGAGGGAGACAACGCCACCCCCGACGCCACCACTCAGGAGACCTCCGAGGTGACGATCGAGGACCTCACCCCCGAGGCCTCCGCCAAGGACGTCGCCGCCAAGCCCGGGCCCGATGCCTCGTCCGAGCGCAAGTCCCGCGGCGAGGGAGTCCCCGCACCCCGCCCGCGGCCCGCCGCGGAGCGTAAGAAGGCCGCCGCGGCGCAGCCGGCCGAGCCGAAGAGCCGGCCCGAGTACTCCCCGCCGGCGGAGGCGGAGAAGAAGGTCCTGCGCGGCGCGGCGAACGCGATCGTCAAGAACATGAACGCGTCGCTCACGCTGCCCACCGCGACCTCGGTGCGCGCGGTCCCGGCCAAGCTGATGATGGACAACCGCGTCGTCATCAACAACCACCTCAAGCGCACGCGCGGCGGCAAGATCTCCTTCACGCACCTCATCGGGTACGCCATGGTCCAGGCCGTCAAGGTGTACCCGAACATGAACAACCACTACGAGGAGGTCGACGGCAAGCCCACCACGGTGACGCCCACGGGCATCAACCTGGGGCTGGCGATCGACATGAAGACCAAGGGCGGTCGCTCCCTCGTCGTGGCCGCCATCCGCAACTGTGAGACGCTCACCTTCCGCGGCTTCCTCGACGCCTACGAGGACATCGTCTCCCGCGCCCGCCAGGGCAAGCTCACGATGGACGACTTCTCGGGCGTCACCATCTCGCTGACCAACCCCGGCGGCATCGGCACCGTCCACTCGGTCCCCCGCCTCACCGTGGGCCAGGGCGCGATCATCGGCGTGGGTGCCATGGAGTACCCGGCGGAGTTCCAGGGCTCGAGCGAGGAGCTGCTGGCCAAGAACGGCATCGGCAAGGTCACCACGCTCACCTCGACCTATGACCACCGGATCATCCAGGGCGCCGAGTCGGGCGAGTTCCTCCGGGAGATCCACCGGCTGCTGCTCTCCGACCAGTTCTACGACGAGATCTTCGGTTCCCTCCGGATCCCGTACGAGCCGGTCCGGTGGCGCCAGGACATCACCGACCCGCGCGTGGACAAGGACGCCCGCGTCCTCGAGCTCATCGCGGCCTACCGCGACCGCGGCCACCTCATGGCCGACATCGATCCGCTCGACGGCATGCACGCCCAGCGCAGCCGGAACTTCCACCCGGACCTCGACGTCAACACCCACGAGCTCACGCTGTGGGACCTCGACCGCAAGTTCTCGGTGGGCGGCTTCGTGGGCAAGGACAAGATGCGCCTGCGCGACGTCCTGTCCTCCCTCCGCGCCGCCTACTGCCGCAAGATCGGCATCGAGTACACCCATATCCTCGAGAACGAGCAGCGCCAGTGGATCCAGGACCGCGTCGAGGGTGTCGACGACAAGCCGACCGTCGCCGAGCAGAAGTACATCCTGTCCAAGGTCAACGCCGCCGAGGCGTTCGAGACCTTCCTGCAGACCAAGTACGTCGGCCAGAAGCGCTTCTCGCTCGAGGGCGCCGAGTCGGTCATCCCCATGATGGACGCGGTGATCGACGAGGCCGCCGAGTTCGCGCTCGACGAGGTCGTCATCGGCATGCCGCACCGTGGCCGACTCAACGTGCTCGCCAACATCGTCGGTAAGCCGTACAAGCAGATCTTCACCGAGTTCGAGGGCAACATGGACCCCTCGGCCGCGCACGGCTCCGGCGACGTGAAGTACCACCTGGGCGCCGAGGGCATCCAGTACCAGATGTTCGGCGAGAACGAGATCAAGGTCTCGCTCACCGCCAACCCGTCGCACCTCGAGGCCGTGGACCCCGTGCTCGTGGGCATCGTCCGCGCCAAGCAGGACCTCATCGAGGACGAGGAGTGGCGCGCGCAGTTCCCCGTGGTCCCGCTCATGCTCCACGGCGACGCCGCGTTCGCCGGCCAGGGCGTGGTGGCCGAGACCCTCAACCTGGCGGGCATCGACGGCTACCGCACCGGCGGCACGATCCACATCGTCGTCAACAACCAGATCGGCTTCACCACCGCGCCCGAGGCCGCGCGCTCGGGCCACTACTGCACGGACATCGCCAAGATGACCGGCGCGCCGATCTTCCACGTCAACGGCGACGACCCGGAGGCCTGCGTCCGGGTGGCGCGCCTGGCCATGGACTTCCGCCAGGAGTTCCACAAGGACGTCGTGATCGACCTCGTGTGCTACCGCCGCCGCGGCCACAACGAGGCGGACGACCCGTCGATGACGCAGCCGCGCATGTACGAGGTGATCGACGGCAAGAAGAGCGTCCGCCAGTCCTACACCGAGGACCTGGTCGGTCGTGGCGACATCACCGAGAAGGAGGCCGAGGCCGCGCTGCGCGACTTCCAGGGCCAGCTCGAGCGGGTCTTCAACGAGGTCCGCGAGCTCGAGAAGCACCCGGTCAAGGCCTCGGAGTCGATCCTGCCGGCTCAGCCGCTGCCCAAGCGGCTCGTCACCGCGGTGGACGAGTCGGTCCTGCACACGATCGGCGACGCGTTCGGCTCGGTGCCTGAGGACTTCCACATCCACCCGCGTGTCAAGCCGGTCTACGAGGCCCGTCAGAAGATGGCCTACAACGGCAACATCGACTGGGCGTTCGCCGAGATGCTCGCCATCGGCTCCCTCGTGCTCGAGGGCCGCACGGTCCGCCTCGCCGGCCAGGACTCGCAGCGCGGCACCTTCACGCAGCGGCACGCCGTGGTGATCGACAAGTCCACCTCCGAGCCGTACTCGCCGCTCCAGCACCTGGACGCCGAGGGCCGGTTCGAGGTGTGGAACTCGGCGCTCACGGAGTACGCCGGCCTCGGCTTCGAGTACGGATACTCCGTCGGCGACCCGGACGCGATCGTCATGTGGGAGGCACAGTTCGGCGACTTCGTCAACGGCGCCCAGACCATCATCGACGAGTACATCTCCTCGGGTGAGGCCAAGTGGGGCCAGACCTCGTCGGTCAGCCTGCTGCTGCCGCACGGACACGAGGGCATGGGGCCGGACCACACGTCGGGGCGCATCGAGCGCTTCCTCCAGCTGTGCGCGGAGGGTTCGATGACCGTGGCGCAGCCGTCCACCCCGGCGAACTACTTCCACCTCATGCGTCGCCACGCGCTCGACGGGATCCACCGTCCGCAGATCGTCTTCACCCCCAAGTCGATGCTGCGCAACAAGAAGGCCGTGAGCCCGATCGAGGCGTTCACCTCCGGCAAGTTCCGGTCGGTGCTCGACGACCCGACCTTCGCCGACGGCGCCAGGGACCGGGACAAGGTCACGACCATCCTGCTCGTCTCCGGCAAGCTCTACTACGAGCTCGCCGCCCGGCAGGAGAAGGAGAAGCGCGAGGACATCGCGATCGTCCGCCTCGAACAGCTCCACCCGGTGCCCTACCGACGTCTGCGCGAGGCGTTCGACAGCTACCCGAACCTCCACGAGGTCCGGTGGGTGCAGGAGGAGCCGGCCAACCAGGGTGCCTGGAGCTTCCTCGCCATCCAGATGCCGGAGCTCGTAGAGAACTGCCCGCCGCTCAAGCGGGTGTCGCGCCGTGCGATGGCCGCCACGTCCACCGGCCTGAGCAAGGTCCACGCCGTGGAGCAGAAGCAGCTCGTGGAGCAGGCCTTCGCCTGACCCCCACCCGGTGCGCGGGTGACCTGATGATCACCGGGTCACCCGCGCACCGGCGTCTGTGGGCGAGGTCAGTACCCGTGCTGGTCCAGCCAGCGGTTGGCGAGGTCGGCCGGGGTCGCCGACCCGACCTCGACCCCCACGAGCAGGTCCCGGACGTCCTCGGTGGTGAGCTCGCCGCTGATCCGGTTGACCAGCGTGAGCTGGTCTTCGGTGAGGGAGCCCTTGCGGAACACCGGGACGATCTGCTGGGCGCGGAGCGCGTCCCGGTCGTCGTCGAGGACCACCATGTCGTCCTCGTCGAGGATCGGGTCCGCCGAGTGGACCAGGCCCACGTCGACCTCCCCGGCGCGCAGCGCGTCGAGCAGGGCGCGGGGATCGGGCCCGGTTTCATCACGGCGCCCGAACGAGCAGTCGTAGGCCCCACCCACCGCCTCGGCGAGGCGCCGGTCGTCGAGCGCCTCCCGGCGGGCGCCGAGGGCGAACTCTCCGCACCGCCCCTCGAGGTCGGTCATCGTCCGCAGGCCGCCGGTCTCGGCGCTGTGCCGGGTAACCGCGAAGACGGGCCGGTCTTCGGCGGGCGCCGGGTCCGCCGCGGTCACCCCCTCGGGGAGGGCGGCCATCATCGCGGCGTAGACGTCGTCGGCCGAGGTCGCCTCCGACGACGGGTCGTAGCGTTCGAGGAGTGCGCCGGTGAATCCGACGGTGAACGTCGTCTCCCCCGTCACGACCGCGTCAAGGACCTCCTCCGGCGTCCCGGACTGCGGCAGCGACCGGACACGGGACCCGTCGCGGAGGAGCGCGTTGGCGTAAATGTGGCCCACCACCTCGGCCTCGCCGAACGAGGCGGTCGCGACCACGACCACCGGGGCCGGCCTGTGGGCCGGGACCACGGAGGACTCGAGCTGGCACCCGGCCAGGCCCACGGCGGCGGCGGCCGCCAGCGCCACGACACGTCCCCCGGCACGCCGTCCCGTCCGCCGCATCCGCCCACGTCCTCTCCGTGTTCCGCCGCGCCCGTCGACGCGGCTCACCCCGCCAGTCTCGCAACACCGGCGCCCGTCGGCACACGGGGGCCCTCGACGAGAGGTTAGTCTCGATCCCGGCGGAAGAGGAGGTGGGTGCCGTTGGCCACGATCGGGCGGCGGTGGACGAACGGTGCCGGTCCCACGCCAGCCCCGTCTCGCCTCCACGTGCCCGTCGAACGGGCGGTCGTCGACTGCGGGATCTACGTCGACGGGCGGCGCGAGCGCGGGCGCTACGAGCACGCCGCGGCGATCCGCCGGGTCCGGGAGAACGGCCGCGGCTTCGTGTGGATCGGGTTGCACGACCCGGATCAGCACCAGATGGAGTCGGTCGCGGCGGTCTTCGGCCTCCACGAGCTCATCGTCGAGGACGCGGTCAGTGGTCGCCAGCGTCCCAAGCTCGAGGCCTACGAGGACACCCTGGTGCTCAACATGGCAACGGTCCAGTACATCGAGCACGAATCCGTCTCCGAGGCCAACGAGATCGTGTCCTCGGGAGAGGTCATGGTGGTGCTCGGGCGGGACTTCGTCATGACCGTCCGGCACGGCGACTTCCCCGGACTGGGCGGCCTCCGGGAGGAGCTGGAGCGCGCGCCGGAAAGACTCAGCCTGGGTCCGGCCGCAGTGATGCACGCCGTGGCCGACCGGGTGGTGGACAGCTACGTCGAGGTCGCCGACGAACTGGTCGGGGACGTGGACGAGCTCGAGTCCGCGGTGTTCACGCCGCGTTCGGCGGTGGACATCGAGCAGATCTACTTCCTCAAACGCGAGATCCTGGAGCTCAAGCACAACATCGCGCCGCTCCTGATGCCCCTGCGGCGGCTCACCATGGACCACCTCGAGCCGGTTCCCGCGGAGATCCGGCACTACTTCCGCGACGTCCAGGACCACCACACCCACGTGGCCGCGGAGGTCACGACGCTCGACGAGCAGCTCACCTCGCTCGTCACCGCGGCGGTGGCGATCGTGGGCGTGCAGCAGAACACGGACATGCGGCGCATCTCCGCCTGGGTGGCGATCGCCGCGGTACCCACGATGATCGCCGGCATCTACGGGATGAACTTCGAGAACATGCCCGAGCTGGACGACGAGTACGGGTACTTCGTCGTGGTGGGGTTCATGGTGCTGGTGTGCCTGGGGCTCTTTCTGCTCTTCCGGAAGAACCGCTGGCTCTAGCCGATCTCCCGCCGCCGGTACGCCGCGACCCCCGCGGCCGTCACGAGGGCCGCCGGCCGGTGGCGAGGAACGCGATCGGGCCCACCGCGGAGCGCCACCCGCGCAGCGGTTGACAGATCGGCGAACGCCATGGTCAGCACCTCTCCGCCGTGGCCCACGCGCGGTGAAGCGCCGGCCGGACCGAGGCGTGGCCCGACGCCAGGCCCGCGCCGAGGGCGCCGGCAGCCACCGGTGCGACGAGCGGTCCGACGCGGCGGTCGCCGCCGTACACGGTCAGCGCGGCCAGTCCCGCGGCGAGGGTGGCGAGCGCCGTGCCGACGACGGTGCCGCCGACCCGCACCCGGGGTCCCGCCGCGGCGGCGTCGAGCGTCACGGGCAGGGCAACCGCGGTCCCGGCCGTCACCAGCGCCGGGGCCAGCGCGGGGAGCGGCCGTGCCCACCGGTCGGGACGCCCGGTGGGCCCCCAGTGGGCGGGGAGCGCCGCGCCGCGGCGGAGCCCGACGACGACGAGGCCCGCCGTTGCCACCGTGGCCGCCGCCAGGCCGGCCCGGGCACGCACGTGCTCGGCCGGACGGATGTCGGCGAACTGGGTGTCGTCGAGGTCGTCGGGTCGCAGCAGCCCGAGGCGGACGGCGACCGCCCCGAGGTTGACGTCCCAGCCCAGCCCGTAGACCCGCGGCACGAACAACCGCGGCTCGCCCGGGTCGAAGGCGCGGCGGGCCCGGTCCCCGATGCCGCGCGGGTCGAGGGAGACCGGGACGGCCCACCGCCGCCGTCTCGGCGGGCGAGCCGAACCCCACCACCGCCTCCGCCTCGCCGAGCTCACCCGCTGCGGCGGCCAGGTCCTCCCGCAGTGTCGCGAGCGCCTCGCGCCCGTGGCGGCCCCGCAGTCGCAGGTGTGCGGCGACGCGGCGAGCGTACGCGTCGATCGTCGTCGTGGAACTGGTCATGGCCGGCCCTCCCCGAGCAGCGTGGTCATGGTCCCGGCGAGCTGCCGCCAGGCCTCGGTCCGTCCCCGCAGCTGTGCCCGTCCGGCGCGGCTGAGGGCGTAGTACTTGCGCGGCGGGCCCGCGGGCGACTCCTGCCACGTGGTCTCCACCCAGCCCGCGCGGTGGAAGCGCGAGAGCAGCGGGTAGACGGTTCCCGCACCGGTGTCCAGGCCGGGCAGGCCGGCGAGGGTCTCGACGATCTCGCCGCCGTAGCTCGGGGCGCGGCCGATCACCGCGAGAACGGCCAGCTCGAGCGCCCCCCGCCGGAGCTGTGTGCCGGTGGCGTCCGCCGCCATCGTCGTCATCACCCTCCCTGAACCCATCTACCGCCAGGTACCTTGTGTCGCACACTACCAGGCCGCGCCGGGTCCCGGGCGGACTTGGCGGGGGAAGGCGTTCCGGCAGGCGTCAGCCGGTGCGGCCGGGGTTGACGGCCGGTCGGGCGGGGTCGGTGACGTCGACGCCGGCCTCGCGCCAGGCCGCCTCCAGCTCGTCGGCGCCCTTGAGGCGCACCCAGGCGGCCTCGGTGTGGGTCACGGGCACCGCGCGCAGGACGCGGACGGGCGCGGCGTCGCCGTCGAGCTCCACGTCGGGGACCTCCGGCTCGCGGAGGACGACGGCGGTGAACGCGGCCCCGGGCCACAGCGGTTCCCCGAGGTCCACGAGCGCACCCTCGGCCAGGACCAGCCCCTCGACGGCAGGCGCGGCCGCGAGCACGGCCAGCGCCCGGACCACGCCGTCCACGCCGCCGCGCAGGGACATCGCCAACTCGGCCCGTGGCCCGGCGGGGTCGGGCACGAGCGCCGACGGGTCCCCCATCGGCTCGGCCGAGCAGCCCAGGGTCACGTACCGGACCAGGTCCGAGCCGGGGTCGACGAAACGCAGCACGCGGATGGGCGCGGCGCCGAGGAAGGTCACCGACGCCTCCTGCGGCTCGGTGCCGTACGCGCCCACGAGCCGGGCCCGCACGGTGCCGAGGACGGTCACGACATCCCGAAGCGGGTGAGCTCGTCGCGGACCTTCTCCGCACTGGACGGCTCGCAGAGCACGTCGTACCGCCCGGCCACGAGTTGCGAGGTCGAGGCGAAGTCCCGCTTGCCGCGGGTGGCGGCGTAGGACAGGGACGTGGAGACCACACCGAACACCGAGCCCGCGACGACGCCGGTGAGCACGACGCCCCACATCGGCTGGGTGAAGATGCCGAGTAGCAGGCCCACGAACAGTCCGAGCCACGCACCCGTCGCCAACCCGCCGACAAGCACCTTGGGCCAGGTCAGCCGGCCAGTCACCCGCTCGACCTGCATGAGGTCCACGCCCACGATGGTCACCTCGTGGACGGGGAACTCCTCGTCCGCGAGATGGTCCACAGCGGCCTGCGCCTGCGCGTAGGTGGGATACGACCCCACCACCCAGCCGGTGGGCGGCGTCGGCAGGCCGGGCGTCTGCCCGCCCCGGCCGCGGCCCATCCCCGGATTCATCGGCGTCGTCATCGGTCCTCCCCTGCCGTCTCCGAGACCGTCATCCCCGCCGCGCGACCCCGGGCCGACACGACGAGCGCCATCTTGCGGCTGGCCTCGTCGAGCATCTCGTCGCCGTACATCACCGCTCCGCGCGCACCACCCTCGACGGATGTCGAGTGCGCGTACGCGGCGAGGATCCCCTCCGCCTTGTCGAACTCCTCCTGTCGCGGACTGAAGACCTCGTTGCCGGCGTCGACCTGTGCGGGGTGCAGCACCCACTTGCCGTCGTAGCCCAGCGCCGCCGTGCGGCCGGCGGCCCGCCGGAAGCCCTCCTCGTCGCGCACCTTGAGGTAGGGGCCGTCGATCGCCTGGATCCCGTGGGCCCGCGCCGCGACGAGGATCGTCATGAGGACGTGGTGGTAGGCGTCGCCCGGCGTGTAGCCCTCCGGTTGCTCGCCCACCGTCAGGGTGCGCATACCGAGCGAGGCCATGAAGTCGGCGGGGCCGAAGACCAGGGTGAGCACGCGCGGGCTCGCCGTGGCGATGGCGTCGATGTTGGTCAGGCCGAGCGCGTCCTCGATCTGCGGCTCGATCCCGATGTGGCCCTCCGGCAGCCCGGCCGCCTTCTCCACCTGCGTGAGCACCAGGTCCAGCGCCACCACCTCGTCCGCCGTGCGGACCTTGGGCAGCAGCAGCGCGTCGAGGTGCGCCCCGGCGCGCCCCACGACCTCGGTGACGTCGCGGACCGTGTACTCGGTGTCCCACGCATTGACCCGCACCACGACGGTGGGCGCCGCGAACCCGCCCCCGAGCAGCGCGTCCACGACGTTCTGGCGCGCCTCCTCCTTGGCCGGGCCGGCCACGGCGTCCTCGAGATCGAGGAAGACCTCGTCGACCTCGAGCCCGCGGGCCTTGCCGATCATCTTGACGCTGCTGCCCGGGACGGCCAGCACGGTGCGGCGCGCACGGGCCCGGAGCTCGGCGATCGCCTGTGAGACGGTGGACATGGGGGACGCTCCCTCCGGTCGGCGCACGGGGCGGTCGGTGCACGGGCGCGGGCGGT
Organism: Dietzia sp. 179-F 9C3 NHS; assembly: GCF_045369825.1. NCBI lineage: Bacteria > Bacillati > Actinomycetota > Actinomycetes > Mycobacteriales > Dietziaceae > Dietzia > Dietzia sp. 179-F 9C3 NHS. Next base: position 468,829 of record NZ_JBIQES010000002.1, read on the forward strand.
CACCCGGCCGACTAACGTGGTCCGCATGGCGAACCTCAACAAGGTCTTCGTCGCCAGGCTAGCCGGACTGCCGGTGATCGGCCCGGACGGGGACGACATCGGACGCATCCGGGATGTGGTGGTGACGATGCGCTCGCGGAACCAACCCCCGCGGGTCATCGGACTCGTGGTGGAGCTGCCCACGCGCCGCCGGATCTTCGTCCCCATGCTCCGCGTGGCGAGCATCGAGCCCCGGTCGGTGACGCTGGTGTCGGGCACCATCAACCTGCACCGGTTCACCTCCCGGCCCGGCGAGAACCTGGTCCTCGGCGCGCTCGTCGACTCGATCGTCGGCGTCGAGCCCGAGCAGCAGCCCGGCGAGACCGAGAACGCTCCCGCGCGCCCCACGCGGTTCCAGGTGGTGGACGTGGAGATCGAGCGCCAACGCTCCCGGGACTGGCTGGTCTCCCGGCTCGCGACCCGCCCCCGCCGCTCCCGCGGACCGCTCGGGCGCCGCGGCCCGGTGGCGATCGTCGCCTGGAGCCGGATCCGGGGCCTCGACGACGACGCGATCGGCACCCCTGAGCACGGTGCGGCGAGCCTCGTGGAGCAGTACGCCGACATGCGTCCCGCCGACGTGGCCCACGCGCTGCGCGAACTGCCCGAGAACCGCCGCCTCGAGGTGGCCCGGACCCTCCACGACGAGCGGCTCGCCGACATCCTCCAGGAGCTCCCGCACGACGAGCAGACGGAGATCGTCACCCGGCTCGAGCTGGAGCGCGCGGCGGACGTCCTGGAGGCGATGGAGCCCGACGACGCCGCCGACCTGCTGGGTGAACTCCCCGCCAAGGACGCCGAGTCGTTCCTCGAGCGCATGAACCCAGAGGACTCCGCGCCCGTCCGCCGGCTGTTGTCCTTCGACGCCGACACCGCGGGCGGCCTCATGACGCCGGAGCCGATCATCCTGTCGCCGCAGACGACCGTGGCCGAGGCGCTCGCGCACTGCCGGAACCCGGACCTCAGCGCGGCGCTCGCCAGCCTCGTCTTTGTGGTCCGCTCCCCCACCGCCACCCCGACGGGCCGGTACCTCGGCTGCGTCCACATCCAGGCCCTGTTGCGCGAGCTGCCCTCGACGATGGTCGCCGAGACCGTGGACACCAGCCTGTCCACGCTCCGGCCCACCGACTCCGTGGAGTCGGTCACCCGGTTCTTCGCCACCTACAACCTCGTCTGCGGCCCGGTCGTGGACGACGAGGGGCACCTGCTCGGGGCGGTCGCCGTGGACGACCTCCTCGACCACATGCTCCCCGAGGACTGGCGCGATATGGATCTGCACGACGAGAGGGAGGCCCGACCGTGACCGAACCACAGCCGCGCTCGTCCCTCTCCACGCCGGTCACCTCCCGGCGCCCCCGGATCAGCTTCGACTCCGACGCCGTCGGCCGCTACAGCGAGGCCATCGCCCGGTTCTTCGGCACCGGCCGCTACCTCATGATCCAGACGGTCGTCGTGGTGGTGTGGATCGCGATCAACATCGTGGTGGTGGCGTGGCGCTTCGACCCCTACCCCTTCATCCTGCTCAACCTCGCGTTCTCCACCCAGGCCGCCTACGCGGCGCCGCTCATCCTGCTGGCCCAGAACCGCCAGGAGGACCGCGACAAGGCCTCACTGCAGGAGGACCGGCTGCGCGCCACGCAGACCAAGGCCGACACGGAGTTCCTCGCCCGCGAGCTGGCCTCGGTTCGCCTGTCCGTGGGCGAGACGGTGACCCGCGACTACCTGCGCCGCGAACTGGACGACCTCCGCGACGCCGTCGAGCGAATCGAGACCAGGCTCGCGGGACTCGGCGGCGACGGGAGTAACACCGATCACCCCAAAGGCGATTCACACGGGGAAGGACGGGGGTAACGTCGGCTCCGTCGCCGACGCCCTCCCGGTCCGGACTCCGGCCCCGCCCCGTCGGCGGACGCCGCGAACGCCGCCGTCGAGAACGTAGTAGGGGGAACGTTGCGCCACCTCGCGCACAACGCCGACCGCAGGGTCCTCACCAGCGCCGCCGTGACCGCGGGCGCCATCGTGACGCTCGCCGCGGTGGGCCTGAGCCTCGACCACGGCCCGTCCGAGGCCCCGGCCCTGGCCCAGGTCGCCGAGACCTCGACCCCCGCTTCGACCACCTCCGACTCGCCCACCTCGTCGGAGACCCCGCCGCCCCCGACCGAGGAGTCCGAGGAGTCCGACGACCCCGGCGCCGCGCACATCCCGCCCGCCACCATCCCCGGCGGCCCGCTCGGGATCCCCGGCATCGCGCTCGACGCCTACCACCGTGCCGCCGACCGGCTCCGCGCCGAACAGCCCGCCTGTGAGCTGGACTGGACGCTGCTCGCCGGCATCGGCCAGGTCGAGTCCAACCAGGGCCGCGGCCGGTTCGACGCCCACGGCAACACGATCGGCCGCATCCTCGGGCCGCGGCTCGACGGCTCGCTGCCCGGCACAGCCGTCATCAAGGACACCGACGGCGGCCGCTTCGACGGCGACGCGGAGTACGACCGCGCGGTCGGCCCGGTCCAGTTCATCCCCTCGACGTGGGCCACCCTGGGTCGCGACGGCAACGACGACGGCGTCGCCGATCCCAACAACATCTACGACGGCGCCCTCGCCGCGGCCACCCTGCTGTGCAACCAGGGCGGGTCGATGAACGACCCGGCCGCCCGGACCCGCGCGATCCTCGCGTACAACAACTCGCTGGCCTACGTGGCCAACGTCAACGCGTGGGCCCACGGCTACGCCGTCAACGCCTACCCGCTGCCCGCCGACCTGCCGGAGATCCACCGGCCGGAGCCCACGATCGAGCCCCCCACGCCACCGGAGCACTGCCCCGACGGCTGGGAGGGCACGCCCACCGCGGCCCCGGAGCCCGCCGCCCCCGGCGAGCCCGCGCCGCCGGTGCCCGGCTGCACGCCGAAGCCCGAGCCGTCGGAGTCCGAGCCCCCGCCGCCTCCGCCGCCCCCGCCAGCGCCGCACCGCGACGCGGCCGAGCAGGCGCCGCCGCCCGCTCCGGGACCGGCCCCCGCGCCTCCGGCGCCCCCCGGGCTGCCGCCGATCGAGCTCCCCTGCATCGCACCGTTCTGCGTCCCGCCGCCGGCCTGATCCCCGCTCACGCCGGCCCCCGAGTCACGCCTAGACTCGGGGCATCATGAGTGCACCCAGTGAAGAAGCGATCCGGGCCGCCCTGGCGAAGGTCGAAGACCCCGAGATCCGAAAGCCCCTCACCGAGCTCGGCATGGTCAAGGGCGTCGACGTCGACGAGGCCACCGGCCGCGTGGACGTGGGCATCTACCTGACCGTCGCCTCGTGCCCGATGCGCGACACGATCACCGACCGGGTCCGCGCCGCCGTCTCCGACGTCCCCGGCGTGGGCGACGTCGCGGTCGAGCTGGACGTGATGGACGACGCCCAGCGCACCGAGCTGCGCAAGCAACTCCGCGGCGACGCCGCCGAGCCCGTCATCCCCTTCGCCCAGCCCGGCAACCTCACCCGCGTGTACGCGGTGGCCTCGGGCAAGGGCGGCGTCGGCAAGTCGACGGCCACGGTGAACCTGGCCACCGCGCTCGCGGCCCGGGGCCTGTCCGTCGGCGTCCTCGACGCCGACATCTACGGCCACTCGATCCCGCGCATGCTCGGTACCGACGCCCGGCCCACCCAGGTCGAGCAGATGATCCTCCCGCCGGTCGCGCACGAGGTCAAGGTCATCTCGATCGCCCAGTTCACCAAGGGCAACACCCCGGTGGTGTGGCGCGGCCCCATGCTCCACCGGGCGCTGCAGCAGTTCCTCGCGGACGTGTACTGGGGCGACCTCGACGTGCTGCTCATGGACCTGCCGCCCGGCACCGGCGACGTCGCCATTTCGATCGCGCAGCTCATCCCGAACGCCGAGATCCTCGTGGTGACCACCCCACAGGCGGCCGCTGCCGAGGTCGCCGAGCGCGCCGGGTCGATCGCCCTGCAGACCCGCCAGCGGATCGCCGGCGTCATCGAGAACATGTCGTGGCTCGAGCTGCCCGACGGCAACCGCATGGAGGTCTTCGGCACAGGCGGCGGTGCCGAGGTCGCGGCCAACCTCTCGCGCTCCGTCGGCGCGACCGTCCCGCTCCTGGGCCAGGTCCCGCTCGAGCAGGCTGTCCGTGAGCACGGCGACGACGGCACCCCGATCGTCCTGGCGGAGCCGGACTCCGCCGCCGGTCGCGCCTATAGGGGGATCGCCGACGGCCTCGCCGTGCGCCCGCGCGGACTCGCGGGGATGAACCTCGGGATCGACACGACCCGCCACCTGTAAACGGCCGGGGGGCGGACTCCGCCTACGTGGCGTCGGTGTCCCAGACCGGCGCCGCGCCCGACCGGGTCGGCGGGGACGACTGGCTCGGCTGCGTGGGCTGGCTCGGCTGGGTGGGCTGGCTCGGCCCGGTCTGGGGGCTCGGCCCGGCGGACGGCGTGCCCGTCACCGCCGCGGCGCCCCCGGCCGGCGCGGCGTCGTCGAAATTTCCTGTGAACAGCGAGTCGTCGCCGTCGAGCAGGTGCTTGGTGACGAGCGCCCGCGGGCTGAGTCCACGAAGCTCGTTGATCTGCTTGAGCGGCTCACGGAACTCGTCCAGGTCGGTTCCGAAGTCGTCCTTGAGCTGCTGCTGGGCGGTCCCGGCGAACTCCTTGACCTTGCGGATGGCGCCCGCGAGCCACCGGGCGGCCTCGGGAAGGCGCTCGGGTCCGAGGACCACGAGCGCGACCACGCCGAGGACCAGGAGCTCGGACCAACCCACGTTCGTGAACATCGCTGTTGAGGATACGTCGTCGCGTCAGCCCAGCGTAGGCCGGACGTCGAGCTCGACCCGCGTACCGTCCCGGATCACCTCGACCGGCACCTCGTCGTCGGCCCCAGCCTGCCGCACCGCCACCACCAGTTCCTCGGACGAGCGGACCCGCCGCTCCCCGACCCTGGTCACCACGTCGCCTTCGCGCAGACCGCCCTCCTCGGCGGCCGAGCCCTCGCGCACGTTGACGATCTCCGCCCCCTCGAGCGAGGCGTTGGCCGCCGTGCGGGCGTTGACGCCGATCGTGGCGTGCTCGATCTCCCCCTCCGTCATGAGCGCGGTGGCGATGGTGCGCACGTCGTTGACGGGGATCGCGAAGCCGAGGCCGATCGAGCCACCGGAGTTGGTGAAGATCGAGGTGTTGATCCCGATGACCGCCCCGGAGGCGTCGATGAGCGGCCCGCCCGAGTTGCCCGGGTTGATCGCCGCGTCGGTCTGGATGGCGTCGATCACCACGTCGCCGTCCGAGGTCGACTCCCCCAGCGCGATCGGTCGCTGGGTGGCGGAGACGATTCCGCCGGTCACGGTCCGCGCCAGGCCCAGCGGCGAACCGATGGCCAGCACCTGCTCGCCCACCTCGACCTGGTCGGAGTCGCCCAACGCGGCCACGGTCAGCCCCTGGACGTCCTCCACCTTGAGCACCGCGAGGTCCGTGGCGGGGTCGCGCCCCACGAGCTCGGCGGGCGTACGGGAGCCGTCCGAGAAGACCACCTCGACCGCCGCCCGGTCGGAGCTCGCGCCGCCCATCGTCACCACGTGGTTGTTGGTGACGACGTAGCCCTGCGGGTCGATGACGATGCCGGACCCCTCACCGTGGGAGCCGGGCGTGGACACCTGGATGTTGACGACGGCGGGTTGCACGCGCCGCGCGACCTCGCCGATCGGGTTGTCCGGACGCGCGACCCCCTCGGGGGCGTCCGCGATCCTCACTGTCGAGGTGGTGAGCATCCGGGCGGAGTCGGCCACCACCGCGCCGATGCCGCCGCCCACCAGGGCCACCAGCGCGACCGCCGCGGCGAGTCCCGCCAGGGCATGCCGGCTGAGGCGACGCTCGAACAGCACCTCCGAGAGCGACAGCCGCGCCTGCGTCGCCGGCCGGTCCTCCCCGGCGGTGAGGTCCACGGGCTCGTCCCGGTCCGCCTCCGTCAGCGCGGGCTCGCCCACCCCGACGGGAGCGTGCGGGTCGCGCCACGGGTCGGGGCGGACCGCGGGGGCCTCGTCCCGCCGGTCCTGCCATTCAGGATGCCGCTCGATCCCCCGCTGACCACCCTCGCGCGGTCCGAACGTCTCCGCGAGAACCGGATCGGGGTCGGTCTCGACGAGCGAACTCGTCGTCCCCCGTGCCCCCACCGCCGCGTCCCCGACCCCCCGCCGGGGGTCCCGGCCACCCGACACGCCGGGCGGGCGCGCGAAGTGAGCGGCCGTGGCGTCGTCGATGTCCGGCCGACGCACGGGCGTGGGGTAGCGCAGTGGGCGCTCGGGGGTCTCGTCCTCCACCCGGCCCACCCTAACGGCCGCGGTTCCGCAGCCGTCGGAGCAGCCCGGCCACGACCCCGTGCAGGGCGGGGGGTCGCGCCGCCGCGTCGGGACCCGATGCCGCGTCCGGGGCCTCGCCCGGTACGGAGCCGGGCGGTCCGCCCTCCCCCAGGGAACGCAGCCGGTCCCTGAGGTCCTCCGGCATGTGGATGGGTCCCGAGCCGCGCAGGGCACGGCGGGCGTCGCGCTGGTCCGAGACCTCCTGGCGGCACCTCGGACACCGGGCCAGATGGGCGTCCGCGCGGGTCAGACCGGCCGCGGGCAGACGATGGTCAACGTACGCGGCGACGGCCTCCGCCGAGAGATGGTCGGTCGAGAGGAACCGCCGGCTGCCCGGTGGCGGCCCGGCACTGTCGGCGACCCGACGCGCCGACACCGAGGACAGGTGGTACTCGGCCTCTGGGCCGACTCCGGAACGCTGTCGATCCACCTCGTCGCCTCCTCGTCCGCCGTGACGGGGGCCCGGTCGGCCCCGTCGAGGTCGTCAACGAGCGACGCCGTCACGGGGTTCCCGGCCGCGAACCGCGTCAGTCGGCCCGCTCGTGCACCCCGGTCACCCCGGCCGCCTCGAGCTCGGCGCGCAGCGCGGCGCGACCCCGGTGGATGCGGCTGCGGACCGTCCCCATCTTCACCCCGAGGATGCGCCCGACCTCCTCGTAGCTGAGGTCCTCGATGTCGCACAGGACGACCGCCGCCCGGAACTCCGGGGACAGGTTGTCCAGCGCCGTCTGAAGCACGGGATCAAAGGTCTCCTCGGCGAGGACCTGCTCGGGGCTACGCGCCCTCCCCGGGACACGCTCGGCGTCCTCGGGCAGTGCCTCGAAGCGGATCCGTGTGCGGCGGCGAGCCATGTCGAGGAACAGGTTGGTGACGATCCGGTGCATCCAGCCCTCGAACGTGCCCGGCTCGTACCGGTCGAGCGAGCGGAACACCCGGATGAAGGCCTCCTGGGTGATGTCCTCCGCGTCGTGCGCATTACCGCACAGGCGGAAGGCGAGACGGTACACGCGGTCACCGTGCTGGGCCACGAGCTCGGACCACGACGGCATGTCGGACGCCCGGCCGGTCTCGTCGAACCGGGCGGTCCCGAGAGCCTCGACCCCGTCCGGGGCGGTCGTCACGGTCGTGGATCCGTGCACCGTCTGGGAGTACATGGTGTACACCCTCCCCCATCGGCCTGTCTTCCCGGTATACCCGTACTGAGAAGGCACTGAGAGTCCGATACCGATCGGATCACCGCGCGGCGACCACGCGTCGGTAGCCCGCGGGGATACGCTGGCCACCGTGTCCGATCAGCCTGACGCCCACTCCACCGACCGCTCCGGGGACCGCGCGCTCGCGCGGCGCTGCGCCGACCTCGTCGACGACTCCCCGTACTCCGCCGCCCGCACCGAGGCGGCCGAGCTCGGCGCCTCCTCGCCGGATGCGTTGACGGCCGAGGCGATCCGGCTCGTGGCCCGCCTCACCGGCACCCGCGCCGCGGTCTGCCTCTCGCCCGCCCCGGGGGTCCCCGCGTTGGCCATCCTCGCCGCCGCCGGCCCCGATGCCGGCGCCGTCATCACATGCATCACCGAGGATCCCCACCACCTCGACGCCGCGCGGACCGCGATCGCCGCCGCGGGCCACCCCTCCTCCGCGGCCCGCTACATCGCGGCGCGTCCCCTCGAGGTGGTCGCCAAGCTCGCCGACGGCGCCTACGACCTCGTCGTGGCCGACGTGCGCGACGACGCCGTCGGCCAGGTGGTCACACGCGCACAGGTGCTCCTGCGGCGCGGTGGCGCACTGGTCCTCCTCGGCGAGCACGCCCCGCTCCCGGAAGAGGTGGAGCTGCCCGAGCACGCACACGTCACCGTGCTCCCGGTGGGCAGCGGCCTCACCGTCGTCACTCTCTGACCGACGCGCGCGCCGGCACACGGATCTGTGGCCCGGCGGTTCAGCCGTGCAGCGTCGTGGTGGTGTTCTTGGCGACGCTCACCACACCACCGGCGCTGACCGGGAAGCGCTGGCGATCGCGCTCGTGATCCACACCGATCACGTCGCCGTCACCGATGTGGCAGTTCTTGTCGACGATCGCCTTGCGCACCACGGCGCCCCGACTTATCCGCACACCCGGCATGAGGACACTGCCCTCGACCACCGCGCCGTCTTCGACGATCACGTTGTTCGCCACCACGGAGTTGCGCACCGTCGCGGCCGAGATGATCGTCCCGGCGCCCACCATCGACTCCTGCGACATGCCGCCGTTGACGAACTTCGCCGGCGGCAGGTTGTCCTGCTGGGTCCGGATCGGCCACAGGTTGTTGTAGAGGTTGAACACCGGATGGACCGAGACCAGGTCCATATGCGCGTCGTAGAAGGCGTCGATCGTGCCGACGTCGCGCCAGTATCCCTTGTCCCGCTCCGTCTCGCCGGGGACGTGGTTCCGGGCGAAGTCGTAGACGTAGGCGCGCTCCTGCTCGACCAGGGCCGGGATGATGTCACCACCCATGTCGTGCGTCGAGTCGGGCTTCTCGGCGTCCGCCTTGAGCGTCTCGATGAGCGCCTCGGTGGAGAAGATGTAGTTGCCCATCGACGCGAACGTGGCATCCGGGTCGTCGGGGGTGCCCGGGGGATCCGAGGGCTTCTCGACCCACCCCCGGATGCGGTCGCCCTCATCGGCGTCGATGCAGCCGAAGGCGAACGCCTCGCTGCGCGGCACACGGATCCCCGCCACGGTCACCGCCGCACCGGTCGAGACGTGGTGGTCGAGCATCTGGCGCGGGTCCATGCGGTAGACGTGATCGGCACCGAACACCACGATGTGGTCGGGCTTCTCGTCATAGACCAGGTTGAGGGACTGCAGAATGGCGTCCGCCGATCCCGTATACCAGCGCGGCCCGAGCCGCTGCTGCGCGGGCACCGGGGTGATGTACTCGCCGCCCATGCCGCTCATGTGCCAGACCTGAGAGATGTGCCGGTCCAGCGAGTGGGACTTGTACTGGGTGAGCACGCAGATGCGCATGAACCCGGCGTTGACGAGGTTGCTCAGCACGAAGTCGATCAGACGGTACGACCCCCCGAACGGCACCGCGGGCTTGGCCCTGTCCGCCGTCAGCGGAAAGAGGCGCTTGCCCTCGCCGCCGGCGAGAACTATTGCTAGGACGTGCGGCTGGCTCCTCACGCCTCCACCGTAACGACTTCACCGTGCGCACCACCGCGCAACGAGCGACTTGCCCCCTCCCCGCACCCATCCGCCACCCCGGTGTCGGTTCCCGTTCACCGGCCCGCGCCCGGGCGTCACCGATCGCGGCTAGGTTTGGCTCGTGCGAGTAGCGATGATGACGAGAGAGTACCCGCCGGAGGTCTACGGCGGGGCGGGCGTACACGTGACCGAGCTGGTGGCCAACCTGCGGCCGCTCTGCGACGTGGACGTGTTGTGCATGGGAGCGGACCGGGACAACGCCCGGGCCTTCCGCCCCGAACCGGAGCTGGCGGACGCGAATCCCGCCATCCAGACGCTCTCGGCCGGACTGCGCATGTGCGTGGCCGCCGAGGGTGCGGACCTGGCACACTCCCACACCTGGTACGCGGGACTTGCCGGACACCTGGCGGGTCGCCTCCACGGCATCCCCCACGTCGTGTCCGCCCACTCCCTCGAGCCCAGCCGCCCGTGGAAGGCCGAGCAGCTCGGTGGCGGTTACCAGGTGTCGAGCTGGTCGGAGAAGAACGCCTTCGAGAACGCCGACGCCGTGGTCGCGGTGAGTGCGCGGATGAAGGACGAGATCCTCCGCGTGTACCCCGCGATCGAACCCGACCGGATCCACGTGATCCTCAACGGCATCGACACATCCGTATGGGCGCCCACCACCCCCTTCGCCACCGACGATTCCGTTCTGCGCCGCCACGGTGTCGACCCGGACCGTCCGATCGTCGCGTTCGTCGGCCGCATCACCCGCCAGAAGGGAGTTCCGCACCTCGTCCGGGCGGCCAAGAGTTTCCACCCGGACGCTCAGCTCGTACTGTGCGCCGGCGCCCCGGATACCCCGGAGATCGCTGCCGAGATGGAAGGCCTCGTCGCCGAGTTGCAGGCCGAGCGGGACGGCGTGTTCTGGCTCAAGGACATGCTCCCCCGTGACGAGGTCATCGAGATTCTCTCCGCGGCGACGCTCTTCGTGTGCCCCTCGGTCTACGAACCTCTCGGGATCGTCAACCTCGAAGCCATGGCGTGCGACACCGCCGTCGTGGCCTCCGACGTCGGTGGGATCCCCGAGGTCGTCGTTGACGGCGAGACCGGCACACTCGTCCACTACGACGAGTCCGATCCCCGGGCCTTCGAGGCCGGGCTCGCCGAAGCCGTCAACGATCTCGTCGTCGATCCCGACAAGGCCGCGCGGTTCGGCAAGGCCGGCGCCGAGCGCGCGCGGACCCGGTTCTCCTGGGCGACCATCGCCGAGGAGACCCACGCGATGTACTCCTCGCTGCTGAAGTAGCGCACCTCGCCGGGGCTCGCCGCGCAGGGCTTGCCACTCAGAAGGGTGGTGCATCGTCGTTCGCCTGGGTGGTGGGGGTGGTGTCTGTCGGGGTGGGTGCGCCCTGGTGGTTGAGGGTGTGTTCGGCGTGGGTGCGGCG